>DCSM01000074.1:5236-7345 GCA_002325605.1 Chloroflexaceae bacterium UBA1466
CGGCCTCAGCTTCGGGCGCTCCTTCGCCTTCTGCTTCAGGGCTGGTGGCAATTGCGACTAGGCATTGCCGGACTTTGCGTTGAAAGACCGCATCGGCCATTCCTTGCAAAAATTGTTGGGGCAAATTTTGCAGCGCGGCGGACATATCCTGGTCTTGATAGTAGGTCTTGAGCCAACTTTCGGCTTCGGCCTTGATGTCCGCTTCACTAACGACAATCCCCTCCTGATTAGCAACTTCGACCATTGCCAATTGCAATTGCGCTTGATGTTCAGCTTCAGGCATAACTTGTTGGCGAGCAGCATCACGGCTAATGCCTTGTTCCTTCAAAACTTGCTCTAAAGTTGTGCCATAACGCTTGAATTCTTCGCCTTGATTCTCCAGAATTCGATCCGCAACGTTCTCAAGCATCGCATCAGGGATGTCATATTCGGTCTGAGCAATGATCTGATCAATCAAAGTATCAAAGAGCTTGTGTTCGGCTTCAAAACGGAGCTTTTCTCCCAAAGCCTGCTCTATCCGCTGGTGGAATTCTTCAGCGGTTTCCGTCGTATTTTCTAAGCCAGGCAATTCTTCCCAGCTTGGCAAAATGCGCTCGCGGATGTTGGAAATAGTAACTTTGAACGTGATATTTTTTCCGCGCAGGTCGACATTTGGATGATCATCAGGGATACAAGCAGTGATAACGCGCTCTTCGCCCAGATTGATCCCCAATAAACCTTGATAGAGTTCAACTAAAATGCGGTTTTCTTCCAGCACGATCTCTGATTCAGGCTCATCCTCGTCTACGGAAGGCTCATCAAGGGGTTCATCTTCCAGAAAACTTCGCAGTTTAGCCGTAATTTGGTCGCCCGTTTGCGCGGGGCGTGGGGCATCCAATTCGCGCAGCGAAACGTGCTTCTCGCGTAGCCCCGCCAACGCTTGCTCCAGCATTTCAGGGGTCAGCGTTTCGATTTCCAACGGCAACCGCATTGTGTGATAATTAGGCAACTTGACGGTAGGCGAAATGGGCACGTTCACGCGGAAACTAAAAGGCTCCGCTGGGTCAATAGAAATCAAAGTAGGCGTGCCTACGGGGGTGATCTTTTCCTGCTCCATCGCTTCCTGAAGCCCACGACTGACCAAGTCCTGCGAAGCTTCTTCCAGGATCATCTCCCGCCCAAAATAGTTTTCGATGATGAACCGAGGCGCTTTCCCTTTGCGAAACCCTGGCACATTGTATTTCTGCGAGATGCGCTGGGCCGCCCGATTCAAGCCCTTTTCAACCCGTTCGTGGTCAAGTTCAACATCCACCTGCAACAAACTTTTGGGAAGTTTCGCCGTCTGAACTTTCAACAACCTTTTGCTCCATTCTAAGAGGCCGCCAGCAAAGAGTTTCTTTTCCCCATTCCAATGGGGTCTCTTGGCTGAACATTGAGTTAGGATGATAATTCTGCCTGCCTAAAGGCACTATTTTAGCGTACCTTCGCCAAGCTCAG
Source organism: Chloroflexaceae bacterium UBA1466 (assembly GCA_002325605.1). Taxonomy (GTDB): domain Bacteria; phylum Chloroflexota; class Chloroflexia; order Chloroflexales; family Chloroflexaceae; genus UBA1466. The sequence goes on from DCSM01000074.1 coordinate 6,713, forward strand.
AGACAGCCAGGCTGGGTCGCCCGACAAGCTTCTCTCCATTATAGCTTAAAACCATTTAGAAGCCAAGTGTGCTTTCTCCCATGCCGAAATCAAACCTGCTTTGGCTTGGCCAGGCCTCGCGCGCTGGGGCCCGAAATGAGTTTTTTAGCTTGCTTCTGCTAGTCTCTCAGGAGAAATATGCTATAATCGCGCTATTCTTTTAGGGTATTTTATTTTGGAAAAGGAAGGCAGGAAACAAATGGATAATCGGCAGCAGTGCCTACTGCTACGCCCACTCTTAATCCGCAACCTGCAAGTAAAGGTAAAATTGCCTTTATTTCAGAAGCTTTCATCTATTTGATGAATCATGATGGGACAAATTTTGCTTTTATTGCTCAAATTGATCACCTAATTCACTTGATAAAGAAAGATTGATGGTTCAGGGGAATTAGTCCTTAAAAGTGTAAATGATTTAGATCTGGCATGGTCACCAGATGGAAGCAAAATTGTTTTCGCTTCTGATAAGGATAGAAGTGATAGATATATGTGATGAACGCTGACGGTTCTGAGCCAACTCGTTTGACTAACAACACAGAAGCAGAATCCTACCCCGTCTGGTCGCCACGGTAGGGAGAAGGGTCAGGTGGGGCGGGC
>DCSM01000074.1:7429-15594 GCA_002325605.1 Chloroflexaceae bacterium UBA1466
CGCGGCCCGCCCCAGAGCCAAAACTTAACTTTACAAACAAAGGATCAAGATGTTCAAACAACCTTTAGGGCAAGGGTTGCTGGGAGGTTTCCTGGCAACCCTCTTTTTTGCGTTAGTTTTAGCGCAACCGTGGGCCACCCAAATAGATTTTGGGGGTCTTTGGGATGCACCCTACTTACGCAACTTCCACAATGCAGAGTATAGCAAAGGTCAGCAAGTAAGTTTTCGCTGGTCGCGGCCTGAAGCAGCTTTGATTTTACCAGGTGCAGGGAAGGTTTCAGCGCTGGGGTTGCGGGTGCATGGAGATTACGTGGGGCAGAAGGTGCAACTTGATTTGGGAAAGGGTCCAATTTCGCTTACCCTTCGCACTGGTTGGCAAGACCTTGCGCTTCTTCCTGTTCCCGATTCCTGGAGTGGCGATCTGACCATTTCGCTGCTGGCCCCAAAGCAGACAAGTTTAGTAGATCGGCGGGAGCGAGGGTTGGTTTTAGATTGGGTAAAGGTGCAAGGAGAAAGGAATGCGCCGCCCCTTGGCCAAGCCCTTCTGCTCGGCCTAAGTACCACTTTGGTCATCCTGTTGGCAAGCTGGGCCTGGCGGCGGGAGAGAGTAGGGAACGTAGTGGGAGCTACCTTTGCCCCAAGTTGCGCCATCCTTCTCCTGCTAGATAACGGAGCCTGGCGGCTCATGCTCACCGATTATACAGGCAGACTGGTTTTAGTTCTGGCGCTGGGGGGAATGATAGGGTTGGGAAGCGAATTTCTCTTGCGGCGCTTGCCTAAAGGTCTACTTCCCTCGCCTTTGCAAAGCCAAAGGCCTCTGGCGACGGCAGTTCTCTTAGCTTTTCTTCTGCGCTTTGGGGGAATGGCTTACCCTTTGAACTTTATTAGCGACATCCGCTTTCATCTGGCCAGAGCTTCAATGGTACGGGATGGAAAGTTTCTCATGCTTTTTCTCCCCAACCCTTCCCTAACACCAACTCAGTGGCAAGCCGATATTCCGATTCCCTACTCGCCCCTCTATTACGTGCTAACTGCACCGTTTACCTTCTTGAAAGGTGATGCTGACAACTTAGGCATGATGTCCTTTAGCAGCTTCGCCGATGCTTTAGCCGTTCTGTTGACGGGGATCTTTGTAAGGTTAGGCGGTGGAAGTTGGCGGGGCGCAAGCCAAGCAGCGTTCCTGGCCGCAACTTTGCCCTTTGGTCTGTTGGTGGCGGTCTCGTGGGGTTTGTTCCCGACTTTGTTGGGGCAAAGCTTGGCCCTTGCGGCAATTGTAGCTTGGCTGGCTTGCGTTTCCAACCTTCACGAGCGTCGAGTGCAAATCTTGCTGACCTTTAGCCTTACTTTGACTTTCCTCGCCTACCCTACGGCGCTCCTTTTCTTAGGGACAACCTGGGCGATCTTGTTGCTTTTGCTCCTTTGCCAACGTGATCCTGCAACCAAACCAACCTTTCTGATCGGTTTAACAGCTTTGGGAATGGCAACCCTTCTCTACTATGGTTGGCATATTCCCGCAATGTTCCAGAAAACGCTTCCCGTGCTGGCCGAACGCTTGACTGTTCACCAGCCAAAAGGTACTTCTTTTGACCTTTACCAACAGCTTTTGAAACCAATCTGGCGGCCCCTTCAGCTAAAGTATGGCTTAGAAGTTTTAGGGTTGGCGACGGGTGGAGCATTTCTGCTGGCGGCGAAGCAAGGGCATGAGCGCCGAAGGTATGCTCGTCTGCTCCTCATTGCTTGGTTTCTTACCTACCTTCCAATGGCTTTGGCAAGTAAGTATGTTGTTACCTTCATTCTCAAAGACGTTCTCTACCTTCTACCAGCTTTAGCGCTTTTAAGCGGTCTGCTTTTGGGGGAATTTGAACGGTATCGGTGGGGCAAAATAAGCGCCAAGCTCATCATGGGCCTGATCTTTTGGGAAGGATTTGTGTTAGAATTGCACGAGATCGTCTATGCTTTTGGGCAATTGAAGTGATTGCCCATTTAGAAGGAACAGCGCAATGAAGATACCGAATTGGCTGAAATTAGTGGTAGGAACTATCCTTTCGCTTTCAGGGGCAATGGAATATGTCGTGAGACTTTTAAATTTCACTGACTATGGAGAGAAATATGGCTGGGTAGTGATGATAATAGGGGCTATACTATGTGTAATATGTATTTTGGGTTACCAAATAGTCGAAAGCGGTAAAAAACCAAAGTTAAACCTGAATCCTGATTCTAAATATCGGAAACGATATTTAGAATATCTTGTTGATCAGTATAAGTTTATCGATCTAAGAGGACTTCCTACGACTAGCTATCCTCTTGGATTGGAGCAAATCTTTGTGCAATTGGAAGTGTCTAATACCCCGTACCATGATATTTCAGCAAATCCAATCCATAAGACACCAACAGAACTCCGACAAAGGAGCAACGACATTTGGACATTTCTAACAACACCATCAGAACCATTCTTTGGGAGGGGAAAAAAGCGACATGATAATTTCGTCATTCTTGGTGCGCCTGGAAGCGGGAAAACCACCTTAATAAAAGAAGTGACTCTTGCATTAGCTCAAGAAAGGGTACAGAATCAACAACAAAAACAAACTGTAGCAAAATGGCTACCTATATTCCTCTTCTTGCGCTCGTGTGCCGATGAAATTAAGGATAATCCCAAAATCTCTCTGGTTCAAATCATTCAGGAGAGTGTCAAAAACCTACCTGGAGACCAGCCTGAAAACTTTTTTCTCAAGTCTTTGGAACAGGGAGATTGCCTCGTGATGCTTGATGGCTTAGATGAAATCCCTGATAAAGAGAAACGTAAAGCTGTTGTGGATTGGGTTGATCAGCAAATGTCTACGTATGGGAACAGTCACTTTATAATTACCTCTCGTAAACATGGCTACAGTGATAATCCCCTCAACAGGGTAAAAGTTTTGGAGATTTTAGAGTTTACCAGCGAGCAAGTTCGCACTTTCATCCAAAATTGGTATTTGGCCAATGAACGAAGAGACGCAGGCAAAGATGACCAAAGTGTACGGCAGGAAGCCCAACAGAAAGCTGGAGACTTATTCCAGCGGTTAATCAAAAAACCAGCCTTAGACGAAATGGCCCGTAATCCTCTTCTTTTGACTATGATTGCCACGGTGCATCGCTTTCAAAAAGAACTTCCTGAGAGGCGTGTCGATCTCTACTCTGACATTTGTAGGGTTTTCTTGAGTAAGCGTGATGAAAGCCGTAATTTGTCAGCTATCCTGCCCGCAGAAGAGAGTCAACAGGTTTTGCAACACTTAGCGTATCATATGATGGAGCATCAACAAAGTCAAATTGCGCTCGGTGATGCTCTAGTTATCATTCGTCAACCATTAAGCAAGGTTAGTAAACCTGTTGAACCAAAGGAATTCTTGGATTGGATTGAGAAACGGAGCGCTTTACTTTTGGAACTTAGCAGTGGAGTTTATCATTTCGCTCATCTTACATTTCAAGAGTTCTTAGCATCCGTGCAGATGAAGGAACATAACCTCATTCAAAACGATTTAGTCAATCGAGTGAATAGTGCTTGGTGGCGCGAAACCCTCTTTTTGTATGCAACTCAAGGCGATGCCGACACTGTTGTTGAGGCATGTTTCAATCCTCAAGGGAAATTCTCTTCCAAAGTTGCGATGAGGCTGGCATTGGATTGTAGGAGCGAGACGGATGAAAGTGAAACGGGAAGTATGTAATCGGGTTGACAAAGCTCTCGCCGAATATATTGAATCCCACAGTCCAGAGGAATATCGCATGGCCGCTGAGACTCTTCTTGATCAGTGGTTAAAGGAAATGGATTATATTGGGAACAATACTTATGCCAAGAGTTCACTAGTTACCCATGTTGAATATCGGCTTTTTGTGCTGGTTGAGCATAAGGTGTTTTATGACGGCGTTCCTCAGAAGCTAATCAGAAAGCCAATTTTGGGGTTAGATCCATTTTCTGCTGCTGCTTTCTGTGCATGGCTCACGCAACGCGATAGAGACAGAAAGTGGCATTATCGACTGCCTCGAATTGAAGAATCCGATCAAATTCGTCTTGTAGAAGGCAAATGTTATTGGGCCATTTCAGGCAAAGATTATTGCCCTATTTGGATTGAAAAGCCAGTAATTCCAGAGGTAATCCATGAAAGAATCGCCAGCGAGCTAAAAGAATTCCCTGATCTTGCTAAGATCTATGATTTTGCCCAGGCGTGCGCTTTGAATTTTAATCAAGCTATCGAATTCATAGGTGCGTATGGATTCGGAATTATAGGTAGTGAAGAATTAGGCAATTTTCGTGCTATTGCTCTTGACGATGCTCGCAGAATGGCTTTTTCTAGTAATCACATCCTCACTTTTGTCGGCCTTATCACTAATAATCAGGTAAAGGACTCGGATTCTGCTCGTAAATATACCAAAAACCTCATTCTTGAAATTATCAAAGGTGTTGCCCTTGTCTTTATTGCCCTTTCAATCTATCTTTTCTCTCTTCTAAATCAAAATTTTGGTGGTGCTTTTGGTGCTGTTATTGCCCTATACTGTATTTTCAAGCTTTTTCATGACCTATCTCACAAGTTTAGAATATCCCAATCTTTCAGAAAATCACTTGCAATAGCTTACAAATACTCTCTTAACCTTGACACAGCACTGAAAGTCTATGCGGCTGCTGTGATTTTGGAAGAGCGTTCTAAAGGCAATCTCCCTGCTCACGAAGGAATCTGTTTTGTGAAGGAGCGCAAACCACAGCATGATGCTTATTCAAAAACGCATTGAAGCTTTAAGGTCTGGGAATGGAAGAAATGAAAAGCCCTTTGCGGCCTGCGAGACCGTAAAGGGTAGATTAAGTACTTGCCTAAGCAAGCTTTCCTATTCAGCTTCTTGGTTAACGTAGGGCAGAAAGATCGTAAAGGTGGTTCCCTCTTTAAGCTGACTTTGAGCAATCACGCGCCCGCCATGCTGGTGAATGGCCTTTTGGACAATCGTCAACCCCAAACCGCTGCCAGGCAGGCCACTCAAGCGAACCTCTTTAGTGCGAAAAAACGGCTCAAAGATATGGGGCATATCATCGGGAGCAATGCCTGGGCCATTATCCGTGACGGTCAGGCAACCCCAAGTTAAGGTAGGGTCGAGTGGGGGAAGAAGGTCTGGAAGCGCAGGAGGGACAAAGAGGCGGAGTCTTATTTCGCCCCCGCGCCCCGTATACTTCAGCCCATTGCTAAGAAGGTTGCCCACGGCCTGCTGCAAAACCTCGCTATCCCCTAAAACCACGAAGGGCTGTTCTGCGCCCTGATAGGTAACGGTAACTTCCGCCAGTTTAGCTTGGTCTTGGAGGGAGCGGATTACCCATTGCACTAACATATCTAAGTTAATGGTGTTCTGGTGTTGAGGTTCGGAGGAATCCAAACGGCGCAGGTCAAGGAGGGTGTCAACAAGGTCTAACATATTCTTGCCCTGGCGCTGAATCGATTCAATGGGCAGCCGCTGGTCGGGCGTGAGGGGGTCAAAGATACTCTCATCGAGCAGCAAATCAGCGTAGGCGATAATCCCGCTTAGGGGGGAGCGCAGATCATGCGTCGCAATCGCCAACATATCCGATTTGCGCTGGGATAATTCCCCTAGCTCTCGATTCAAGGATTGCAATTGATCATTTTGCAGAACTAACTTCTCGTGCAGGAGAAGCAACTCGTTGTGCTGTTGACAGACCTGTTGCTGTTGCAAACTAGCTTGACTCACATCGCTCAACAGCAAAATGAAGCCTGGGGGTTGCAGGAGGAGGCACAAGTTGAGGTAGCGACTTTTGGCCCCCTGGCGCTCTAAGTTGACCTGCTCCAGCAAGAGATGCTCCAACTGCCCAGCCCGAATAGCCTCGATTTGGGCTTCGTTACCCACCAAAGGGAGGCAGACTTTGAAGAGGGATTGCCCCTTCTGCAAAGCTTCGGGAGGCAGATCAAGTAAGGGGGCCGCTGACTTACTGGCCCCTTCAATCTTTAGATCGGCATCACAGAGGATATACCCCATAATGAGCAGGGAAAGCTCTTCGGGAGGGGGGAAGAAAGGCACTAGGGTTTTATCAGTGGAATACTTCAGCACGCAACAACTCCTTAGCCAAAGTTTGGAAGAGGTTTTCAACCTGCTCCCCCGTATTAGCGCTGGTGAAGATGAGCGGAATCTTGGCTTCTTGGGCGATCTGTTGCGCCAAAGTTCGGTGAGGATGGGTGGGGGAAAGAAGGTCGACTTTGTTCGCCGCCAGGGTTAGAAGAATGGTGGGGTTGATCTGCCGCAGAAGCTGAATGTAATCCGGCCAATGGCGAATACTACTTTCACGGGTTAGGTCGCAAACCACAATCGCGCCGCCGGCCCCCCCTAAGTAGGTCCGCTTGACCGCTGTGCTATCTTGGCCCCCTTCAGTATCCCACAGAATCAAGGTTAGCTCTTGACCTTCCACGAGCATAACTTTGCGCTGGAGGCGGACCCCAATGGTCGTCATATAGCTTTCGGAAAAGCGGTTGTAGACAAAGCGACTGAAGAGACTCGTCTTCCCAACTGCAAAGTCCCCGACGAGACAAACCTTACGCTGAATCAACTTATACCTCCAACAGCGGTTTTAGGAAGGGCAAAATTGTGCTGGCGCTCAAGGGATTGCCATCGAAAGCCCGTAAGTCCCGCCCACAGGCATTATGGAGGGTACTCACTTGTTCCAGGAGTAAGCTTTGGAAGCCCGCAGGTTCTGTACCTTGAAGCACCACCGCCAGCGAGGCGATACTTCCCTCGACCATCATGATCCGCAAATCGCCATACCTAATTTCTTCGAGCGTCCCTTCGGTCCCAGGGGCAAAAGATTCTTGCACGTAGGAACGGATCGCCGAGAGCATTCCCCCAATCAAATCAGCATCGCTTAATGTTCCCACCGCCGAGAGATGATGAATCAATAAGCCAGATTCTTGATGAATTAAGAAGATTTCGTGAACTTGAAAGGGTAGGAGATCGCGTAAGGCCGCATCTTCCGCGTCAATTCCCCGCATCCGTTGCATAAGTTTCCGCACAGGTTGGGGATAAAGACTGCGCCGCATCGCGGCATCTACCCCTCGCGCCAAATCCCGAATCGCTTGGGCTACGGCCCGGCGCACGCTCTTCCCAATCACGGGGTAAAGGGCTTCAGCTACATCATCCTGCGATTCGCGGACCCGGGCCGCGATGATTTCGGCAATCACGGGTTTAAAGCTCGCAATCATCTCTTCACTATCGTCGCTATCCAGTTGGCGCTGAAGTTGGCTGACTTGCGCTTCAAGTTTGGCGATTCGTTGCCGTTCAGCAATTAAGACTAATTCGCGGAGCTTCTCCATTTCTGCCGAACTCAAAGGGAAGGTTTCAAGTGCGGCTGGCCTTTCAGGCTCTCCTAGAGAAGCTAACCCTTCGGCCTGCGGCGAACTTTGAGGTTTCAACGGCGGGCAAGAGGCATCCAGCCCTGAAAAATCTAGGGCCTCGGTCAACAGAGCTACCGTAAGATCGGGGGTTGGCGTGACCTGGGGCGGCGCGACGAGATTCAAAGGGATTTCTTGCGCCAAAAGCCACGCCAATAACGTATTATTATCTCGCTCAAGTGTTTGATAAGCCATTTGAAGTTGGGTTGTTAGATGAAGGAACCGTGGGATGAATCCGTCCGCGTTTGAGCCGCATCCCCAAATCAACTAAAAGATCAGCGAGCTGCTCTTGATCTAGTTTCTGATTGTCTAGGGTATCAATCATTTTTCGCAACGAGGTTTGGAGGACTTCAAGCTGCTGATCTAAGTACCGGCGCTGGTCGCGCAAGCGTTCATCAAGAGTCCGTTGCGTTTCCTCCAAGCGCGTTTGCAGTTGGCGATGGTTTTCGTAGGCTCTTTCTTCCCCTTCGGTCTGATTTTGGTTTACCCGTTCAACGAGGCGCTGCTGGGAAAGAAGATTCTCTTCCAACCGCCGTTCGATGGCCCGAAAACGGCGATCATACTCTTGATTATAGCCCCCAAAAAGGAGATTGCGGACTTGGTCAATATCCGTCGACTCTCCAGCCCCAGGGAGCGCATAATCTTTCTCGGCTTGTTCAGATTCAGTGGTCATAATAGAAAATGCGGCAAGGATAAGGACTCACTTTAGCAAGGGTGAGGAAAATACCGCAAAACTCCTTTTCTAATATCGAGAGG
>DCSM01000020.1:0-16486 GCA_002325605.1 Chloroflexaceae bacterium UBA1466
CCAAGCGACGTTAGCCGCGACTTCTTCCAACAAGATAGCAAAGGCTTGGCGGATCGCCATTTCGTTGGTAGCTCCCAGGCGGCGATAGTCTGCCAAACGGTTATAATAGGCTTCAATCGCTGGGGCCGTGGGCGAAAGGGTGAATGAGGCCATGAAAGACTCCTTTGAGTTCTAAGCTTTTGGCTCCTGTCGCGCATGATAACACAAGCGGAGTCTGCGCCAGGCAGGAGGCCTGGCTTACCTTTAAAAGAAGGTTTCATGAATCCACAGCTTTAGCTGTGGCCCAACAAGATCGAAGAAGAGGTTTCACCCTAGGAATCCACAGCTTTAGCTGTGGCCCAACAAGATCGAAGCCGTGGCCTCCGAAGGAAAAGAGCTTTGGTTTCACCTAGAAGATACTTTAATCTAAGCTCTTTCCTAAAGACCAAAGGAGATTTCGCCTGAGACGAAACCTCCTTTGGTTCCCTAAATCCAACCTACAAGCTATTTAGTGATATGCTATTTTAGATGTTTTTGGTCTCTTCACCATTATAAAGCGGGGTGCTGAGATAGCGTTCGCCATTACTTGGGGCGATAAAGACAATCAACTTGCCTGCATTTTCAGGACGGCGACCAAGCTCTAAAGCGGCCCAAGCAGCTGCGCCGCTACTAATCCCAACCATTAAACCTTCTTCTTTGGCCAAACGACGAGCGATGGTAAACGCATCCTCGTTATTGACTTGAATGATCTCGTCCACAATTTGGGCATTGAAGACATCGGGCACGAAGCCCGCCCCAATGCCTTGAATCTTATGCGGGCCAGGCTTGCCGCCCGACAGCACAGGCGATGCTGCTGGCTCCACCGCCACAACTTTGAGCGTCGGTTTGCGAGCTTTAAGCACTTCGCCAACCCCCGTAATCGTGCCGCCCGTCCCCACGCCGCTCACAATAATGTCAATCTTGCCTTCTGTATCATTCCAAAGTTCTTCAGCCGTCGTTAGCCGATGGACTTCAGGATTGGCGGGGTTCTTAAACTGCTGCGGCAGGAAACTATCAGGCAAACTGGCAACAATTTCCTCAGCTTTGCGGACTGCGCCGCTCATGCCTTCTGCGCCAGGGGTCAAAACCAGGTCAGCCCCAAACCCCAGCAGGAGCTTACGACGCTCCAGGCTCATCGTTTCAGGCATCGTCAAAATCAAGCGATAACCCCGTGCCGCCGCCACCAAGGCCAGCGCAATTCCCGTGTTGCCGCTCGTTGGCTCGACAATAATCGTTTTGCCAGGCGTGATGAGGCCAGCGCGTTCGGCAGCTTCAATCAGCGCCAGCCCAATGCGGTCTTTGACGCTCCCCGCAGGGTTGAAAAATTCCAACTTGGCGACTACCGTCGCGGGCGTATTGTTCACTTTATTGAGGCGTACTAAGGGTGTATTACCGATCAATTCAGTGATATTGTTATAGATGCGAGCCATTGGGATAAAAATTCCCTTTCTTGTGCAATTGAAAGCTCTCAGAAGTTTAAGGCTGAATCGAGATCAGCGATAAGGTCGGCTGAATCTTCGATTCCAACAGATAAGCGAATGAGACTCGGTGAAATCGCTAAGGTCGAACCTGCAAGACTCGCGTGAGTCATCGTGGCAGGATGTTCAATTAAACTCTCTACGCCACCCAAACTGACTGCTAATGTAAAAAGCTTAGGCCGCGTAACAAATTCACGCGCAGCAGCTTCGCCACCTTTCAGGGCAAAAGAGATAATCCCCCCGAAACCGTGCATTTGGCGTTGCGCTAAAGCGTGTTGGGGATGACTTGGCAACCCTGGATACCAAACATAATCAATGGCGGGATGATTAGCCAAAAAGTTCGCAAGCGCTAAAGCATTTGCGCCGTGGGCTTGCATTCTAAGCGCTAAAGTTTTGAGACCGCGCAAGACCAGCCAGCTATCAAACGGCCCTGGAACGGCTCCCGTAGCGTTTTGGAGAAACTTTAGCTGGGCAAAAAGCTCCTCATCCTTCACGACTAATGCGCCCCCAACGACATCGCTGTGCCCACTGATATATTTTGTGGTACTGTAAACCACAATATCTGCGCCCAAATCAAGCGGACGCTGAAAGTAAGGCGATGCGAAGGTGTTATCTACGAGCGTTAAGATATTTTTAGAGCGAGCGATGGCTGCAATAGCTGCAATATCACACAGCTTGAGCGAAGGATTAGTTGGCGTTTCGAGCCAAATCAAGCGCGTTTCGGGCCGCAACGCCGCTGTGATCTGTTTTATAGCGCTTGTATCAACAAAATCAACTTTGATCTGTTTGTTTGCAAAGACTTTCGTGAAGAGCCGATAAGTTCCACCGTAAACATCGTTCCCGCTAATCACGTGATCGCCAGGGGAAAGCAACAAAAGCGTAACCGTTTCGGCAGCCATCCCCGAAGCAAAGGCTAAAGCGTGCGTGCCATTGTCCAAAGTCGCTAAAGCCTTTTCCAAAGCCGTGCGGGTGGGGTTGCCCGAACGCGAATAATCATAAGCCTGCTGGCTTTCCAAAGCCCATTGGGCAAAGGTGGATGTTTGATAAATGGGAATCGTGACTGCGCCCGTCGCTGATTCAGGCTCTTGGCCCACGTGAATCGCACGAGTCGCAAAGCCATATTTTGCTGAATTGTGATTCATTTGGGCTTAAACCTTTGCTAGAGCTTGCTCTAAATCGGTAAGAAGATCAGCCAACGTTTCAATCCCAACCGACAAACGAATTAAATCCTCAGAAACCCCAGCTTGCGCGAGTTCGGTGGTAGTCAATTGGCCATGCGTCGTGGTCGCGGGGTGGACAGCGAGACTTTTCGCATCACCGATATTGGCTAAATGCGTGAAGAGCTTGAGCTTATCAATGAATTTCGCAACTCCCGCATATCCTGTGGTCAGCCCAAAACTTACCAAACCACTTTGGCCTTTAGGCAAGTATTTTTGCGCTAAAGCATAATTTGGATGGTCAGGCAAACCTGGATAACTTACCCAACGCACTTTAGAATGCTCTTTAAGATAACGAGCTATGCCTAAAGCATTTTGGCTATGTCGCTCCATCCGCAAGCCAAGCGTTTCTAAGCCTTGTAAAAGGAGAAAAGCATTAAATGGACTAAGAGTTGCGCCCAAATTCCGCATCAATTGAATCCGCGCTTTAGCGATAAAAGCGGTTTGTTCAAACTTTTCAGCGTAAATCAGGCCGTGATGCGAGGCTGTTGGCTGGGTAAATTCGGGAAAGCGCCCATTTCGCCAATCAAATTTGCCGCTATCCACCAGCAAACCGCCAATAACTGTGCCATGGCCCCCGATATATTTCGTTGCCGAATGCACTATAATATCCGCGCCCCACTCAAAAGGCCGATTGAGATAGGGCGTGGCTACCGTATTGTCTACAAGAACTGGCACACCTTGGGCATGGGCAATCGTCGCAATTTGCTCTAAATCTAAGAGATTCAGGCGCGGATTACCAATCAATTCAAAGATAACCGCTTTGGTCTGAGCGTCTATCGCTGAATGGAAACCTTCAAAATCACTTGAATCTACAAATCTAGTTGTTATCCCCAAACGCGGAAGCTCATGCTGAAGTAAGGTGAAAGTGTTACCATACAAATCAGTCGAGGCAACAATGTTATCACCTTCATGAGCCAGCGTCAGAAGCCCAAAGGTAAGGGCTGCTTGCCCCGAAGCTAACGCTAAAGCACTGCTTCCACCTTCCAAAGCGGCAATGCGTTGCTCCAGCACTTGATTGGTTGGGTTGGCATTCCGCGAATAAGAGAAACCTGCCTCTTCAAAATTGGCTAGGCGCAAAGCGCGGTCAAAAGTCTGGTAGCCAAAAGAAGCCGAGGCGTAAATCGGGACTGCCCGTGCGCCCGTCGCTGGGTCAGCTTGCTGTCCAGCGTGCAAGGCCCGCGTCTCAAAGCCCTTAAAAGTGAGATCGCTTGTCATAAAGTCCTCAGCTTGTCTTTCCTAATAATCTTAATCCAGTAAGTCAAGATTGTCAAGAGCGAAGTCTATCTTGAACATGCTATGATAGATAGACTTGAACTGCAAATTTATTTCTGAGTGGTAAGAGGTACTGAAATGCACATTTCGAGTAAAGGCGACTACGGGTTGCGGGCGTTGTTTGATCTGGCACAAAATTATGGCGCGGGGCCCATCCAAAGTGAGGAGATTGCCACGCGCCAGGGGATTCCAGTCAATTATCTCAATCAGGTGCTGATTTCGTTGCGGAAAGCGGGCTTGATTAACAGCTTACGGGGGGCGCAAGGGGGGCATCTGCTGGCTCGCGCCCCAGACCAGATTAACCTTCTGGAGGCTCTTACCATCCTGGAAGGGCCATTTTTGCCAGGCGACTTGCTCCCCGAATCCGCCGCTACTAAGCCCGAAGATTGGAGCATCCTCGCTACCGTTTGGCTTAATCTCCGCAAGACAATTGAAGCCAATTTAGAGGCCATTACGTTGGAGGATTTGTGTCAGCGCAAACGCGATAAGAGGGGCAACGTCATGTATCATATTTAGCTTGTTTGCCAATTGAATTTAAGTTTTGCGGCGCTTCCCAGCCAGCTAGTTGGGAAGAACCGCAAAGCTTTCAGTCTTTTAGATGGCCTTTTGGCCTTCGTGGGTAATAGCAAGTCGCCCTAAATGACATGTATCACTGAGGCTGGCCAGATAGGGTAGATCACCACCGTATTCAATCATACTGATACTGGCATTAGAAATCCAAATACAGTTGATTCGATCCATATCCATGCCTAAGACATCGGCTACGAGGACTTTAACCACCACATCATGCGTGCTGACCACTACGGTTCCGTTGGTATGGGCGGCACAAATGCGCTCCTTAAAGTCGAGGGTGCGCTTGAGAACATTGCTAAAGCTCTCGCCGCCTGGCATCTGCGAGCGCGTCGGGTGGATGCGCCATTCGTGCAGGCCCGCCGCATATTTCGCGGTTATCTCCTCAACAAATTTGCCTTCCCACTCGCCATGCCCGATTTCAAGCAGCGCCGCTTCCTGCTGGAGCGGCACGTCAAGGTGATATTTGGCAATCGCTGCCGCTGTGTGAGCAGCGCGTTGCAACGGGCTAGTGTAAATGAAGTTGATCTGCTCATCCCTGAGCCGCTCGGCTAAAGCCGCCGCTTGCTTGACACCCACATCCGAGAGCTTGGTATCAATCTGCCCTTGATAGCGGTGAATCCGATTCCATTCGCTCTCGCCGTGCCGAACAATGATCATTCGCATACTGCCAAAACCTTTCTTACAGACTAGCTGATTTAATGGTCTGGAGCATTATAGCCTAAGTAAGGATGGTGTATAATCAAAGAGACCGCTCGAAGCCCCGTCGCCAAATTGACAGGCAACCCATGAATCCTAAGCCCATCTGGTCTAAAACCCGCTTTCTCACCGCCTTGCGCCACGCTTTGCAAGGTCTCGGCTATCTCGTCCGCACCCAGCGCAATATGCGAATTCATCTGCTGGCGGCCTTGAACGCTTTGACTTTGGGGGCTTTTCTCCCTTTGACGCGGGGCGAATGGTTGGCGCTCCTGCTGACTATCGCGCTAGTTTTGGCGACAGAAGGCGTGAACACAGCCATCGAAGCTGTCGTCGATGTGGCTACGCAAGAGTTCCACCCTTTGGCCAAAATCGCTAAAGATGTGGCCGCTGGGACAGTCTTGTTTTGTGCCCTTATTTCGGTTATCATTGGTTTCCTGATCTTTCTCCCCCACCTCACAGCCCTGCTTCACAGATAGTTTTGGGGCCGAGCGCGCCAGGCAGGATGCCTATCCTACGCAGAGTGGCGACAGGCAAGCTGCCTATCCTAAGCAGATTGAATTGAATAGTTTGGCTTAAAAAATTGCTCGCTTTACCACTTGTCCGCCAAGCTCGTTACCTGGGGCGTTATCGCCAAATCGCGCAGGTTTTAGGGCATCATGGCTTTGGCTATCTTTTGGAACAGCTTGGCTTGAATGCCTTGCTCTCTTTGCCCCGGCGGTTGGTTCTCCAGTTGCCGCCGCCTGCGCCCGTGGGAGTCGCCGAACGGCTTTGTCAAGCCTTGGTTGAGTTGGGGCCAACCTTTATTAAGCTGGGCCAATTGTTGAGTACGCGGCCTGATATGTTGCCCCATGACCTAGTTGTTGAACTCAACAAATTGCAAGATACCGTTCCCCCATTCCCTGCGGAAGTGGCGATTGCAATTATTGAGGCCGAGCTAGGCAAACCACTTGCTCAACTCTTTCAGGAGTTTTGCCCCACGCCGTTAGCCGCAGCTTCGCTGGGCCAAGCGCATACAGCAGTCTTGCCGACGGGCGAACATGTCGTGGTTAAGGTTCAACGCCCAGATATTGCTACCATCATCGCTACCGACCTGGCGATCATTGCTGATTTGGCTCAATTAGCTCAGGAAAGAACCGATTTAGGCGCAGGCAACGACCTGGTCGAATTGGCCTGGGAGTTTAACACAACGCTCCAAGCGGAGTTGGATTACCGCCGTGAGGCCCATAATGCAGACCGCTTTCGGCACATGTTCGCTGCTAACCAGACAATTTACATTCCCAAAGTCTATTGGGAATATACCAATACTTGCGTCTTGACGACTGAGCGGCTGTATGGGGTGAAGATCAATGATTTAGCAGGTTTAGCAGCGGCGGGCATGGATCAACCTCGTTTAGCGCGGCATAGTTTGCAACTAATCCTAGAGGAAGTTTTTGAACATGGCTTTTTCCATGCTGACCCCCACCCAGGGAACTTTTTTGCGCTCCCTGGCGAAGTGATTGGAGCGGTAGACTTTGGGCAAGTTGGGGTTTTAGACCGTGAGACCACCCAGCAATTGTTGCTGATCGTGTTGGGAATGGCTAATCACGATAATGGGGAAGTGTTGCGGGCGTTGCAACAGATGGGGATGTTCGCTCGGCACGAGGTTACGCCGGCGCTGCGACGCGACTTACAACGCTTTACGGATCGCTATGTAGACCGCGCTCTGAAGGAAGTCTCGGTGCGCGAGACGGGCGAGGAGTTGATTGCGCTGGCGAAGCGGCATCGGCTGCGCTTGCCCAGCCCCTTGGCGATGCTCCTGAAGGCTTTGGTGATGACGGAAGGTGTCGGTTTGCAGATTGACCCGAACCTGGACATCTTTGAGATAGCGCGACCTTATGCCCAGAAAGCCTTTGCCCGCCAGCTTACTCCCGAAGCGGTGCGCGAGCGAGTGGCTGCACGGGGGCGTTCCCTGGCCGAAGCCGCCCTGACGCTGCCCCTCCAAATCAGTGATCTGCTCCAGCAACTCCAGGAGGGCGAGTTCCGGATTCAGACGCAGGAGCAGGAACTCCAACGGCTGGCGAAGGCCCTTAGGAAAGCGGCTAACCAATTAGCTTTAGCCCTGGTGCTGGGCGCAATGATTTTAGGGCTAGGGATGCTCTCCATTGCGATAGGGTTAGGGCATTGGCAAGGGACAATTCCCTCAGTCTTGGGGCTTGGGGGCCTCCTAATTACACTTTTCATTGCTTTGCTACTGGCCTTTGGCCTAATGCGGAGCGGGGATAACTAGATTTAACAGTGAAAGGGCGTGGGGCCTCGCGCCCCTCCGCCGCTATAAGATAAACGAGGTTAGATAGGCTATGAAAGGCACATATCTCTTAGTTCTGCAACTAAAAAACCCTGTTGAACAACTCAGAATTGGGCGGTTAGGTTCCTTTGACTTTGCTCCGGGCTACTACCTTTACATCGGAAGTGCTTTTGGGCCAGGTGGATTAGCGGCGCGGCTGGCTCGCCACCAAGCTCAGATTAAGGCTCGTCCCCATTGGCATATTGATTATCTGCGCTCGCACGCCGAATTGCTGGAGATGTGGGTCGTGGGACATTCCACCAAATTAGAGCAATCTTGGTGTACATCCTTGCTGCAAGCTCCAGAGCTTCAGGTTCCCATTCCAGGCTTTGGGGCCAGCGACACCCCTTGCATGTCCCACCTCTTTTATACCCCAAAGTACCCTCATGTTCGCCTTCTGAGCCACTGGTTATTTCAAATCTTTCCCCTGGAAATCCCTTTGAAAGAGGAAGTCATCATCGAAATCCTCAGTGGTTCGGCTATAAAACCAACTTGAAACCCATCTCGCTAAGGGCAGGATTGCCGCATCTCTTGAGTTAGCCCTGCCGACTAAAGACCATTTAGGGTTACAATTAGGAAGGAATTTCCTTTGCATGTAGAAAGGAACTTAGTATGAATCAGCAAGAAATCCGTGAGATCATCATTCAGGAGCTACCGAGTATTCTCCAGCGTGACCCTGAGATGCGAGCTTTCGTCATCGAGCTTTATGGGAAATATTTTGCTGATAAGAAAGAGACGGAAAGCCGTTTTGACCGTCTTATGGAGGAGATGCGGCGAGACCGCGAGGAGCAGAGTAAACAATGGGCCGAGCAGCACAAGTTATGGGCCGAGCAAAACCAGAAATGGATGACGGTTCAGCAGACCCTTGAGGAGAATCTCAAAGCAATTCAGGCTCTCAGCCGCAAGCACGATGGCACGATTGGGGCATTGGGGGCGCGGTGGGGGTTGCATTCAGAGGGAGCATTTCGCAATGCTTTGAAGGGAATCTTGCAGGAATTCTTCCAAGTTGAGGTCTTAAACCTCACGGAATACGATGAGCAAGGCGAAGTCTTTGGGCGGCCCGATCAGATCGAGTTGGATCTTGTGATTAAGAACGGCTTAATCATTGTTTGCGAGATTAAGTCTTCGATCAGTAAGGCTGAAATGTACACCTTTGAGCGTAAAGCGCAATTCTATGCCAAGCGCCATAACCAAAAGGTAGATCGGAAGCTAGTCATCTCACCGATGGTCGATCAAAAGGCGTTGGAAGTCGCTAAAGCGTTAAAGATTCGGGTCTATAGCTCTGCTGAAGATCTTGACGCGCAAGAGTTTGTATGACCCAGAATTCAACAAATAGGTTGGCTTAGACTTAAACTTCTGGGTCATCATCCGATTAAGAAAATCTAGCTGAACTAAGCGAGAAGCTAGTTTCGCTGGCACTAAATAGGGGCCCAAAAGCGAGCCTAATTGTTTGCAACAGGTGGTTTGGCCGAAAAATGAGTCGTGAGTAACTCAAGTTGCCGGGCCAATTCTGGGGTTTTTTTAGCAAGTTCGGTCAAGGACCGAAAAAAGACATCCTGATACATTAAAGGATTTTTCTTAAACCCCACAAGAATGATCTTATCGCCCACTTGACCATGTTCGGCAATGCCGCGCTCGACCACCGCCAAGATAGCTTCGCCATATTTTAAGGTTTGCGAATCTGCGGGATAAGGATTGGCCTCCGTTAGGGCCGCTGCTTTTTCCAAACGATAAGTAAGATAGGCCAATAAGGGTTTGCTTAATTTCGCAACGAGCAACTGGGATTGCACAGGATCAGACATAAAGCCCTTCTTCACTAAAAAATCAAAACGCGGTTAAACCATCCACATTTGATAAACGAAAAACAAGGAGTTTTTGGGGTTGAGTCGTACTTCTCAAGTTGGTAAATTGCCGCTTGCATTTCTGGCGAGAGTATGCTATACTGCCTGCATTACGGAAAAATTTGTTGATGAGGATCTGCTAAAGGGGATGTAGCTCAGTTTGGGAGAGCGCGACAATCGCACTGTCGAGGCCAGGGGTTCGAGCCCCCTCATCTCCACCACAATTTATGGGGCCATAGCTCAGCTGGGAGAGCGTATGACTGGCAGTCATAAGGTCAGGGGTTCGATCCCCCTTGGCTCCACCAAATTTCGAGTGCTGTTAGGATAAGAATCTAAGTTTGTCTAAGTAGCGAAGAAGGCTGACACTTTACTTAAAGAGTCAGCCTTTTCGCTTTTGTTAAGGGGAAACCAAAGTGACCCAAAGTGATGTCCATAAAGTTGTGTTGGCCTATTCGGGGGGCTTAGATACTTCGGTGATTGTTCCTTGGCTCCGCCAGAATTACGGTTGCGAAGTAATCTGCTTTTGCGCCGATATTGGTCAAGGCCCAGAATTGGATGGGCTTGAAGAAAAAGCGCTCAAAAGTGGGGCCAGCAAACTGATTGTCCGCGATCTCCGCGAAGAATTTGTCCGCGACTACATTCTCCCAACAATGCAAGCCGGCGCGATTTACGAGCGCAAATATCTGCTCGGCACTTCTTTTGCCCGCCCCATTATTGCCAAACACCAGGTTCTCATTGCGGAAGCGGAAGGCGCAGACGCGGTATCCCATGGTGCGACAGGCAAGGGCAATGATCAGGTTCGCTTTGAATTGACCTTTATGGCGCTCAATCCACGCCTTAAAATTATCGCTCCCTGGCGCGAATGGCAGATTCGGAGTCGCCAGGATGCCATTGACTACGCCCAAGAACATAAGATTCCAGTCACCGCGACAGCCGAGAGAATTTACAGCCGCGATTGCAATCTTTGGCATCTCAGCCACGAGGGAGGGATTCTGGAAGACCCCTGGAACCGCCCCGAAGAGGATATGTATAAACTGACGGCTGCGCCCGAAATCGCGCCAGACCGCGCTGAACAAGTGATTATCGCGTTTGAAAATGGTGTGCCAATCTCTCTCAACGGCAATCGTTTTGGCTTGGTGGACATTTTGGGCCACTTGAATGACCTCGGCGGACAACACGGGATTGGGCGCGTCGATCTGGTAGAAAATCGGTTGGTCGGCATGAAAAGCCATGGGGTTTACGAAACTCCTGGCGGCACAATCCTCTATACAGCGCACCGCGAATTGGAAAGCCTCGTGTTAGATCACGAAACGCTCCAGGCTAAAGACAAAATCGCCCTCGATTATGCTGATCTGGTCTACAATGGCCGTTGGTTTACCCCTCTACGCGAACACTTAGATGCTTTTGTCAAATCTACTCAAGTGAATGTGACAGGTGAAGTGCGGCTTTTGCTCTACAAAGGCAATGTCATTGTCGTTGGTCGCCGTTCGCCCCATTCGCTTTATCGAGAAGATTTGGCAACTTTCGGCGAAGATACCGTCTACAATCAAAAAGATGCCGAGGGTTTCATTCGTTTGTATGGTTTACCCTTGAAAGTTCATGCCTTGATAAAGTAAAAAAATGACGCAGCTCTATCTTATTCGCCATGGTGAGGCGTTTGTCAATGTTGAACCGATTATCGGCGGGATGCAAGGGGATAAAGGGCTAACTCCTCGTGGGGTTGCCCAGGCCGAACGGCTCCGAGATCGGTTGGCAATGGGCGAGATTAAGGCTGATCTTTTGCTTGCCAGCCCGTTGCCCAGGGCCCGCCAAACTGCTGAAATCATTGCGCCTGCTTTGCACTTACCGATTTCTTGGGATGCTGAGGTGCAAGAGATTGGGGTTGGTGAAGCTGACGGGATGACTGCTGATGAGGCTTGGTCCAAGTATGGGCAGCCCAATTT
Organism: Chloroflexaceae bacterium UBA1466; assembly: GCA_002325605.1. Classification (GTDB taxonomy): domain Bacteria; phylum Chloroflexota; class Chloroflexia; order Chloroflexales; family Chloroflexaceae; genus UBA1466. The sequence goes on from DCSM01000020.1 coordinate 11,365, forward strand.
TGTTGATTCGCCCTTCCTGCCCATTGCGCCTGGCGGCGAGGATTGGGGGCAATTTACGCTCCGCGTGGGGCGAGCCCTTGACCGCATTTCGCGGCAGCATGAGGGGAAAACAGTTGTTATCGTTTGTCATGGAGGCTTTATTGATGGCTCTTTTCAATACTTTTTAAGCTTGCCAACCATCAGCCCCTTTTGTCAACGCTATGAATTTTACCCTCTTAATACCTCAATCACGCATTGGGAAAAGGTTTCACGGCGGGGACATTTGCGCTGGCAACTAATTTCTTACAATGATGCTCATCATCTGCTTGAGAATAAGTAAGCTAAAGCCGACAAAGAAGAGATAAAACGACGTATGATAAGCCAGGAAGCTCATTTCACCTTTTTAGATACGGGACACATAGCCACACCCAAAGGTTGGCAAGCAGGAGTTGCGGCCAGTGAAATTCGCTATCGAGGCCGTAACGATGTTGCTTTGCTTGTCAGCGAGCGACCTTGTACGGCTGCTGCACTTTTCACCACGAACAAAGTTAAAGCTGCACCCGTGCTTTATGATCAAGCATTGTTAGAGCGCAATTCTACGGGAATCCAAGCAGTTGTGATCAATAGCGGCATCGCCAACGCTTGCACGGGCGAGCCTGGGCTGGCCGCAACGACAGCCACTGCCGAAAACAGCGAAAAAATCTTATCCTTACCGAAAGACAGTGTTTTCGTGATGTCAACAGGTGTGATTGGGATGCAATTACCTGTTGAAAAGTTGCTTTTGGGCATCAAAAAAGCTGCTCAAGCGCTTGATTCAGCTAATGGGCCTGCTGCTGCGCGAGCTATTATGACCACGGATACTCACCCAAAAGATTGTGCTTTGCAGGTTTTATTGCCAAGTGGCGGCCAGATTCAGCTTGGGGGCATGGCCAAAGGCGCAGGGATGATTCACCCCAATATGGCAACTTTGCTGAGTCTTATCACAACTGATGCTGTCGTAAACCCTACTTTCCTTCATTCGGCGCTGCAATCTGCCGCAGATCGCTCATTCCATTGCATTAGTATTGATGGTGATACTAGCACTAATGACACATTGCTAGTCTTGGCAAATGGTTGTTCTGGGGTTGAAATTTCTGATTCGGCTGATAAAAAAGCGTTTATTGAGGGTTTAACGCTCGTTTGTCAACGTTTAGCGCAAGAAATTGTCCGCGATGGCGAGGGAGCTACTCGCTTTATAACGATTGAAGTTTGCGGAGCGTTGAATGATGGCGCTGCTCGTCAAGCGGGAATGACGATTGCAAAGTCATCCTTAGTGAAAACTGCTCTTTTTGGTGCTGATCCTAACTGGGGCCGCGTGGTTTGTGCATTAGGTTATAGTGGCGTGGAGCTTGAGCCTGAGCGCGTAATTTTGCATTTCGGGGGCATGAAGGTTTTTGAACATGGTTTGCCCTTAGATTTTGATGAAAAGGCAGCGCATAACCTTCTAAATATGCCAGAAGTGTTGATTGAAGCTGATTTAGGTTTGGGTGAAGGCAAAGCTACTATCTGGACCTGCGACTTTTCGTATGAATATGTCAAAATTAACGCAGAATATCGAACTTAGCAGAAAAGCATGACAAAAGAAACCCACAAACTTTGGGGGGGACGGTTTGAAACCCCTACTGCCACAGATATGGCTCTCTTTAATGATAGTTTTTGCTTTGATCAGCAACTTTTTGCGGCAGATATTACGGGAAGTATCGCTTGGGCCGAGGCTCTGGCGCGAGCTAAATTGATTAGTTTGCCAGAATGCACCCTTTTAATTCAAGGTCTTGAGCAAATTCGCCAAGAATTTGCAGAAAAGCGCTTTGTTTCCCAACCTTCTGATGAGGATATTCATACTGCTGTTGAACGGCGACTCCAGGAGCTTGTTGGGGCTGCTGCGCTGAAATTGCATACAGGAAGGTCGCGCAATGATCAGGTAGCCACTGATTTACGGCTTTTCTGTAGCGCTGCTGTGCAAAATCTTACCCAAAATTTGCTTAACCTTCAAACCTCACTCCTGAATCAAGCTGAAAAAGAAGCTCAAACCTTAATGCCAGGCTATACTCATCTTCAGCGAGCGCAGCCAATTACTTTTGGGCATTGGTGTTTAGCTTATGTTGAGATGTTTGAACGGGATCGTGCAAGGCTTAAAGATGTTTTACCTCGAATTCAGACGCTTCCTCTCGGTTCTGGAGCTTTAGCAGGCAACAGTTTGGGCATAGATCGCTCCTTTCTTGCTGAAAAACTTGGTTTCCAGGATGTGACAAGAAATTCGCTTGATGCTGTCGCAGATCGAGATTTTGTCGCTGAATTGCTTTTTATTTGCTCTTTGATCGGGGTGCATCTGAGCCGAAGCGCTGAAGACCTTATTCTTTATAGCAGTAGCGAATTTGGTTTCATTGAACTTGCTGATGAATATAGTACAGGCTCAAGCTTAATGCCGCAAAAAAAGAATCCTGATAGTTTGGAATTGTTGCGCGGCAAAAGTGGACGACTTATTGGTAATTTGGTAACGATGCTTACCGTTTTAAAAGGTTTACCTCTAGCATATAATAAGGATATGCAGGAAGACAAAGAGCCACTTTTCGATAGTCTTGCTACGCTTAATATTGGTTTGCGGGTGGCCACCGCTGCAATTGCAACGCTAAAAGTCAATTCGCAGCGGATGGTTCAAGCCCTTGACGACTCGATGCTTGCCACCGATTTAGCTGATGAGTTGGTACGAAATGGTCTCCCTTTCCGTGAAGCACATAGAAAAGTAGGGCAAATCGTTCGCCGAGCGACTGAATTGCGGGTAAATCTCTGTGATTTGCCGCTGGCAGAATATCAGAAAATCCAGCCTGATCTGACCGATTCGCTCTTTAAAATCTTTGATTTTGTGCGTAGTGTAAGCCAAAAAGATAGTTTTGGTGGAACATCTCCTCAAAAAATCGTGGAACAGATTGTTTTTTGGCAACAAAAGATAAAGGAAAATGATGGCTAATCCCTCTATTTCACTCTATACTCCACCTGTTGGATTACCAAAATTAGCAGTTACCCCCGATAATGCTGTTATCATTCGCCGCGCAAGAGTTGAAGATGTGCCCCGCCTCTACGATTTGATCAATTATTATGCGACGCAAGGAGATATGCTCCCCAAAACAATGGATCATCTCTATAATCGGGTACGCGAATTTAATGTTGCTGAAGCGCGAAGCGAGGTTGTTGGTTGTGCAGCCTTAAAGGTAATTTGGTATGATCTCGCCGAAGTTATCAGTGTGGCTGTCCATCCCGATTTTCAAGGCTACGGCTTGGGGCGAGATTTAGTCAAACCCTTATTTGATGAGGCTCGCAAGTTGGGAATTCCTGTAGTTTACACTCTTACAATGCAGGTCGGCTTTTTTAGTAAACTTGGTTTTCGGGAAGTCCCAAGATTGCATCTACCTCATAAGATTTGGCAAGATTGCATCGCTTGTTTCAAGCAAGATCGGTGTGATGAAGTAGCGATGTTGCGCGAATTCTAAGCTCATTTTCTCCAAAGTCAAACCTCTCTAAGTCCTCATTAGGTTATAAATGTCTCAAACCGAGCAATTGCTTCTGATTGATGGTCATGCGTTAGCTTATCGGGCTTTTCATGCTCTGGCTGCAATAGGGCTGCGTACCTCAAAAGGCGTGCCAACTTATGCAACTTTTGGCTTTGCCAATAGTCTTTTGGCAACTTTGCGCGAGCATCAACCGACCTATGTTTGCGTTGCTTTTGATGTTGGCCGCACATTTCGGCATGATCTTTCAGTTGCTTATAAAGCTAATCGGCCTAAAACTCCAGTTGAATTTAGCCCCCAGCTTGAGCAAATCAAACAATTTGTCCAAACTCTTAGTATTCCAATCTATACAGCCCAAGGCTATGAAGCTGATGATGTAATTGGAACGTTAGTAAAACAAGCTACAAAGCAAGGGATTAAGAGTTTCATCCTTACTGGGGATACTGATACTTTGCAATTGGTGGATTCAAGTGTTAAGGTTTTATTGGCTCAACCAACACAGCGCAAAACTCAGATGGTGCTTTACGATGAACAAACAGTTAGGGAGCGCTATAAAGGTTTATCGCCAAACCAACTTGCTGATTTGCGCGGTTTACGGGGAGACGCTTCTGATAATATCCCTGGAGTCAAGGGGATTGGCGAAACGGGCGCAATCAATCTGCTCAAGCATTTTGAGAGTATTGAAAACCTCTTTGATCACTTGAATGACGTAGAAAGTCGTTATCGTAAGCATTTGGAAGGGCAAAAGGAAGAGGCTTTTTTTAGTAAAAAGTTATCTGTTATTGTCTGTGAAGTTCCAATAACGCTTGATTTAGAGGCTGCGCGGTGGGGAAATTATAAACGAAGTGAAGCAATAAATTTGTTGCAGGAGTTGGAATTTCAGAGTTTGGTATCGAAATTGCCAGAAGAAATCTCTTTCCAGAGCGAGATAGTTCCTGAAATTGATGAGCATTTAGCGTCTGAGAAAGAATCTGGTCAATTAAGCCTGTTTGATTCTCACACTCCACCAAAAAATCAAACTTCTACTTTCACGCAAGCGAAAATCCATTTTCCAGCATTTGGTGATTATCGCTCTGTTACGACTGAAGAAGCCTTGCTTGAAGTCATTAACGCTCTAAATACTGCTCCTGGCTTTGCTTTTGATACTGAAACAACTGGTTTTCACCCTTTGCAAAGTAATTTAGTAGGGATTTCATTAGCCACAAAACCAGGATTAGCATGGTATCTTCCTTTAGGGCATCTTAAAGGAAAGCAACTTCCACAACAACGCATCATTGAGGCTTTAAGTCCTTTTTTTGCTGATCCGCAGAAAGAGAAATTTGCTCATAATGCAAAATTTGATTTTGAAATGCTCTTAAATCTAGGAATTGAAGTTCAAGGTCTAACTTTTGATACAATGCTTGCTGCTGGGCTACTTGGCAAACAAATGAATTTGAAAGAACTTGCTTTTTATGAATTAAAACTTTCTACGCCGATGCTTGAAATTAAGCAATTGATTGGTAAAGGCACAAAACAAATTACTTTTGATCATGTTTCAATTGAAGATGCCACTTTCTACGCAGCTGCCGATGCGGACATGACTCTTCGCCTCACTGAAA
>DCSM01000020.1:16623-17020 GCA_002325605.1 Chloroflexaceae bacterium UBA1466
TAGTAGAAATGGAAAAGGTCGGAATTGGCTTAGATATAGCTTTTTTAGGCGCTTTGAGCAAACGCCTCCAGAGCAAAATCGCAGTGATTCAAAAGGAAATTTATGCTTGGGCAGGTGAATCGTTCAATCTCAATTCTCCTGCCCAGTTAAGCAATATATTATTCAGTAAATTAGATTTACCGACAACCAATCTCAAGAAAACAGCATCAGGCAATTTTTCGGTGACGGCTGATGTTTTGGATAAATTAAGTGCAACTCATGAAATAGTTTCGCTCATTTTGCACTATCGTCAATTGACTAAACTCAAATCTACCTATGTTGATGCTTTACCAATCCTCGCAGAAGCTAAAACAAAGCGAATTCATACCTCTTTTAATCAAATGGGCACAGCGACAGG
>DCSM01000016.1:0-12860 GCA_002325605.1 Chloroflexaceae bacterium UBA1466
GGTGCTTTAGATTATAGCAATGAAGGGTGGAAAGATCAAAGGTAATCTTTGCCAAAACCGATAGTTTCGCCAGGCAAACCCTAAATGGCGCACCTTGCTTATATTGCTCTTTTTGTTTATAATAGCAAAGTCTTTTGGCCTATCTCTAAGCGACCCAGAAAGGTCTCCGAAAATGGAAGAGCAACCTTCTTATGCCAAAATCTACGAACGCACGATAGCCGAGGATCAAAATGGTCTAAAGTTAATCCTTGGCGGTACAGGTCTTGGCAAGACACGAGGCATTTCAGAAGTTATTAAAGCAGCCCAAACGACGCGCAAATTCATCTATATTGCTAATCGCATTGCGCTTTTGAACGAAATGGGAACCTCATTAGAAGCCGCGGGGGTTGGCTATGTCCACCTGAAGAAGGATGAAGAGACTTTGCTGGAGATTTTAGAAAAAGTCAAATCTTTCTTGAATGATAAGATGGTCAAAACTTATGCTAAACCAACTGAATTAGGACAGATTAAAAAAACCCTTACAAAACTATTACAAATTAAAGATAATCGGGAAGCCTTGGCATTAGTGCAAAGCCAAGTGAATGATTCGACCACTGAAGTAATGAGGTTCTTTAAGAAAATTCTGTACGAAGCATACGAAAAAGATAAAGCTAATCATGCCAAACTTCTAAATGAGCCAATCATTAGAGAGTTATTTCCCTTCATCACCTACAAGAACGATGCGAAAACCAAAGTTTTGTTAGTAACGGTGCAAAAAGCGTTTTATGGTTTCTTTGATGGCAAAAGAAACGTTAGTCTTACTGATCTACGCAATGAACATGGTAAGAATATCATTTTCTTGGATGAGTATGATTTTCTGGAAAATGATTTACTAGATTTGATTTGCAGAGACAACGATATAAAAGACCAATTCAAGTTTGTTGAGGCCTTTCACAGGGAGATGAAAAGGCATAAGTTGCCGCTAATTGAATATCCATCCAACTTAGGAGAAATTCGGACAGAACGCTGGGAAATAGAAGGGATAATTGCTCTAATAGACAATCTTAATAAATATGGCATAAAATTTCCAGCTATAAATCAATTCACTTACAAACAGCCCAAGAAAGATAAGAAAGAATTTATCTTTCAAACGAACCGAACGATAGCGAGCGATCTTATTTATTTAAAGAAAGGAAAGCGCTCCTTTGAAATTGTACACAAGAAGACAAAGATCAGTGCATTCACCCTGCTAAATGTGGTCCGCTCTGCGACAATTCACATCCTCAATTTATTCAAGAAGATGCGCGTAAAAGACCCAGCGGCCTACAAAGAAATTATGGCGCATTGCTACGAATACTCTGTTTTTCGCCAAGACATTGAGAAAACTTGGCAACTTCCCCAAAGAGAGCGAATTCAAGCTACGCACTTTAACAAGTTGCTTGATTCTGGCTTTAGTCTCTATGAGATTCAGCGTTTAGATTATAAAACAGATGAAGAGCAAGCCAAACTTAGACATTATTCCATTAACACAACCCCAGAAAGGATTTTGCTCACCTTAGCGCAGCACAACCTCGTTTTTGGCTTATCGGCCACCACCGATATCCCCCGTTGTCTGCATAACTTTAGCGCAGATTGGTTAAGAGAGCAGTTAAAAGGTGCTGAAAAGGCTCGGTTTTATGAACCAGAAGGAGTTGATACTGACATTATCACAGCCTTAAATAGTGCAAGACAAAAGGCCCGAGCGAATAAAGTTAGCGTCGAGAAAGCTACTGAATTAGGAAATGAGCAGCCCTTAGCTGAATTTATTGCGGGATTGGAACAAAGCGAAGGTTTAGATGAATTCAAAAAGGCGCGGGTAAGCCACTTTTTTGCAACCCTACATTGGATAATGCAAAATAAAGATCAGGAAACTCTCAAAACAGACACCCATTTAATGTTTTTCACTTCTTACAAACAAATCCAACAGATTTTTGACCAAGGTTCAAGCGAGGATGGTTATTTTGATGTTGTTAAAGGTGTTGTTGAAAAAGATCTGCCTAGGGATTTTGATTATTATGAGCTAACTCTTTACCCAAAAGCCTTCTCTGGAATGAGTTTTCCTCCGACGACTTTCAACATAATCTTTTATGATGCCAAGCGCGGGCGTGAGATTAGGACTGAAAAAACCGTCGAAGAAGCATACCACAAACTATTTTGGCAACAGAAACCCGTGTTGGTGCTAACGACCTATCCTTCAACGGGAAATGGCATAAATTTACAATACCAACCAAGCGAAGGTAGTGCGGAGATTGATTTCAAAAACATTCATTTACTTGATAGCCCCTATTACTATTTTGATAAAATAGAAGGAGATTCTTCTGAACAAACTGAACAAGAAATAAGTACTATCATTAAAAAGAGAATCTGGTATCTTGCAAAGCTTTATACCGCAAAGATTATTAGCGAAACGGATTTTATAACTCGTGTTGGAAGTATCAGAAACAATGAACTTAATCGTTGGTATCAGCTTCATACAAATCCAGATCTAAAAAAGGACTGGTTGCTTAATCAATTGGCCATTTTCATTCAAGCCCTAGGGCGCAGCGAGCGCGTCTGGCGGAAGATGCCCGATCAGACCGTCAGGTTGCGAACTGAGATTTACGATGAGATTTTTGAGAAATTTTGTAGAGATGAGCAATACGGGGCACTCCGCGAGCAACGTAAAGCCATCATTTCGCAAAACTTGACTGAAATTTTTAGCCAAATAACCACGAGATACCAACAGAATCAGCGAAAAATCGAAACTATAAAAGACGAAAGGTTATCTGAAAGGAATGACAAAAATAGAGAAGCGGTCAAAGAACTTTTGGAGCGTTTAGCTGCTTTTCGTGCGGGGAAACAAAATGAAGCAAAGAAAGATTGGCAGAAATTGCGCCTAGCAGTGCTTAAACACGATTTTAAGGATTCGATTCTTAGCAAATACTATTGTCTTTTCAAGACTGAATATTATCGTGACGGCAAGTTGTGCTACAATGAAGACCTTGCGATTATACCTCATGAGGAAAAAACCTCTGATTTTAGCATTTGGGAAATGGATATTTTGTATCACATTCTGTTGAAAAATAAGGTCGTGCGGGCCTATTTTGAATCCAAAGGCTACGAACTGGGCTTTAACCGTGGAACCAAACAATTCTTTACTCCCTACACGTATCAGGCGATTCTCGCTGGGGCAATTGGTGAAGAGGCAATCAAAGCTCTTTTAGAAAAAAAGAGGATTCGTTTTGAAGAAATTTGTGATTCGCTTTTCGAGGTAATTGATCTGAAAATTGCTGATCTACCCTGGTATATTGATTGCAAAAACTATAGTGAAGATACGCTTAATCGTTTTTCGCTATCTTCTGATGACTTACTGTATCGCCCTAAACTTAATGACAAAGATTTCAAAGAGAGTGCAAAGCGCAAGCTGAAAAAGATTCAGACGTTTCATTCAGCAGAGCCAAACCTCTGTAAACTCATTTATCTTAACTTTGTCGGGCATAATGACCGAATTAAACGCTATTATGATTGTGATTTTAACGATGTCGGGCATGATTTCCAAGCAGCAAAAATCATTGTTATCCAAGGGGTTCTTGACCAAAGCAAACCCGAAACCTTCTGTGAAGGGTTTGAGAAGCTTTTGACTGATCTTCAAAACCCATCTTAACAAGGAACAACATCTAATGAAAGCTCAACCAGTACCAATGAAAACCACGAATATCAGCATAGATGAAGCTACGATCATCAATTTGGCTAACTTAGCCCCTTTCAAAATTGTGCGCTATGAAGTGCCAGGAAAGTTTCGTTACTTAAAGGATAAAAATAAGTTTGGCCGCTTCCATAATGCGCTAAAAGAGCAATTGCCCAAACCCTACTATTTCTATAGCTACGATGAACCTACCCCCGCAATTTACGTTTTGTACGAGCGTGAAGCAGAAGTCTTGCCATTAGAAATTGAGTTTTTGAGTGCTGAGGAATTCAAACAACAGGAGATGAAAATTGCGGATTTTACGGGTAAAAAATTACACATCATCATTAAACTTCTCTTAGCTAAATATTTTGAGAGCAGAGATAATAAGAACATAGAAGCTTTTGTAAGCCAAGGAAAGTATTATATTCTAGCAGAAAGAATGAAGGATGATAGAGGTTTTATTTGTTTGGAAATAGAGCTGAAACAGCATTATCCCGCGCAAGAATTCAGCGTTATTGGACGCGCTACAAGGTTTATTAAGTGCGAAAAGGATGAGATCAAACCAGGATACAAAGCAATTTACCCCTACTTCTTCAGCAGGATGGGGCCAATAGGAGGGCAAACTTTCCTCAGACCATTGAAACCTTCTAAAATTGAGAAATGGGAAAAGGAAATTTTCAGAATCAATCGACATTCTTCGGCTCCTGCTCAATTGGCTTATCATTCGGTTAAGAAACCTGAAGCAACAAGAGGTTATACCCTTTATAAATTCATTGAGAAGTTCATCCAATTCCTAAAGGGTTATGGGATTACGGCAATTCAAAAGGAGAGAAATTTCCTTAAACACAAATCTCAACTACAAGACCCGAACTTGCAAATATCTAACCTTGGGATAATTTACCTCTTTGATAATCGCTTGAATAAAGCAACGATTCCCATAGAAGCTTATCAAAAACTCTTGCAGGAGAAATATCAAAGTGAATTAGGGATTAGCTTTGAGGTCATTACTGAAGCAGAACTTGCACCCCCCAAGCCCCTTCTTGTAATTCAAGACTATAAAGAAGCAGATTTTGAGGAAAATGGCAAATTGTATGGTGAAGAAGACCCCTATAAAAGATTCTACAAAGCTCATCCCGATATTCCCAAGCAATCTGTGAATGTCAATCTAAATTCTAATAATGAAGATTATTTAGAATATGGGATTCTGGAGCTTGATAAGAGTTTTGACTACCGATTTCGGGTCTGTTTTAATGAGCTTTACCTCAAGGATATTATCCTAAATAAGCGAGATGTTCGTTATTTACTAGGTTTAACCGAGATTCTGCAATTGCATTTAGCACAATTTAAGTTACAAGAATACGTTTTTGTTCGCAATCGCAAGAGTCATCCCATTTTGCTCTATGTTAAAGATGGTCACTTTGAATTTGTTGACCTACGCGCTCCAGAGGGAAAAGTCCTTCGTGATACAGTTTTGGAAGGTTATGGGCTTGATTGGCTTAATGACATTGAGCAGCCTATCCTTGCCAAGTATAAAAAAAACAAGAGTGAAGACGAATTTAAGCCATACGATTTTATTCTTGGCCCTGGGCGGCAGATTATCGAAATTGAAGATATAGAAGAGCAGATTTTGTACGCTTATGAAGAAATAACTAAGCGAAAAGATGATACGAAAGTTAAATACTCCATAGAAGGTCTAAAACTAGCTCCCCATTATGATAGAGTCAAGGCTCCTTCTCTAACGCTTGAGCAATGTCAGAACTATGACGAATTCTTGGATAGTCTCGATTTACCGGAAATTTCCTTCGCGGAACTTACGAATAAGGAGGGAAAGTATTGGGAAGATATTGTTCGGGTTTTGGCCATTGAACCCAACAAAAATGGTAAGTACGATGTTAAAAAGCTGAAAGCTGCCTATCAGAGATTAGGTCTGTTTCTAAGCGATAAGGGTAAGGGGGCGATTGAAGGTTATCAAGGGATTTGGTATGATAGCGAGCAATGCTATATGGTTGGAAGTACCGCAGGAATAAATGATAAACAAAGTCGGGCCAACCTTATCCGTAAATTTCATGTCCATTCAGGTGAAGATAAGCTAGAGATAAAGCTCTTTTTAGAAACCTTGGCGATCAAATTCGTCAGAAATGAACAATATACTGTCTATCCTTACCCCTTTCATTTGATAGACCTCTACGTAGGAATAAACGAATTTAAGTAAGAAGGAAGACTAAAGATGCAGATTTACACACTTAGGGGTGCGCGAAGGCTTCAGCTTACGGGCCAGATGGCATTGCAGCCCACACCTTCGGTTCAAGGACAAGTTTGCCTTCCCGATGCGGTACAAACCGTTTTGAGTGGGTCAGAGAGGGAAGCGGAGAACTTTGCAACAACCATTCCCTTTGAGAGCTTTGTGGCTGCCGAAGCTCCCTTTATCCTTGACTTTGCACCTCTTCCACCAGGCGTATTAAGTACTCCCGCAGCCGAAGCAGCCGAAGTAGCGACCATCACCTTCCAGCCAGATGCTGCTGAAGGGGCAAGCTACATTCTGATTCATGAAATTCAGACTCCCGAAGGTGCGATCTATGATCTTACTTTACCCAAACCCCGACCAGAAGGGGCCCTCCTTGCCGATCACAAAGCAGGGATGCTCTATTTCCCCATTCAGCGGTTAGTCAGTGGGCAAAGGCTTCCTAACCCTGCTGGCCCAGGGGTCTTAGGGAAGATAAACGAAGAAGGGAAGCTCCCAGAAAGTGGAACCCTCAAGCATATCTTCCAAATAGCGAAAGCCCCAATCGAGCAGACGCTTGTACAAACCATTGCGGCAGCAGAAGGGCCAGGGCGGGTTCTCCCTGTGAATGCTGATCAGACCTTGGGGAAGGCCTTAGAAGGGAATGAAGCATGGCGTTCCCGCTTTGCAGAGGATAAGGAGTATCGGGTACTTTTATTCCTTCACGGCTTTGGAAGTAACGCTAAAAATAGTCTTCCCCGTGCTTGGTTGAAGACCTTTGGGGCCCACTACGATGCCCTTTTGGCCTATAACTACCCGACCATCTCAAAGTTTCCTAACCACAATGCTGCTGACTTATTAGCCCAGATTCCAGAAGAGTTGCGCTTGAAGGTAGATATAATTGCTCATAGTGGCGGAGGCTTAGTTGCTCGGAGCTTGGTCGAGCTACAACAACCTTATCCCAAGTTCAAAGTGCAAAAGGTGCTTACTTGTGGTACGCCGCATGGGGGAACTTCTCTCGCTGACCAGGAACGGTGGGAAAGGTTGGTCTCTTTGGGGTTGACGGCGGCCAGTTGGTTGGCGGCCACGATGGGCGCAGGGGTGATAGCTACCTTCAGCCCCAAGATGTTAGAACTTATCTTGCGGGCAGCGGGCCAGTTGATCTTCGACTTGCCAGGGTTGCAAGCCTTAGCGCCAAAGAGTGAATTCCTGCGCGAACTCAACGCGCCAAGCGACCCTTCCATCGCCCAGCGCGTTACTTATGCAGCGATTACCTCCACCTTCAATGCCCTTAATCTGCCCCAGCGCAACTTTGGGGAGGCCTTAGCTTCCCTCTTAGTGCAAATCTTTATGGAGTCCCCAAATGACCTTATCGTCCCCACTGAAAGTATGAGCCAGATTGATGGGGGGAATAGCCCCCTTCTTGGCAAACGGGTCTACCAGACCGACACCAATCATTTTGGTTACTTTGATAAACCAGAGACCATAAACTTTGCCAGTACTTTCCTCTTGGGTTGAAAGGGAAAGTTCTCTTTTATGGGGAGCCTAAAGGTTGATCGGTAGCTTGACATTGATTTTGCCAGGCCCAAGTACCTAAGAGGCCATATTGAATAGCTTTACTTGTGGGGTTTAATTCTAACCTTCCCCGCTGGAAGTATTGAACAGACTTTGCACCTCCATTGATCTCTTCGGTTAGAAGATCAGAGCTTGGCTCGCCCAAGCGCCAAGGCCCGTAGGCTCCCGCATAGAAGGGGCTAAATTCAGCCGCAAGTTTGTGGCCTCCAGGAGTAAAACCTCGATTAGCTGCGAAATTACTTCCTATATCTTGGAAGCTGATCATTCGCATAGTTTGTTGTAGAGGGTCAAGGGTAGGGAAGGTGGGCCCTCCAGCACCTTCAGGGTGAAATTCCAAGACTGCTGCCTCAAAGTATTGCACAACGCGCCCATCTTCTTTGCGCGTAAAGGCCTCACTAAGGGGTAGCCCAAACCCATTGCGGCCCCCAAAGAGTTCCCAAGCTCGCCGAAACCAACCCTTCACATAGTAGCCGCTCTCAGGAATAAACTTTGGCGCAGCCCAACCCCGTGGGGGGCCTGCACCATCACTAGTCAAAGGGAGGTTAGTCTTAGTACCGTTGGTCAAAGGGGAAGACCCAAAGGCCTGAAATACTAACGCTGCGGGCTTCAAAGTATCATCGGGGCGAAAAAGCCCATAATGCTCTTCGTGGGAATCCCAGCGCAATGTTGGCCCAGGTTCATAGTCGCGCAAAGTCCAGGCGAAGACCCCCACTACCTGACCTTCCACTGCGGGCAACAATGTTTGATAAGCTTTCTCCTGCGCTTCCTCCGTATACCCTTTGACCGCACAACGGGGCCCCGTCGGCCAACCAAACTCTTCAATAAGGATCGGCTTATTGACCTTCATCCTCAACTCATAGATTTGCCGCTCCGCATCAGCAGCATTATAGATATGCACACTTATCAAATCGCTATAATCCAAGGCACTGCGCCCATCGGGGCCAGGTTGCCAAAGGTTAGGCGATTTCCCCATCCCCACCGTCACGAGATGATTGGGGTCAAGCTGATGAACTCTATCGGCCATGCGCCCTAGCCAAGTCTGTACGCGAGCCGCTTTCCCTTCATTCCAAAGGTCATAATGGTCAGGCTCGTTGTGAATATCCCACGCCAGAATCCGCTCATCATTGACAAAGGGGCCAATCAAAGCATTTAGATAATTGAGATTTTGCCATTCATCCTTGCTCCCTTGCTCAGGGAAGTCCTCATAGAAATCAAAGAGGGTGATAATCAAGCGCAGGTCAAGGTTCCCTGCGATCTGAAGCATCTCCCGTAGCTCTTTTAACAGACCTTTATTGACCTTCCCCATATCGGCAAGCCCCCGAATCGAGTAGGGCAACAAGATCCGCACGCTATTGATCCCTAATTGCGCTTTCGCCAAGGTCAGTTCTTGCTCAATCAGTTTCCCCTTCCAATTGCTCCACATTTCCATCCAGGGACGACCTTTAGGATAATAGTTCACCCCTTTCAGTTGAATAGAGTTTCCTTGATAGATCAAGCGTGAACCTTCAGCCTTGATAAAACCGCCTGGATTCAAGCTCCCCATTTCCTTCCCCAAAAGGCCAAGTAAAATCCCCTTCTCGCCGTGATCTTCAAACCGCGCCCGTTCAAACCATTGCACCGTATAGGTCTGACCATCGCTCAAGACTTCTTGCTGGGCTGGAGTAAGAGGGAGACCAAAGAGGGCCAAGCTTTCTGCCTGACTCACGCCAGGTTCCCCAAGTTCTAAGCCCGTACTTTGCCAAAGGGGTAAGAAGGGGGGACAAAGATTCTGCTTAGTTTCCGCAAAGAAGAGACAACCTTCTTGCGGTGTCGTTTCCTTGGCAGGTTGCTTTCCCTTCTTACTCAGAAGGTCTGCGCCCAACCGCCCAAGTAAGAGATCATACGGTGGGTTGTTTGCAGTATGGTACTCTAAACGGGCCCGCTCAAAAAGCTGCGTGGTCACACCTTGCGTCTGCGTTGCTTCATTCAAAGGGTAGCCAAAAACAGATAAGCTCCCTTGCTTTTCCCAAAAATCCCGTAACCTTCCCTCAATGCAAGCCGTAATCTCCGGCCCAGCTTCAGGAAAACAACGCCGTTCAGTCTGAGCCAAGGAGAGGGGCCCCAATAGCAGCATCAAAATTCCTACTATGCCGAAAGAAGTGAAACTTCGAAACCCTTTCATAGATAAAAATCCTCTTTTTCTGCACCGATTCTTCATACAACTCTGCTATGCTAATGGTATTGGTATAAGTGGACTAAACGAGGACAATCATAACATGAAACGTATTTTTTGGGCCTTTGCGCTGATCGCGGGAATTTTCCCTTTACTTGCGATGGGTAAACCCGTTGCAGCGGCCACGGTTGCCCCTTCTCAAGCAACGGTACTGCAAGCTTCTTTGGTAGACTGTTCCTTCTGTAAAGTTGATATGCAAAAGTACACGGGGCCTCTAAAGCAAGCTGAAGTAGAAGGGCTTTTGCGGGCGTTGAATGATGAGTATCACGCTTGGGCAGTCTATGCAAAGGTTATCGAGGATTTGGGGCAGGTGCGCCCCTTCACTAACATTCAACGGGCTGAAGCACAGCATATCAATGCGCTAAAAGGGTTGCTAACGCGTTACGCAGTGGCGGTTCCTCCAAATCCGTGGGTGGGGAACGGGAACATGCCGACCTTTGCAACCCGCCAGGCTGCTTGCGCGGCGGGCGTGCAAGCTGAACTTGAAAACGCCGGTCTCTACGACCAATTGCTTACGACCACGCAGCGGGCTGACATCCTGCAAGTCTATCGGGCCTTGCAAAGAGCTTCAACCCAAAATCATCTGCGCGCTTTCCAACGCTGTGCTTAAATAAAGCACCATCACCTTCTTCAGATAGTGGAGGCTGTGGGAAACCACAGCCTCCACATTACTTCCAGCGACATTGCGAGACCGTCAATTGACCTGGAAAGGCCTTTTCGGTGAAGGTCTTAATGCTTTGACACCTTTGCCCAAGCTCTGCTTCAATTTGCGGGAAGACCCCCGTTTGCAAAACGAGATAATCGGGGTGATATTTGGCAATCGCCCAGCGAGCCGCATCCTGATAAGTTGTCGTCGCCGTGAGCCTTAAAGCAGTTTCAGGCTGGAGCAAACCCGCAAAATCAATCATTCGCCGTTCAGCATAATAGCCAATAATCCCTACTTCCAGCGTCCCGATGCTTGCTTCTTTAGCCGTATTGCTGTTTAACCACTTTCCCACTTGCTGATAGACTACCAAACGAGAGTCATTAGTTTTGCGTAAGTATTCGAGGGAGAAAAGCTGGGGAAGGAGCAAAAGGAGCAAGAGGAAGAAAGTTAGGCCAGGGGCCCAATGTTGCTTGCCAAACCGTCTCAAAAGCTGGCGCATCATCGCCAAACCAATGGCCACAAGCAACAGGAAACCAATCACGAGGGGGGCATAATACCAAAAATAGCTTGTTACGCCGAGCGCAGTATAACCGCTGAGATAGAGCAGATTCCAAGCGAAAAGGGGCAGCCAGCGTTGATAGAAAGTCAATAGGCCTGCAAAGCCTAAGATCGCTAAACCAAAATGAAAGTGATAGAGAGGGAAAGCTAAGAAAAACTGGGCTTGGGCGAAAATCCCAGGGAAGAAAAGCGGGGCATGAGCCATCATGCCCTGATGTTGTTTAGCCGCCAGCGTGACTGGTAAAGGTGAACCGAAATAAGCCCACGCGAAAATGCCCCAAACCGCAAGAGGTAAAGTGTAAATGAGGAAAGGCTGCCAGGGAAAAGTCCGTTTGCGCTCTAGGAGCAGACTAAAGAAGATCGCCGCCGCTAAAATCCCATCGGCGCGAGTCAAAGTGGCTAGAGCAAAGAAGAATGCTGCTTGGCGATAATTTGTATGGGCAAAAGTTGCAAAACCCCAGAGGATAAGCGCATTATAGAGGGCCATCTCTGCACCAAGGGTATTTAGCAGGAGAGGAAAAGTCGGATAAAGGATAAGCCCAGCGCTTCCAACGCTTTGATTCTGATACCTTTGGCCAATTTGCCAAAAGGCCAAACCGCCTAAGCCGCAGCCCAGCGAACCTAAAGCATTACTAACCGTTGGAAGGTCGAGGTTGAGAAGCGCCGCCAGCGCGAGAAGCAGCGCATAAAGTGGCGTTGTGGTGCTGAGAATCCGCTCGCCCGTGTTGTAGACAAAACCTAGCCCGTGAGCTAATTGGGCCGCGTAGCGGTAAGTGATATAGGGGTCATCATAGCCTTTGAGCGCAAAAGCTCTGAAGAGGGCCACCGAAAGTAGCCCAGTCCAGAGCCAAACCCCACTTTGAACGTTCTTTTGAAGCTGGCTAAAAGCTTTATTCAGAGCCTTGCGTAGCTGAAGGATGATTGTGTTCGGGGCCATTATTCCCGTTGACATGGAGCCGTTTTTCGTGCATCAGCCAGGAATAGCAGATCGCGGCCACAAGCGCAAGCAGCCAAAAATTGAAGAGGCGAAAAATAATCGCGCTCACCACCGCTTGGGGAGGGGAAATCCCCAGTTGGCTTAGAATCGCAACCAGAGCCGCTTCCACCGTACCCCCGCCACCTGGCAGCACATTGAAGGTACTCGTAATGAGGGCAATCCCAAAAGCTGTCAGCACCACGGCAAAATTGGTATGCACCCCCAAACTTAGCAAGACCAAAAGTAAACCCAGACTATGCAAGCTTAAAGCTGTGATTTGGATGAAGACGAGAAAGAGAATATCCCGTCGCCGATTGGTTAATAAAGCGCGATTTTCTGAAAGGTCTTGCACCATTTTGATGACCCATTCGTCACTCCAATCACGGCGCAGGATCTTTTTTAGACCTCCCGTTAGCCCCAAAAGCCATTTCCGCAGGACATCCTCGCTGCGGCTGAGGACAAAGATTGCACTGCCGACAATTACCAAGGCCACGAGCGCGGCAATATAAGTTGCGTCGCCTGTCTCCATTTTGTGGATGGTCAAATAGCCGAGGCTAAAGGAGAACATCAGCAACATGGCGGTGGAATAACTGAGCGTTTCAAGCGACGCAACCAACGTAGATTGGACTGAAGAAATGCCGCGCCGATTGAAAATGCTCACAAGGAAGGCATAGCTCCCTACTCCGCCAGCAGGCACAGATTGGCTAATCATAATCGCAACCAGGGCCGTGGCCCACATCCGAAGAATTCCCAATCTATGGCCCAAAGAATGGAGCGCGACCCGCAAAACTTGGGAACTCACCAGATAGCCAGTGAGGATCGCTAAAAAGGCGGCTCCCAACCAAAGTGGTTTAGCTTGTTGCAAGAGGCCGATAGAGCCTTCAAGCTGCTGCCTATTCAGGATTGCGAAAATGAGAATAATTAAGCTGATTAAGATACTGGTCGCAATTCGCCAGTGGCGTAAGATCATCAGCGCACCCTTTCTGC
>DCSM01000016.1:12908-22963 GCA_002325605.1 Chloroflexaceae bacterium UBA1466
CTTTGAAATGTGGCCCTCGCCTGCGAAGCTTAGGCGCTTTACGCTTTCGCCAGCGGAAGGGTAAAATTTTCCCTGAATTTCTCTACAACTTCGCGCATCTTTGGATCAAGATAACTAAGAGCTTTTTCAGCGATTTTCTTTGGCAGACCACCATAAAAAGCCTCCGCGATCCCGCCTGTAATGCAGGCAAGCGTATCGCTATCGCCGCCTAAAGAGATCGCATTCCGAATCGCATCCTCAAAATCATTTGATTCGAGGAATGCAATTATCGCCTGGGGCACAGTGCCTTGGCATGACTCATCAAAATCGTAAGTGGGCCGAAGCTCATCTAAGGTTTGGCTCAGATCATAGCTAAAAGATGCAGTAAGCGCGGCCTTAATTTGCGCTTTACCCGCGCCTTTCCGCGCCATAAAAATCGCAACCGCCGTTGCTTGCGCCCCTTTAATTCCTTCAGGATGATTATGGGTGGCTTCAGCAGACCGCTTTGCTTCCGCCATTACCGCTTCCAAATTGTCGTATGCAAACCCCACAGGGCTGACCCGCATCGCCGAGCCATTCCCCCAGCTATTGTAGGCTTCCATATTTTCTGAGCGAATCCATTGCGCGAACCGACCACCATAACCTCTGCCAGGATAATTTCGAGCATACCGTTTAAGATATTCGGCATAGTTGCCCTTATTGAGCAAACAATCTGCGACGGCCACAGTCAAAACGGTATCATCCGTGAAATCACACTTAGCGCCGAAGAGGGGGAATTCCTTAGAACGATGATTTGCGAACTCATAAATCGAGCCAACAAGATCGCCAACAATCGAACCCAACATAATACTTATCTCTGTGGTTTATTACCAGCGAATAAAAAAACTATCTTCGCCACCCGTAGGCTCTTCCCAAAGCAACTCAACATGTTCAACGTGAGAGCTTGTCGGCCCCTGGTGACACCAGCTAACCAGCCGATGTACTGCCGCACGTGGCCCTTCAAACAGGGCTTCCACGCGCCCATCGCTTAGATTGCGAACCCAGCCCAACACCCCCGCCCGCCGCGCCTCGTCGCGGGTGGCCGCCCGAAAATTTACCCCTTGCACTTCCCCAGAAACAAAAACATGGGCGCGGGCATGACCTATCTCTGTCATTCCACTGCTCCTTTGCAGAAATAAAACGGTTTTAAGGTTTGCGTAAAGTTACATAATTTTGGCCGCCCACCTTTTGGGGATAGCCATCAGGGACACAAAAATAGGATGGGCCTGTTTCTACAACCTGCAAGCCCAGAGTCTGACAAAGCTTTTTTACTTTAGCGATTTGCACCACCAACGTGATCTGATTAGCGTTTTTAGCCCGAACTTCACGATAGCCTTGCCAAAAATACAAGCCTTGATAGATTGGATGGAGGTTTTTGAATTGGCCAAAATAAATTTGGGCCACTCCACCACGGCGCAAAGTGCGAGCTATTTCTTGCAAATAGCTTTCAAAGACCTTAAATGAAGGAAGATGTTGGAAAACAATGAAGGAATAGATAAAATCAAGCCTTTCGGCAGCGACAGGAATGGTTTTTCCCCTGGTTTTGAGCAGCTGGAAATTGGTCTTGCCTTGGGTTTGTAAAAAGTTAGCCACCGTCTGAGCTTCAGCGTGAATGTCAAGGCCGATCACCCTTTTGAAATAACTACAAGCCGCATTGAGCAACCGGCCCCCACCATAGCCAATTTCTAGCGCAACTTGCGTTTCAGGGTTTTGAAGATAGGAAGCAACCTTTGGCGTAAGAATGTGCAGTGTCCAATCCCAATAACCACGACAAAGCGCTTGTTGCCTATTCTTAGCCGCTTCCCGATTGAACCACGCTTGAAAAGCATCTTCACCTTGCAAACGAGCTTGGTGAATTGCAGTTGTATATTGCTGCTGGTGGCGCAGCAAAAGCTCGGTTTCGGCTTCCAACACGAAGCTAAATTCCTAAACAAAAAGTAGCATTTAGCAAAGCTGCATCATTTATCTGCACTTGTGACTTCAATGGTTTTACGTCTTTCTAGCCATTCTTCGATTACTAAATCGTATGAATCTATAATCATGATCTTAGGTTCTTCTTGAGCATAGTTAAGCCATTCAGTAGTTCTGTGGGTTCTAACCAAAATCATTACAGCACAGTTTTTTGACTGACTTGCCCTAAGTAATTTCTGCTTTGCCGTCTCAAGATCTTCGTTTTGTTTTTGGATCCGCACTGAAACAGGGCTTCCTTCTATGTATGACCTAAGAAATCCATCTATGCCACTATTTCTTTCAACAGGAAGAGCATCAATAGACTTGAGAATTGCTCTTTCATAATCAGTTTTTTCTAAATAACTGGTTTCACCTGTGAAAAGAAGCTGAGAATCGGTTTTCACAGGTTCAGTCAATCGTTTCTCTGCCAATCTTATTGCTTCAATGGAAGAATCAATGCCTATGTATTCTCGGCCAAGAAGTTTAGCCGCCACTAAAGTTGTTCCACTACCACAAAAAGGGTCTAAGACTGTATCACCACTATCTGTTGAGATTTGAATTATGCGCTCTAATAACAAGATTGGCTTTTGAGTTGGATACCCTACTCTTTCCTTTGCTTTAGGGTTAAGAAAGGGAATACTCCAAACATCAGAAAACGGTACTCCTTTTTTTTCTTTGGCTAAAATTACCTGGCCTTCTTCATCACGGTGATATACCACCTTGCCAAACCCATTTCGTCTTCTCGCTTGCAAAATTTGGTCTATATTTGTGGTTGGGGAATAAGCGGTATAAATTGTATTGAACTTAAAATCGGCAGACTTGCTGTAAAAATAGATGGTTTGATGAGAATTCAATAAGCCCTTTTTCGTGTTTGACCACCGTTTATAAGCCCAAATGATTTCGCTTTGGAAATTCTTACTCCCGAAAACGCTGTCTAATAAGACTCGAAGATGGTGTGCTGCTGCTTTGTCGCAGTGGAAAAAAATACTTCCGCTCTTTTTCAAGACTCGCTTGCATTGGCTTAAAACATTTTGCATAAATGAGAGATATTCTTCAAGCGAACGCCAATTATCTTTGAAACTATATTCGGTTGAGTTGTCGCGGGTTCGGAGGAAGTGTTCTTTTTGAGTAAAAAAGGGAGGGTCTAAATAAACCAATTGAACACTATCTTCTTCAAGCGTCGGTAATAAAGTAAGGCAATCATCATGCAAAACTTTCATTTTCTAATTACCTTTATTGTCCGCAGCGATTTGTTCCAAAATATGTTTCAAGTCAATCCCAGTATGCTGTTGGATATAATCCCAAGCGGCATCTCCGGCGTAATAATGCCCACCAACGCCAGCATAAATTGTCTTGAGTGTGGCTTGAATTCGTCTTGCTTGGTCACGGTTTGGATAATAAAACATTAGCCGAATGGGAATATAGCCATTCTTCTTGATGACCTGAATTCGGGTGTGTTCTTTAGTGATGTGATCGCCATCTGTTGTTGCATCACGCCACTTAATTTCTAAAGCATCTTTGTTAATCAGACAATCAATCTCAAATTGTTTTGGCCGTTTACCAAGAGTGTTTGCAATTTTAGTTTTCTGCGCCTGTGGGAATTTTTCTTTCAAGCAGAAGAAGGTAACTTCTTCAAGAAAAGCACCTGCGTATTTGTACAAAAAACGCCCCTTGTTTTGATAAATGTCTATCAATTCTCCTTCTTCAGCGGTTATTCCCAAAACACTATAAATAAGATAGTGCGCTTTATCATCACCTACCATTTCATCAACCCGATTTGCCATTTTCTTTTTGAGTTCAAGTGCATACTTATTAGCCAATTCATGGATTTTTTGCTCAACAAGCATTTATCTACCTTATTATTAAGTTTTGATAAGCGTAAAAAATTGATCTATCTAGCATTCAATCTGGCCCACGCTTGTAGCCCTAACTTTGCCAAATGCTTGGGAAAAAGAGGCTAGAGATTTATAATCAGGCTATGGTAGCATGACCAGCAGAGAAATGCAAAGAAAGAACCATTTTGTCTATATTTACCTATTACTGCCCATATATTTTATGAATCGTTCTAAATCGTACCCTTGCTGGAGCATTCCACTACAAGCGCAGCCCCCCAGAAACCTTCCCCCCGCCTTTTTATCTTGTCAAGGCCTGGCCCTACTGCTATAATCAAAGCTACCTTGCCGCTGCCCAACTTAGAAGGATAGAGAATGAATGGCCGACTTTGAACCACAGATCAGTCAATTTGGGCTTGTAAACGGGTTTTCCCAACCCACAAGTAAGCTAATCACGTTGGCCCTGGCCCGCACCCGTTTTGGGCCGGAGGCTCGCAAAGGCCAACTCATCCTGCTCACGGAGGCCCTCCAGAACCCTGCGGGCGGCTCCGAAGCTTGTCGCCTCACGGCCCAGGCCATGCACCAGGCTTTTTATGCTGATAGCTCCTACAGTATTACTGCGGCGCTGCGCGAGGCGATTCGGCAAGCCAACAAAGTGTTGCATCAACATAACCTAAAAGTGGCCGAAGCCAAACGCGCCAATGTTAGTTTGACCTGCGCGGTTCTCAAAGCTCACGACCTTTTTCTGGCCCAAATAGCCCCCGCCCAGGCGCTGCTGTTCAGCGCGGACAACTTTCGGGCGCTGCCGCTGCTTTCTTCTTGGGAGCAGCCTCCCGCCAAAGCAACCCCCCTTCTGCAACCTAAAGCGCTGGGAGCTAGTTTGTTTATCGACCCTGAACTTCAGCGGCTTCAAATTCAACCGGGCGACACCCTAATTATTTGCTCCAGCAATCTCGCGCCTTTGCTGCGGGAACAGGAGCCAGAGCAGCTTTTGCTTGCGCTGAAAAGTGGCGATTCGCTTGCGAAACTCCTGGCTCTTTGTTCACAAAAGAAGTTGACAGAAGCTCATGCGCTGGCGATCTATTTTCGCCCCAAAGCCCATTGGGTAAATCGGAACAAAGAGCAACTTAGTCACCCAAAAGAGGCTCTTTCCATTCTTGAGGAGTGGCTTGCCGGCCCGGCCACTGGGGAGACAGCCGAAACTCCGCCCGCAGCGCAAACTGAGCCAGCTTTGCTGGACTTGCCTCTTCAAAGCCCTCCTTTGGCGCTGGGCGAAAGCTTGGCCGAGCGCAGGGAAAAAGAAGTGGCCCAAAGAACTAAGGAGCCAACTTCTTCCTTGCTGGGCGAAAGCGCCGGTGAAGCGGCTCCCCTGCCCCTGAAACCCGCAATTGATTTGAGCGACATGCCCATGCTGGCCAAAATGGCCCAGCCATATCGCCCCCGCCACGAGTTGCGGGCCCTTGGAGATCTGAACTTTTTTGAACGCTTGGCGCTACCCTTCTCCCAGGCCAGCCACAGCCTTCAAGCCTTTTTTCAACACTCTCAAACCAAACGCAATATTTCGCCCCGGATTATGGAGTCCTCGCGGCCCCAAACCCGCCCTTTTCCCTGGTTTCAATTGCTGGCCCTCTTCTTTATCCTTACAGGCCTCATCTTCTATGGCTCGCATCTTTCCCACCGCAGTGCCGAACAGCAAGCTTTGGGTTCCTTAGATGAGGCGGAACGCCGAGTTACGGCCATTCAGAATGCTCCTGACCTTGCCAGTGCCCAAGCGCAAATGGAAAGCACGCGCAAAGCGCTTGATTACATCAAGGCCAGTCCTTTTGTGACCGAAACGAATACCGCTTTCTGGGTGCGCTATTTGGAAACCGAGCGGGAATATGAACTGGCCTTAGCTACCGTGCAGAAGCTAACCTTTTTTGAGAACCCGGTTCTTTTGGCCGAACATCCCTTTCCAAATGGGCAATTTACGAGTCTTGTTGTGCCGCCCGCCAATGCGAAACTGGCCGACCCAATTAGCGAGGCGCGGAATTATCTCTATGCCCTCGATACCACGCGCAACAATGCCCAGTTGTTTCGGATTCGGCGCGAAGGAGGGCCTGCTGAACCCTTCCTCAGCCCCAACCAAAGTGTCAAAAATACGCAAGTTGGGACGTTGTTGGCCCAAGCCTGGCACTTGGAAGATCTTGTGGCCATTGACCAAACGAATGACGGGTTTGGCTATTACTTCCACACTGCGGGAAGCTGGAATCATCTCCGCCTGGGCCGCAGCAATGTCTGGGGCCCCCGCACCCGCTTAGATTTAGAACTCTACGAGGGTAACTTATATGTGTGGGGAGCCGAAACAGGCGAAATTCTGAGGTTTTCAAGTGGCCATTATGGTGAACCACCTCAGTTGTGGTTAGACCCAACCGATTCATCCGACCACAGTCTAGCTGCCGTAATTGACCTGGCCGTGGATGGAAAAATCTATCTCCTTCAACCCACGGGCCATGTTTTAGTCATGAGTATGGGCCGATTTGAGCAAGAACTTGTCCCAGAGCCGCTCAATCCCCCACTTACGACAGTCACCCACTTCTTTTTGTATGGCCCACAAGGTGAGGGGTGGTTTTTTCTCCTGGATCCGCTGAATGAACGGATTATCCAAATGGAGCAAGCCACCGGCAAAGTAGTCCAACAAATCCGGGTGCGGTCTGAGAGTCCTTTTCAGCTGACTCACTTGACGGCCATCGCCATAGATGATAGCTCTGGCCGCCCAGAGGTCTACCTGGCCAATGGGCCGCAAATTTTGAAGGCGGCGCTCCCCGCCCGGCCTCGCCTTTTCAAGCCGGCAAAGCAATAGATGGACGATCTTCAACCAAAGGGGAATTATCCCCAGGCCTTCGACCAAACCCCGCGCGCGCAAGGTCAAAGGCTTTTGACCGTCTGCTGGCTCTTAATCAGGTTGCTGGGGCCGCTCCTGCTCACCGCGTGTACCATTCCATTGGCCACGAACCAAGCGCAGGCTTTGCCGGGTGGCCCCAGCCCCGAAGCGGTAACGAACGCTTTTTTTACGGACCTTAATCAGGCGCTTCAAGACCCGCTGCTTCCGCAACCTGAGACGCGGCGAGTTTGGGCCGAAAGGTTGGCCAGTTCCTTTACGCCCAGTGAATGGGTTGACCAACGGGCCGTCTTTAGCCAAATGTTGACCAGCTTTGCCAACAGCCTGGCTGAACTTCCTGCTGACCAACAACTCTCGCTCAATCTTCGCTACACAGAGGTTGAGGTTGTGCAACGAGATGCAGAGCGGGCGACGGTTAAGCTTAATGAAGGGAGCTTACAAGTGCGCCTTGTCCAGCGCTTGCCCAATGGCCGGCTTCAAATTCTGCGAGATCAACAGCGCCCCTTAACCACAACCATTGGATTAGAAAAGGGAACCTGGCCTGTGATTCGCGTCGGAAATCGTTGGTTTTTGACCGATCAATGATTGTTTTTCCACCGAAAGGAAGCTGCGAAAATGTTTTCAAGCTCTGAGGTTTGCCAAAAATGAGTAAAAGGCTTAAAATTTATTGGTTTTTTTTCCTGTTGCTTTTGGGATTATTTGGTGCATGTACGCCCCAACCTCAGCCGCGCCCGCTCCAAGCCTCACCCTCGCCGCGGCCCACTCGCCTCCCCCCTTCCCCAACCCCCAAACCAACTCCGCCCCCAAGCGTCAAGGGGGCAGAACTCCCTGGGCGACTGCTTTTTGTCCAACGGGGAACGATATGGCTTTGGCAAGGGCAAAAAGGGAAACCCCTGTTAGGCGAAGGCAATGCTTGGCAACCTGCTTGGTCGCCCGACGGCTTACATCTTGCCTATATTGAACGTGGCGAAAGCTATTCGGATGTTATGCTTTCTGATGCCACAGGGAGCGATCTTCTTCAGTTGACTTCCAATAGTTCAGATGCTCCGCCGGCCAGCCACGAACATATCTATGGGAGCCGCTGGGCCTTTTACCCAACTTGGAACCCCGATGGCTCGCGCTTGCTGCTGGCTTCGCAAGTTGCGCCCCCCGTTGGCTCGCCTGCCGCTGAATACCGCTTGGCCCTTTTTCTCCTTTCCCCCGCCAGTGGGGGCTATCGCCAAATTTATGCGGAGCCCAATGCTCACTGTGGGAAAATGGTTCTGCTCCCCGATGGTCAAACCTTGCTTTATACCCGTATGAGTGTTGACCCTGGAGGCGAACAACAAATTTACTGGCTCAATTGGGCGGCGGAAGAGCCAAAGGGCAACCCCTTTCCAGGCGCACCTCCCAACAGCTATGATCCTGCTATCTCTCCCGACGGCCAATGGTTAGCTTTTGCGGCCCAAAAAAAGGAGCTTACGGATCTTTGGGTTTTGCCCGCCAAAGCCATTCAGGCGGAAAGTTCGCCCCCTGGGCCCACCGAAGACTCAAGCCCCACTCCTTCACCCCAGCGGCTCACGAATTTGGGAACCGCCAGAGCGCCGGCTTTTTCCCCCGACCAGAAGATGTTAGCTTTTCTGGCCATCCCGCCCAATCAAGTCGGCTTTGAACTCTG
The DNA here is from genome assembly GCA_002325605.1 of Chloroflexaceae bacterium UBA1466. Taxonomy (GTDB): domain Bacteria; phylum Chloroflexota; class Chloroflexia; order Chloroflexales; family Chloroflexaceae; genus UBA1466. Next base: position 21,247 of record DCSM01000016.1, read on the forward strand.
GATTGCAAATTTGAGTCTTTCAAAAAAGGGAACTTTGGTCGCCCAACCCCCCCATCAGATAACCTTCGGTTTGGGCCTTGATCCTGATTCAGGCCTTTCTTGGGCAAAGTAGCGGCAACAAAAGAGGGAAGGCTAACGGCAGGAGGAAGGAAGATTTTGGGGAGCCGCTGGCTAGAGCCAGCGGCTCCCCAGTTCCCAAAAAGCCCCAAAGGATCCCCCTCTTGCAGGCCTACCGAAATCCTAAAGGGAGAAAGTTTCGTTTTTCCAAAGCCAAGGGGCCAACGAGGGCAAATTCGCCATAACTCCGAATGGTGAAGCTAAGGCGGTTTTTTAACCCATCAAGGGTATAAGGTAAAGGTTCCCAAGCCTTCCCATTCCAAGACAAAAGATCTAAGTCTAGTTCATTAAAGCCTTTGGCTGCTAATTCCTCATCGGTATAGGAAAGAATTACAGTACTTTCCTTCGTGAAAGCCTGGCCTTCGGGCTGAGTCTCCAGAAAAAAGCTGCGGAGGACTGAACTTTGCGGTTGGGGTAAAGGATAAGTTGGGGTAAGCAACGGTGTATAGAGGAGCGTTGTGGTAATTGGCACTGCGCCTAAGGGAATCACAACTTTCACAAAGTTGCCTTGCGCCCCGATTTGCGTCAATTCGCCGCCCTGCGTCTTACTTACTGTAATTTGGTCGCTCGTTGTCTGGGCGGCCAGCGCTCGAATAAGACTCGTTTGTTGGGCCTTAAAGTCTAGCTGGGCTAATGTCGCCGTCACCCTTACGGTTTTGGGGCCCCACGAATTCCAGGTGTAAACTGCGGTGCTGGTCAAACTTTCCTTCTTAATCCGCAAAGGCCAATCCGTCGCCTGCCAAGTATAGGTAACAGCGAGCGGGGTTTGCAAAGTCGGCGTAAACCAAACCTCAAATTTTTGGGCGGCTGTAAAACGGCCTGCCGAAGGCCCGCGCAGGAAAATCTGGAGAAGCGTGAGCGAAGTCGTATTTTGGAAAAGCCCTGCGGGGGTTTCAGCGGTCACCGTCAAGAATTTGGCTCCAGCGGTTTCCCAAACATAGCTAAGAGTACTTTTGAGCAAGCCCGTAAAGATGTGGGTAGGTTGCGCGGTGGCTTGCCAAGTGTAAGTAAAAGGTTGGTCCGTCGGCGACAAATTAGTTGTTGCAACAAAAGAGATGGGCTGGTTGGGCCGCCCCAATGAAGGCCCGTTGAGCCTGAGCGCCTTCGTTTTATCGCCCACCAACAGTCCCTCTGTAAACCGATCAGTTTGCACCCGCACGCGCTTCTGCTCCGAATCGATCTGGCTCATTGTTTCCTGCCACGCTTGGCCACCCCAAAAAAGAACTTGCAAGTCCTTTTCTAGCACCCCCAGCCGCCGAACTTCAGCATCGGTATAACTCAAGACCAAAGTATAGAGTTTTTGGGTTTGGGTAAGGCTTTCGCCCGTGGAAGTTTGGGCTTGCAGGGCAAAAATTCCTAGCACAGCAAAGTTTTTATGGAGCGCGTGAGGGGCCGAAAGCAGCTTTGTATAAGTAAGCAAAGCGGTCTGCGTAAGGGCATTAGAAGGCAAAGTCAGGCTGAGAAAGCCTGTCGCACTGAGAGGCAAACTCCCGCCTTGTGGCGTAAGGGTCACCGTTTTGGTGACCCTAATTTGACTAGCAGCCATTATGAGTTTCGGGGCGGGAGTTGATAAAACTTGCAAAGGTGTGGTAACATAGGC
>DCSM01000016.1:23091-23285 GCA_002325605.1 Chloroflexaceae bacterium UBA1466
CTTCTCAAAACTTTGCAAATCTTGCGTTTGAGTCGCCGGGGCATGAAGATTAAGGCGCGGCCAACTCCAGGGAGTTTGAAAAGCTCCTTGAACCAAACGGGGAAGGGCCAGCCCAAAAAGCGAAAGAAGGGCCCAACAACTTGCCAGGAACAAGAGCCGTCGATTAGCTAGGTTCATAAATCTTACGGCAGGAT
>DCSM01000016.1:23360-23508 GCA_002325605.1 Chloroflexaceae bacterium UBA1466
GGGAGGAATGCCGCTCCTTTCTTTTAATCCAATGCAACTGAAGTAAGTAAAATAGCCCTATGCACTTAACCCTCAAACTCAAACTAAATCCAAGCCTTGAGCAACGAGCAATCCTGCGCCAGACGATCCAACGGGCCAATGAAGCCTG
>DCSM01000016.1:23623-24074 GCA_002325605.1 Chloroflexaceae bacterium UBA1466
CCTTTAGGCAGTTTGACCTCCACCACCTGGTTTATTATAAAGTACGCCAAGAGTTTGGGCTAGGCGCACAGATAGCTACACGGTGCATCTCTAAGGTAGCTGATGGTTATAAGCTAGACAAGAAAACTAGGCACGATTTTCGCTTGTTAGGTGCAATTGCTTATGATGCTAAAAACTTATCATACCAGATGGATCAGCATACCGTATCTATCTGGACATTGAATGGCCGGGAAAAGATTACTTTTCAATGGGCATCAATCCACGAAGGGTTGCTAAAATTCCAAAAAGGAGAAAGTGATTTAGTACTCATAAAAGGTGAGTTCTATTTGTTGGCTACGGTGGTGGTTCCTGATAAGGAACAAAGCCTAACCACAGATGTCTTAGGTGTTGATTTAGGGATTGTGAATCTAGCAACAGATAGTGACGGAAACGTTTATAGTGGGCAGCAAGT
>DCSM01000022.1:0-2729 GCA_002325605.1 Chloroflexaceae bacterium UBA1466
CGGGCAGGCGTCAGACCCTATACTTCGTCTTTCGACTTCGCAGAGTCCTGTGTTTTTAGTAAACAGTCGCTCCCCCCCTTTCATTGCAACCCCTCAAGGCTTAAAAAGTAAATCCTCTCACCTCAAAGGGCACACCTTCTCCCGAAGTTACGGTGCTATTTTGCCGAGTTCCTTAACCAGAGTTCTCTCAAGCGCCTTGGTATACTCTACCTGCCTACCTGTGTCGGTTTACGGTACGGTCAACTGTATAACTAGATACGAGGCTTTTCCTGGAAGCATGGAATCAACCACTTTATGGGCCAAAGGCCCTCGTCATCACGCCTCAACGTTAATGAATACCCGGATTTGCCTAAGTACTCCGTCTACACGCTTAAACCGGGACTACCAACGCCCGGATGGCATATCCTTCTCCGTCCCCCCTTACCATAACATTATACAACTGGTACAGGAATATTAACCTGTTTCCCATCGACTACGCCTCTCGGCCTCGCCTTAGGGGCCGACTAACCCTGGGCAGATTGCCTTTACCCAGGAAACCTTAGGTTTTCGGCGGACGGGAGTCTCACCCGTCTTTTCGTGTACTCATACCTGCATTCTCTCTTCCGTCCCCTCCAGCAACCCTTCCAGGTTACCTTCACCGGTCCACGGAATGCTCCCCTACCATCCGTACATTGCTGTACGAATCCGAAGCTTCGGTATACCGCTTAGCCCCGTTACATTGTTTGCGCACGATTGCTCGACCAGTGAGCTATTACGCACTCTTTAAAGGGTGGCTGCTTCTGAGCCAACCTCCTGGTTGTCTACGCGTCCGAACAACCTTTCCCACTCAGTCACCACTTGGGGGCCTTAGCAGCAGGTCTGGGTTGTTTCCCTTTTGACAATGAATGTTAGCACCCACTGTCTCACTCGTGGGAAACTGATGGCGGCATTCGGAGTTTGCCGTCGCTCGGTAAGCGGTGAAGCCCCCTTACAACAACAGTGCTCTACCTCCGCCAACAGTATATACCACGGCTGTACCTCAATACATTTCGGGGAGAACCAGCTATCTCCGCGTTCGATTGGCATTTCACCCCTACCCACAGCTCATCCGAGCCTTTTGCAACAGACACCGGTTCGGCCCTCCACGTTCTGTTAGGAACGCTTCAGCCTGGCCATGGGTAGCTCACGCGGTTTCGGGTCTTATCCTTGCGACAAACGCCCTATTCAGGCTCGCTTTCACTATGGCTACGACTATAACTGTCTTAACCAAGCCACAAAGACAAACTCGCCGGATCATACTCCAAAAGGCACGCCGTTAGGCAGTGATGTAAACATCACCACGCCCTTCGACGGTATGGAAGCATACGGTTTCAGGTTCTATTTCACTCCCCTAACCGGGGTTCTTTTCACCGTTCCCTCACGGTACTGTGCGCTATCGGTCGTTACGTGTAGGTTGCCTTAGAGGGTGGGCCCCCTAGATTCAGGTCAGATTTCACGTGTCTGGCCCTACTCAGGAATTAGCGCCAGGATGTTCATCAAACGATTACGCGGCTTTCACGCTCTATGGCGGCGTATTCCAAACGCCTTCGGAGTTCAATGAAGTATCTGGGGGACGCTGACTAGGTCGTCCCATGCTAACCCTACAACCCGCTGCCCGCAAGTGCTAGTCCATTGGCACGAGCAGCGTTTAGGCTCAACCCGGTTCGTTCGCCACTACTACGGGTGTAAATTACTCTTCCACAGGGTACTGAGATGTTTCAGTTCGCCTGGTGCCCTCCTCACAAAAGTGAGGTACTCACACAAGGTGAGTGGGTTGCCCCATTCGGAAATCGCGGGATCACTGTGTACAAGCCACTCCCCCGCGCATATCGGTGCGTTGTCCCGTCCTTCATCGGCACGTAACGCCAAGGCATTCGCCGTATGCTTAAAATGTCTTCTTTGCACGCACGTCAAGGGTCAGCTGAAGATGACGCTGACCAAATGTCAACTTCAAAGGTGCGTACTCCCTTGAAGTTCCTTTTCTTTTTTCGTGAGCTATGCAGTTGGTAAGGTACAATTGATTGAGAGAGCAAAGTAATTTGGCTTTGCAAAGAGCTAAATCGCTTTTTTTATCTCTCATTAGCTAACAACTTGCGTAGTATAGCACGCCGTCTGTCATTTGTCAAGGGGTTTGTAAGGGGATTTTCAAGGGATTTTCAAATTGACAACCTTGCCTCCCCCTGCTAGGATCAGCTAACCTTACAAACGCGCTAATTTAGGATGTCAGACTAAATATGTCCCCTCTTTCCCTTCAACTACCGCTTACTTTTGAGACTAGCTTCCGCGTCCGCTACGCTGAGACCGATGCCCAAGGGGTCGTTCATCACAGCAACTACCTCGTTTGGTTCGAGGCCGGGCGCTGCGAAATGGTACGGGTGAGGTCGGGCCGCAGCTACCGCGACCTCGAAGACCTCGGCTATCTGATGGTCGTCGTCGATTTACAAGCTCACTATCTCATGCCTGCGCGGTTCGATGACTTGGTTCAGTTACGGATCAGCCTGGTCGAGTGGCGAAGTCGGCAATTGGCTTTTGAATACGCTTTAAGCTTGCCTAACGGCCCGCTCCTCGTGACTGGCCGCACAAGCCATGTCGTTTTGGAACGCGCTACTCGCCGCTTAGTTCGCCTCCCTGAAGCCCTTAGACTCCTCCTTTGGCCTGGCTAAACAGAGGCTGGGCTCCGCCGCCTTTGGCGGCGGAGCCCAGCCTCTGTT
>DCSM01000022.1:2791-11834 GCA_002325605.1 Chloroflexaceae bacterium UBA1466
GCCTTTGGCGGCGGAGCCCAGCCCTTAGCCCCACCTTAAACTTCAACCCTAGCTTCCCAGCCCCCTCATCCGCTCCGCCAACCACGCATCCCTTACCTGCTTGGCGTGGTCGAAGAGCGCATCCAATTGCTCAGTTTCGTCCTTCGATAAGTGCCCTCGCAGCTTCAGCAAAGCCTCAACCGCCGCGTCAACCCAGCCCAGCAGCGCCGCTTGATTGGTTAGGCAGATGTCACGGTGCATCTGGGGATCACCCGATGCCAAGCGGGAAACGTCCCGAAAACCACCTGCGGCCAACAAACTCATTGCTGACCAATCAGGACTCTGGCTGACTGCCTCGACCAGCGCAGTCGAGAGCAAAAAGGGTAGATGGGAAATCCCTGCGACATAAGCATCGTGCTGCGCGGACTCAATATAGTAAGGCTTCGCCCCAACCGCCTGCACGACCTCCTCCATCAATTGCCGTCCCTGCGGCGCGAGACCTGGGTTAGGCGTAAGGCAATAAACCGCCCCTTTGAACAAATCCGCCCTTGCCGCCGCCGCTCCCACCTGCTCCCGCCCAGCCATCGGATGCCCACCCATAAAGCCAACCCCTGGCGGTAAGAACTCCGCGGCCCACGCATTGACTTGCACTTTCGTGCTGGCGGTGTCGGTAACAACCGTTCCCCCAGCCAAAAGTGGCGCAAGCTCGCGCAAGAGCGTTTGCACCGTTTGGACGGGCGTAGCCAGGATCACGAGGTCAGCTTGCGCTACGGCCTCCGCCAAGCTCCGCGCCTGCTGGTTAATCGCTCGCCGCTCATAAGCCGTCTGGAGCATCTGCTTATCACGGTCATAGCCCGTAATTTGAACATCTCGCAAGGGCCCCGCTCGCGCCGCAGGCGTTTGCAAAGCTAACCCCAGCGACCCACCAATCAAACCCGTACCAATTAAAGCGATTCGGATCATACGCTCTCAACCTGTTTTAATGCGTTTCTGAAGGATAAACTCAGCCAGGAATAGGGTCAGGATCAGCCCGCTAAAGCTTCCCCAATTCAGCGCTCTCAAGCCCGCCAGCCCTGCGATGAGCGCGACCAAAAGCCCTAGTTCAGAGGCTTGCCGCCGAGCGAGTTTGAGGATCATGCGGGCGGTTTGACTTGGAACATACCGCTTATTGAAGACGTAGACAAAGGGCAACGCGCTGGCCGTCGTAGCCCAAAAGAGACCGCAGAAGAGCAGAAGATAGACAGGCAAATCGGGCAGAAAGAGCAGCGAAGCAGTTGGAGGCGGTACGAAAGCTAGGGTATAAAGGAGCAAAGTCGTGCCCCCAACGCCTTCCCAGACTAGCCCTGGCAAACCAAGTCGTTGCTGGAGCGGCTTGAAGGTAAGCAATCCTGCTAACAAAAGAAGGACAAGAAACATCAAGCGCTGCGGAGCTAGAAAGCGCGGATCAGCCCGCAAATCAGTCGTCAACAGCAGAGTAAGAACCGCTATCCAGCACAAACCAGCCCCCAATGAAGGGGGCAAGCGAAAGACTAAGCGCCTTCCTTGCGGGCCAGTCTGCGTGAACACTGTGTCCTTTTCGGCTGGCTCCTGAGCCTCTTTCGGATGTTGCATAAAGCTACTCTCCCAGGTCGAAATATTTGAACCAGCCGTGAGTTAAATCACAACTGGCTCCTCATTTTAATGGATCCTCTGCGGTTGTCAAAACGCCAAAGCTTGTTGCGAGCGACAGGCAGGAGGCCTATCCTACGCCTCCCTACGCCTCCTGCCTGCCTGCGGAATCGAATCTGCCTGCTGACTGCAAAATCATGTATGTTTAGGGAGGGTGGAAGAAGAGGGAAGAGCGGTTCAAACCTGCGGAGGATTAAGGCTGGGGAAAAGTAACTCGTGCTGCTCGCTGGCGGAGGAGATGGTCGGCTAAAACCAGGGCCAACATCGCTTCGGCGACGGGAACCAGACGCGGTAAAACGGTTGGGTCGTGGCGGCCATGCACTTCAATCGTAGCGGGATTGCCCGCGTGGTCGACGGTTTGCTGGGGCTGGGCGATGGAGGGAGTAGGCTTGGCGGCCAGCCGTAAGACAATCTCTTCGCCCGTGCTGATGCCCCCCAAAATCCCACCATGCCGATTGGTGACAGTGCCGATTTGCCCATCAGGGTGGCGCACAAAGGAGTCATTGTTCTCAGAGCCGTGCAGGAGAGCTACGCCAAAGCCTTCGCCAATCTCCACGCCCTTGATGGCTGGGATGCTAAACATCGCCTTGCCAAGGTCGGCCTGGAGCTTATCAAAGACTGGCTCGCCTAAGCCTGGGGGCACACCTCGCGCCCGCAACTCTACAATCCCGCCCAGCGAATCCTTAGCCTGCCGCGCCGCCGCGACCCGTTCAATCATCTGAGCAGCAACGACAGAGTCAGGGCAACGCATGATGTTGCGCTCGATCTCAGCCTCCTCAAAGACTTGGGCCCGCAAATCTCCCAGCGCCAGCGTGTAGCCGATAATCTGTACCCCAAAGGTCGCCAGCAACTTCTTAGCGATGGCTCCGCCCGCCACACGCCCCACGGTTTCACGGGCACTGCTGCGCCCACCGCCACGCCAGTCGCGGAAGCCGTACTTGATGTCCCAAGTATAATCCGCATGGCCAGGGCGATAGAGGTCTTTGGTCGCGGCATAATGGGCTGAATGAGCATCGCTATTCAGGACGAGCATCGCAAGCGGGCTGCCTGTTGTGCGCCCCTCAAAAAGCCCAGAGAGGATTTGAACCTGGTCGGCTTCTTGGCGAGTGGAGCTAACGACGCTCTGCCCGACGCGGCGGCGGTCTAACTCGTGCTGAATATCTGCAAGCTCAAGTTCAAGCCCTGCGGGGCAGCCATCAACGGTGCAACCTACGCCTGGCCCGTGGGATTCACCCCAAGTTGTCAAGCGGAAGAGTTGCCCAAAGCTATTGCCAGCCATTAGTTGCTCTGCCCTTCTGCGCCAAGCTGCTGTCCTGCTATTAGCTCCTCAACACGGGCTACCTTTAAGAAGTTAGTCTTGCCTTTGATTGTGAGCGGGTGGCCGCCAAGCAGCACGACCAAGTCGTGAGGTTGGGCAAAGCCGCGAGTCGTGAGGTTGTGATAAACGCAGGCGTTCAGGGCTTCCAGGTCATCAGTTGCCAAACTCAAAATGGGTGTGAGGCCCCAGAGCAAACTCAGGCGTTGATAAATCTCTTCATTGGGGGTAAAGGCCAAAATGGGCACTTTAGGGCGGTGTTGCGCCATAAGCCGAGCCGTTTTGCCACTGAAGGTGAAAGCCACAAGCGCTTGCACTTCCAAATCTTCCACAAGCGTACTGGCTGCGGCACAGATCGCGTGGGCTGTATCCTGCTGCCGAGCCAACTGGAGCTTCTGGCGGAGAACCTGCGAAGGCTGCACGCTGGACTCAACCGCACGAGCGATGCGATCCATCATCCGTACCGCTTCCAAAGGAAATTGGCCTGACGCAGTCTCGCCACTCAGCATAATCGCATCTGTCCCGTCAAGAATCGCGTTTGCTACATCGCTGGCTTCAGCACGAGTTGGTCTAGGATTAGCGACCATCGAATTGAGCATTTGGGTCGCCGTGATGACAGGAATCCCAGCTTCATTTGCGGCCCGAATGATGCACTTCTGGACGAGGGGAACTTCCTCTGGGTTAATCTCCACCCCTAAATCGCCACGGGCCACCATCAAACCATCAGCGAGCTTGAGAATTTCAGGCAAATCATCTAATGCTTCAGGCTTTTCAATCTTAGCAATGATGGGAACGTTTTTTCCATGCGCCGTGATATGATTCCTGAGATTGATAATGTCCGTAGCCTCGCGCACAAAGGAAAGCGCAATATAATCTACGCCTTGTTCCAGCCCAAAAGCCAGGTCGGTAAGGTCTTTCTGGGTCAAAGCGGGGATGCTAATATGAACTCTGGGCAGATTGATGCCCTGATTTTCCTTTAGCTCGCCCCCACAAACAACTTCAGTCGCAACTTCGTTATCGCCTGTACTCCGAACTTGCAATTCAATCAAACCATCCGAGAGCAGAATCCGATCTCCAGGTCGAACGTCGTAGGGCAAAGTCTGATAAGTGGTACTGACTTTCGCAACTGTGCCAAGCATTGGCTTGGTGGTCAGGATAAAAGGCTCACCCGCTTTGAGCAAGATCGGCTGCTGATCTACCAAAGGGCCCGTGCGAATCTTCGGCCCCTGGAGGTCTTGCAAAATAGCCAGCGGAACCCCAGCGATCTGAGCCGCTTGGCGCAGGTTGGCGATGACACGGGCATGCGACGCATGCGTGCCGTGGGAGAAATTCAGGCGAGCGACGTTCATGCCCGCCGCAAGAAGCTGCGCCAGCATCTCAAACGATTCGCTGGCCGGCCCAATGGTAGCTACAATTTTAGTTCGACGCATAGCAATGCTTCATCTTTCGCCTCCAGCGGCCTCTTTCTGGTTTGCCAATGTGAATAATGTCTGGGGCGCGGCGGCGGGCTTTGCCCGCCGCCGCGCCCTCCCAGCTACCTACCCAACCGTTGTCCCGCTAGGAATCACTTTCCCCAGCGCCTGAAAAGCTTGCTGGCCGGTGCGCGGACGAATTACGACATTCCGCCCTATTTTCAGCCCCGAAGGCAAATCGGCGCGAGTACCCACCAGCGTCAGGCCGGTGTTCAACCAATCGGGAGCTTGTTTGTTAGACGTATTATCTTCACCCTCGCCTAGAAGCGTATCGCTTCCAATCTGGGCATCTTCGTCTATTATGCAGTGATCAACCACCGCACCTGGCCCAATCCAAGCGTTACTCAAGATAATTGAATCGCGGACAACTGCTCCTGGCGAAACGAAAACGCCTGGCGAGATGATTGCACGCGTAACATGGCCCTGAATCCGACAGCCATCGCTGAGTAAGCTGTTTTCGACTCGTGCTTCTGCATCAATATCAGCGGCAGGTTGTTGGGCACTGGTCGTATGCAAAACCCATTCTGGGTCATAGAGATCAAGGGCTGGTGTTTCGGCTAAAAGCGCGGTATTGGCTTCAAAATAGGATTGCACTGTGCCAACATCGGCCCAATAGCCTTGAAAATTGTAGGCATAAGCATTCACTTTGCCAATAATCTTAGGCAATAACCCACGGCCAAAATCTGCATCATCGTTGTTCGCCAGAAGTTCGAGCAAGAACTCTTTGCGAAACACATAAATGCCCATTGAAGCTAGACTACTAATGCTGCGGCGTGGTTTCTCTTCGAAGCTGCTGACATTGCCCGCCAAATCAACTGAAACAATCCCATACCGATGCACTTCGTGGGGGCTAACGCTATGGACCGCTAAGGTAACATCAGCTTTGCGCTCTTTATGCAACTGGAGCAGAGGCCGATAATCCATTTTATAGATATGGTCGCCCGCCAAAAGCAAAACGTTATCCACCGCTTGATCTTCGATAAAATCCCGATTGTAGCGCACCGCATCAGCAGTCCCGCGTTGCCAACCGCTGCCTTCCCGCGTCGGCGAAGGGTGAAGTAAGCGCATCCCGCCTTGCGCTCGGTCTAAATCCCAAGGTCGCCCCACCCCAAGATGCACATGGAGCGAACGGGGCCGATATTGCGTCAAGACTCCAACATTGTAGATACCCGAATTGACGCAATTGGAAAGCACAAAATCAATGATGCGAAACTTACCCGCGAAAGAGACCGCCGCCGCCGTGCGTTCAGCCATCAAGACACTGAGCGCGGGCGAGTCCCCGCCAGCCAAAATCAGTACTAGTGTTCGTAGCATAAACTGCCCCCGCTCTTAAATGGTCGCGCCGTCAGGCACATTTGTCGTCGGAAAATCCTCTACGTTCCGATCTGCATTGACCAGCACATTGCGCCCCAATTGCACCCCCGCAGGCAGATGAGCGCCTTTGCCAATCACGGTGATACCCGTGTCTAGCCGATCAGGTTGCAGCGCATTTGGGATACTCAGATTGTCGCCCTTGCCCAAATAAGCCCCTGACCCTACGACAACCTGCTTGTCCACAATCACCTTGTCCAGAATCGCGCCAGGGCCAATCCAGGCATCATTCATCACGACGCTATCCCGCACCACGGCTCCGGGTGAAACGTAGACTCCTGGTGAAAGAATCGAGCGGTCAACTGTCCCACGAATCGTACAACCGTTGCAAACCAAAGAGCGCGTCACACGGGCTTGGGGCCCGATTTTAGCCGCTGGGCGTTCCTCGCTGCGCGTCCGAATCAGCCAATTTGGTTCATAGAGATTGAGCGTGCAAGAGGAATCAAGCAACTGCATACTCGTTTCCCAATAGGCTTGAATCGTCCCGACATCGACCCAATAATCGTTAAAGTGATAAGCTAAAACTCGTTCTTCGCCCGTGATCATCGCAGGAATCACATGCTTACCGAAATCAATCCGTGGATCATCCTCGGTTCCCTCGCTCAACCGCCGATATAAGACACTGGCATTAAAAACATAAACGCCCATCGAAGCCAATGTGCCTTTATCTCGCGCTTTGGGCTTTTCGGTGAACGCAGTAATCCAATCATTTTCGTCGGTTGTCATGATTCCAAAACGGTCTGTTTCGTCCAATGGAACGTGCATCACCGCGACGGTAGCATCAGCCCGATTCTGCTGATGAGCTTCAATCATCGCGCTGTAATCCATTTTGTAGATATGATCTCCCGAAAGGAGAACCACTACATCGGCCCGATTATCCCGCACAAAATTGAGATTTTGGTAGACCGCATCGGCAGTCCCCTTGTACCAACTTTCCTCGCCCCGCCCCTGATAAGGCTGAAGCAGGCGTACCCCACCTTGATTGCGGTCTAAATCCCAAGGTCGGCCAATTCCAATATGATCATTTAAGGAATGGGGCCGATATTGCGTCAAAACGGCGACATTGTAAATGCCCGAATTGACGCAGTTGGAAAGTGTAAAATCAATAATCCGAAACTTGCCCGCAAAGGGCACGGATGGTTTGGCCCGCTTCTCCGAAAGCACACTCAACCGGGTGCCTTCTCCGCCAGCCATAATCATGGCGACAACGCGCATACATTTCCCCCATTGCTCAGGCATCTTCTGGCACTCGGCCTGATTTTACCCTGAAACGAGAGATAGCGCAATATGCCAATTTGCGACCTCTGAATTTGCAGGAAAAGAAGTTGGTTTTTTGGTTGATCTTGCAAAAAAAGAATCCGCTATTCTTCGCTTACTTCATTTTGCAATTGCATTTTTCCCAAAGGAAACCAAAACGAAATGATAAAACCCACGAGGATATGCTCTAAAGTGAGGAGGAGGAAAAGCGCTGAAACGCTCAGAGCCTGTTCTGGCGCATAGCCATAATTCAATAAAACTGCAATTAGAGCCGCATCGCGCACGCCAACCCCTGCGATAGAAATCGGTAAAACTTGAAGAATCGCAATGAGGGCTGATACGCCAATGACAATAAAAAGGGGAATAAAGACTTTTAGCGCGACAAAGAGGAGCCATAAACGATAGAAAGTAAACATCGCCGAAAGCAAAGAGGCCGCTGTGACGGCAAAAATCAGGCGCGGATGCAGGTTCAACGTTGCAAGTTGAGCATTCAAATTGTTCAGCGATTCCCAAAGATGTTTAGGCAAGATCTTAGGTAGCCCTTGCGTCAAAAGCCATTTACGAGGCTTACGCATCGCTAATCCAATAGTTACAAAAGCCAAACCTGTGCCCATTGTAAGAACTAAAAGCGTTTGAAGCTCTCGACTGGGCAATAATTGCCCTAAAGCAAAGATTCCAATGGTTGCCAACACAGCCATAACTAATAAATCGAAAAGACGATCTAGCATAACGCTAAATAAAGCGGGAGCTAAGGGTTGGCCACGGTCTCGCAAATACCAAGCCCGCACCAGATCGCCCGCTTGGCCAGGAGTCACAGAACCCCAGTAAATTCCTACAGCGTAGAGCAAAGATCCTGTGATTAGATCGAGTTCAAGTTTCAACTCATGAAGAATTTGTTGCCAACGCCAGGTTTTAATAATTAAAAATGGTGGTAAAAGGAGCAAAGAGAGCGTTATCGGCCACCAATCGGCTCCTCTCAAAGTTGTAAAAAGCAGATTAAGATCACTTTTGAAGAGAAAAACCGCCAGCAAAGTGGGGCCAATTAAGCGAAAGAGCCAGGGAATATATTTTTTCATAGTTTGAATTTAACTTTTCAAAACTTATTTTCGTCTCTTTGCATCCGCAAAGCGGCAAGTTGTTCGGCCAAAAGCCCAAACATAAAGATCACAATACTTCCCACAAAGAGCGCAACTGCCGAATTGGGAATGTGAAACCGAAATGGATCTGTGAGCAGAAAACTTACTAAAAACGAGAGCATGGCTAAAAACTGCATTAGCAAAGCTACAGGAAAATAGACTCTAAGTGGCGCAAAAAGGGAAATCATTCGCAAAATGATTAGCCCAAACTTTAGACCATTGCGCCAAAGCTGCTGGTTACTTCGACCAGCTTCGCGCTTTTGTCCCTCAATTGGAACATAGCCAACGCTATAACCCCCTTTTACAAAGGCTAAAGTACTTGTGGTCGGATAGGAATAGCGATTAGGCAAGAGATGAATATACTCTAAAATGACAGATCGCCGCATAACCCGAAAGCCACTTGTCAAATCACGCACAGGCTGCTCAACTAAATAGCTTCCCAAAAGATCAAGAGCCTGATTTCCCCATCTGCGAGCCAGCGTATCTCCTTGCGTCGCTTGAGTTCGTGTGCCAACAACTAAGTCATAGCCTTCAGAAAACTTTTGGAGCAATAAGAGGATATAGTTTGGGTTCATTTGGCCGTCGGCATCTAGCAAAAGAATAAGATCGCCCGTTGCCTGGCGAATTCCTGTCTTCACAGCCGCGCCATTGCCCTTATTGAGCGGCTGCTGCAACACTTTTGCTCCCGCCAATTGTGCTTGTTCAGCAGTATTATCTTGCGAACAATCATCAATCACGAGGATTTCAGCGCTTGGTAACTGTTCTCGTACCTTCGCTAACAATTGAGCAATAGTTGCCCCTTCATTATAAGCTGGGATAACAACACTAACAGTAAACGGTAATTC
>DCSM01000096.1:0-2771 GCA_002325605.1 Chloroflexaceae bacterium UBA1466
AACAACAAAAACCACAAATATGCTGTGCTTGAGCGCCGGATCCGTGAAACGTATGCGAAAGCTTCCCGCGCCACCAACAAAAATGCGCTCAGTGATGCCTACGTGAAATTCTTTCGCTGGGCCATAGACCGTTTGGAAGAGCGAGATGGCCTTATTTGCTTTGTGTCAAATAACAGTTTTCTCGAAGGGCTGGCTTTTGATGGCTTTCGGCAGCATCTAGTACAAGATTTCACCACAATCTATCATCTCAATCTGGGCGGAAATGTGCGGAAAGGGCCTGGGGGGAATGTGTTTGGCATTATGGTCGGCGTGGGCATCACTTTTTTAGTGCGGAAGAGGGCAAAAGCGGCGGAAGCTCCCGCAAAAACCACGCTTCTTTACCATGCGCTTACCGACCAAATGAAAGGTGCAGAAAAGTTAGCGTTACTAACCAAACGCCAGAGTATTGAAGGCTTTGAGTGGCAAAGCTTGCAACCTGATGCGAAAAACAATTGGCTCACGGCGGGGTTTCATCCTGAGTTTGAGACCTTTTTGCCTTTAGGAACGAAAGAAGCGAAGGCGGAAGGCCAAAAAGAAGTTGCAACGATTTTCAAAACTTTTAGTAACGGGATCAATACGAGTCGTGATGCTTGGGCTTATAACTTCAATGAACCCTTGCTTATTTCAGACATTCAGCAATTCATGGAAGCATACAAGCAAGAATTAAATCGCTGGATGCAGCGCCGCAAGAAGAATGCACTAGTTGCTAATTTTGTAACCAATGAAGAAACAAAATTGAAATGGAGTGAAGGATTAAAAAACTATCTTGAGCGTAGTATTCATACCGTTTTTGATATTTCAAAGGTTCGTTCATCGCTCTATCGTCCATTTTGCAAGCAATATCTTTACTTTGACCGTTTTATGGTCGAACGGGTTTATCAGTTTCCAAGGATTTTCCCCACCCGCGCCAGCGAAGTTGAAAATATGGTGATTTGTGTCAATCTGACAAGTGAAAGGCCTTTCACCTGCATTTTGACGAACACAATAACAAATTATGTGGTAGCAGGTGGTTTTGGCTGTCCGACTCGTTGTTTTCCCTTCTACACCTACGCGGAAGATGGCAGCAATCGCCAGGAAAACATCACGGCTTGGGCCGTCAAACAGTTTGAAGCGCACTATGGCCCCGACCTGGTGGTTGCGGCAGAGCTTCAACCACCCCTCACCCGCGAGGGGCCGTTGCCTGAGCTTGTCGAAGGCAACGGCTCAACGAAAAAAGCGATTTTCTTCTACGTCTATGCGCTTTTGCAGCATCCGCTCTATCGGGAACGCTATCAAGAGAAGCTCAAGCGGGAATTGCCCCGGCTGCCTTTAGTTGGAGATCGCCAAACCTTTTTGACCCTGGTTGCCATTGGGCAAAAGCTGGCTGATCTCCATTTGAACTATGAAACCGTGGCCGAATATCCTTTGACATGGGTTGAAAATAAGCAAGTTCCCTGGACGTGGCGGGTTGAGAAGATGAAGCTGACGAAAGACAAAACTGCAATCATCGTCAATCGCTGCCTGACGTTGAAAGGGCTTCCCGCCAGCGCCTTTGAATATCAATTGGGCCAGCGGTCAGCTTTGGAATGGGTGATCAAGCAATATCAGATCACGACAGATCAGCGGAGCGGGATCACGAATGACCCAAATCGGGCGGATGAGCCGCAATATATTGTGCATTTGATCGGGAAAGTCATTACCGTAAGCGTCAAAACAGTAGAATTAGTGGCGCGGTTGCGCGAAGTTAGCCTGTAGGCCAGGCATCCTGCCTGGCGCAGAGAAGCCCGCGCTCCGTTAGTTAGTTCCCTTAGGTGGTCTAACAGACCAAAAGACCTGTCAGACTTTCAACAGCCTGGCAGGTCCTTTGTTGGCCCAGAAGCGGCTTGGTCTAGGGTAGGCTACGTATAATGAGGGGGAGTAGTCTACGCATAATGAAGGGGATAAATAACTGCCGCGACGCAGGCCAAGCAAACTCATTATTTTTAGTTACACCATCGGCTTCCCTGAGCCATAAAGGTGCTTGATCATCCAGCGTTAGGTATACAAAGAGGGAGGATTCCGGTACTGAACTGAGGTTGCGCTTCTGCTTCTTAACCAGAACCTTGTACTTCCCGGTGCTGGCTCCCGTAGTGCTAAGAATAAACTTCACAGCTCCCTGCTTGCTTGTGGTAATCCCAAACGTCGTAAACAACAGTTCATCGCCGGTAGTCAGGACTTTGCTGACCACGATCTCATGGGGAACTAAAGAGCAGGTTGACTCTAGGTTGAAGGTGAAGAAGCTCCCTGGCCGCCCCGTCGCATGGTTAATGGTTAAAGAGACGAGCAGGCATGTAGTTATAGGGGTAGAGATCGGGATGCTTGTTGCTGTCAAGAGCGGAGTGCGCGTTGGGGCCTTAGTTGGGGTTAAGGTCGCCCCACCAGCGGTGGCCGTCAACTCTACCGCATTCAGCGTCGGGGTTTTAGTTGGGGCCTTAGTTGGGGTTAAGGTCGCCCCGCCCGCCGTCGCCGTCAACTCTACTGCATTCGGCGTAGGGTTTTTAGTAGGTGAAGGTTTCGCCGTCGGAAGCTTAGTCGGGGTTAAGGTCGCCCCCCCTGCCGTGGCGGTCAACTCTACCGCATTCAGCGTCGGGGTTTTAGTTGGGGCCTTAGTTGGGGTTAAGGTCGCCCCGCCCGCCGTCGCCGTCAACTCTACCGCATTCGGCGTAGAGGTTTTAGTTGGGGAAGGTTTCGCCGTGGGAAGCTTAGTCGGGGTT
>DCSM01000096.1:2946-3973 GCA_002325605.1 Chloroflexaceae bacterium UBA1466
AAGGTCGCTCCCCCCGCCGTGGCCGTCAATTCTACCACATTCGGCGTAGAAGTCTTGGTTGGAGTAATCATGGATGTAGAAGCGATGGGCCCCCAAAAGCCACTGCGGACTTCATAGCTTACACCTTTCACGCTGGAGCCGATCCCCGCATCAGGTTGCCCTGCGCTGCCTCGCACGGTGTACCCAACCTGCTTCCTCCCAACCCCCCCCGCGCCCCCGTCTATCGTGCCCCAAAGACTGTAGTTTGAGCTACCCAACCCTAAGCGGATGCCACCGAGAAGCAGAAGTAACCCACTGAACCAAAGAATTCGTTTCATCACGTACCTCATTCTAAGCGGCCTTTGCGATCTTGCGGACCACAAAGGCCCCTGCTTCTATCCTACTTCTGCTTGAGCAGGCCTTCCAGCGTTGTTAAGCGGATCTTGAGCGCTGCGATCTCGGCTTGCTGGGCTTCCACTTGCTGGGCCAGACCTTGAATAGCTCCCAGTGCAACCCCATCGGCATCTATCGTGCTGATATGTTTCTCGTCTTCCCCAAGCCCAAAGGCCTGGTAAAGGTCTTGGGCCATCGGCCCCATGTGCCTAATCTTTGCCTCCTGGGTTTTATAGTTCCAGGTGGTGAGCGGTAACGCAGCAACTCGCCGTAACACTTCTTGGCTATCCACAGGCACAAAATTGGCTTTGGCGTTGCGATCACTTAGGATAGACCAACTACTACTGCCTGCTGCAAGTTGAATCCCTGCCGTACCAGCAACGCTAGTCACGAAGCGCACCCCGCCGATGGCCCGCACCGCAAACTCATTGGCGGCGGTAGAAGCGAAAATCCCTGCATTGTCATCGGCCCAGACGAAAGCTCCTGCATTTTTAGCTTGGGCATTGCTGCCTGCGGCAAAGGATGCCTCCCCAAAGGCGATGTTGTTCTGCCCCCCAGCTACCACCGACCATTGGCCGCTGGCGATGTTTTTCTGCCCCCCAGCTACGGTGGCGTAAGTTTTGTCGGTGGTAGGGGTAGTGTTATTCCCCGCTTG
>DCSM01000011.1:0-148 GCA_002325605.1 Chloroflexaceae bacterium UBA1466
CCCCTTCCTCTATCCCCAGCCATGCGATCTCCAGCCATTGTTCACCGCGATTAGCCAAGAGGCCCCAGCCCACTCTCCCTTGAGGCGTTACAACGGCATACTGATTATCCAGCCAGGCCACAAAGGAGAGGGGGCCTTGCGGGGCAGG
>DCSM01000011.1:339-475 GCA_002325605.1 Chloroflexaceae bacterium UBA1466
AAGAGCCGCTGAAGCATCCCCCATAGACGAGGATAGAGCGTCTGGTTATTCATCAAAAGCATCAATAGGGGACTAAGGCCAGCCAGGATAGGGGCAAAAGGCTGTTTAGCATCAAGGGTTGCGACCTTCCAGCCCC
>DCSM01000011.1:557-826 GCA_002325605.1 Chloroflexaceae bacterium UBA1466
AGATTCGAGGGTGGAGAGGCATAAAAGAACCATAGCGCTTGGGGTAAGGCAAGACTTGCATGGTGAAAGGGATAGTTCCAGAAACCAAAGCCTGCTGTACCTTGCAACTCCCGTATAGGATGGGAAAAGCGAGCCTGGATAAGCAAGCGGAGAGGGGGAGACCAGCGGAAACGTTGCTTTTGCCCGATGGCATAATCATCAATCTGGGCATCGCAATACTGTTTAACGCTGGTCGGGTGGGTCGCCAAATAGAGCGAAGAAGCCTTAAC
>DCSM01000011.1:901-3487 GCA_002325605.1 Chloroflexaceae bacterium UBA1466
GTTGCCGTCGCCTGCCCCACAAGGTAAGTCCGCAAAGGTGGCAAAAGGGGTTGGGAAAAGGTTTGGAACAGCGATGGCATAGAGAAGCTTTCCTAAACCTAGTATGAAACCCAAGCTCTTTTTCCTCCGGAGTCAACAGCTTTAGCTGTTGGGGCCACGGCTAAAGCCGTGGATTCCGCGAGGGTTTCATTTCCACGGATGGCTCTAAAAAAGACATTCATGGCTGCTTTAATAGGCCAGCAGGTACGATCTGGTCGCCCAAATCTAGCTCAAAGAGATAGGCAGCGGCGGGAATTGCTGATACTTCGAGGGTATCAGCAAGGGTTTCGGTGCTAATGTAATCGCCCCAAGTAGCAATAACCTCTTGCACTCCTGGCCCACAATAGATTTTAATCCGATCACTAATGGCCAAAGAAGCATTTTTACGAGCATCCTGAATGATACGGACGCAATCGCGGGCAAGACCTTCCAGCCTTAGTTCGGGAGTAAGAGTGGTATTGAGCGCGACCAGCAAACCTTCATTTTCAGCGACCTCATAACCTGTTGGGGAGCTAGACTCAAGCAAGACATCTTCAGGAAACAACTCCAGGGTCTGCCCATCAACTTCTAAAGCGAAAGACTGCCTTGCTTCGACAGCTTTCGCAATGTTTCGGGCCTGCTCACCGCTCAAAGCTCGCAGCGTAGTATTGAGGGCTGGTACAAGCTTGCCATACTTCTTCCCCACACTTCGCAAATTAGGCTTGCAATGATAGTCTACCATCTCCGCCGAAGCGTCCAAATAGCTCACGGCCTTGAGGTTCAACTCATCTTTAAGGTCGGCTTCAAAGCGGCGCAAACCCTCAACCTCAACTGCCGTGCTGACCCGTACCAAAAGCTCACTTAATGGCTGACGTACACGCAAGTTAGCCCGTTTGCGGGCGGCTCGCCCCAACGAGATAACGCGGATTAAAACCTTAGTATCAGCAACCAATTGCCTATCAATCAATGAATCTTGCATAGTTGGCCATTTAGCCAAATGCACACTTTCAGGGGCGGTAGGGTCAAGCTGTGTTACCAGATTGCGATAGAGTGCCTCACTGATAAAGGGCGCGAAGGGTGCAATGAGTTTAGCGAGTGTAACCAAGCAGGTATAAAGCGTTTGATAGGCAGCCTGCTTGTCAATGTCGGTTTCACTCTTCCAAAACCGTCGCCGATTGCGCCTTACATACCAATTAGAGAGTTCATCAACAAAGCTTTCGATAGCTCGCGCAGCCCCTGTAACGTCATAGGCTTCCATGCTAGTCGTTACCTCGCTCACCAGCAAGTTAAGCTGGGCCAATGCCCATTGATCAATAGGGGCAGTTACGCTAATCGCTTCTTTAGGTTGCCAATTATCCAAATTCGCATAGGTTACGAAGAAAGCGTAAGTATTCCAAAGCGTCAAAATGAACTGCCGCAGGCTTTCAGAGAGTAAAGTCGTGCTAAAGCGACGGGGGTTGCCAGGAGGTGAAGCACTAAAGAGAAACCAACGCAGAGCATCTACCCCATATTCATCAAAAACCTGCCAAGGGTCGACAATATTGCCTTTGCTCTTGCTCATCTTTTGCCCTTCGCCATCGAGGATATGCCCTAAACAAATGACGTTTAAGAAAGCAGGCTTATCGAAAAGCAAGGTACTAAGCGCGTGCAACGTATAAAACCAGCCACGGGTTTGATCTACCGCCTCGCAAATGTAGTCTGCGGGATGAGCATTAGCGAAAAGCTCCTTATTCTCAAAGGGATAATGCCATTGAGCGACTTGCATTGCCCCACTATCAAACCAACAATCTGCAACATCGGGGATGCGGCGCATTATCCCGTGGCCATTAGGTGCTTCCCATGTCAATTCGTCAACGTATGGTCGGTGTAAATCGAGGTCTTTCAGTGAACGCCCGACTTTTTGCTCTAATTCAGCAATACTGCTGATACATTCGCTCTGTTTTCCATCCTCACTTATCCAAATTGGTAATGGCGTACCCCAATAGCGCTCGCGGCTAATGGCCCAATCAACATTATTCTCCAGCCAATTCCCAAACCGCCCATCACGAATATGGTCTGGAACCCAATGAACCTTTTGGTTATTAGCGATAAGATTCTGCTTAAAAGCGGTGGTACGGATATACCAAGAGGGTTTAGCGAAATAGAGCAAAGGCGTTGAACAGCGCCAGCAGAAGGGATAACTATGACTAACGCGCCCGCTTCTGAATAATAAGCCTCGATCTTGCAGATTCTGAGTGATTAGCGGATCAGCATCCTTAAAGAATTTATCTGCAAACCCTAATTCAGCATATTCTGGGAGGATTTCCCCATTGAGATTGACCGAGAAAAGCGTCGGCAAACCATAGCGTTGCCCAATTTCCAAATCGCCATAAGCGGGCGCAATATGCACAATCCCTGTGCCATCCTCAAGCGAAACGAAATCATCGGCAATGACACGATAGGCTTGGTTCAAACCAATCGTGTCGCTGGGGCCAGGCACGCCACGAAAAAGTGGCTCATAGCGCATTCCAATCAGGTCTTGGCCCTGAAAAGTCTGCTCAATCGTTGCATCTTCGCCCAATACTGCCG
>DCSM01000011.1:3627-17260 GCA_002325605.1 Chloroflexaceae bacterium UBA1466
GTTGTCCAAGCCAGAAAATTGCTGCCCAAAAGCTCAGATTTGCCTTCAGAAAGCCGAAAGCGCACCCAAACACTTGGATCGTCAACGCCTTCCTTGAACCCCAAACTCACTTCGTGGTCGCTCAAACCCGTGCCGCAACGCGGGCAGTGCATCGTAACTTTGTAATCCCGATAGAGCAGGTCGCGCTGCCAAAGTTGCCCAAAAATCCACCAGAGCGACTCGATATAGGCATTATCGTAAGTGATATAGGCATCTTCGCTGACCCAATAAGCTATTCTATCGGTAAACTGCTTCCATTCTTGAATATATTTCCAAACGCTTGCACGGCATTTCGTATTAAACTCAGCTATTCCATACTTTTCAATATCTGGTTTACCACTAAAGCCGAGTTCTTTTTCGACTTCAATCTCGACAGGCAAGCCATGGGTATCCCAGCCTTCGCGCCTCCCGATGATTTTATAGCCTTGCATCGCTTTATAGCGCAGGATGACATCCTTGAAAATGCGCGAAATAGAATGATGAAAGCCAGGCCTCCCATTAGCAGTCGGTGGGCCCTCATAGAAAATAAAAGGTTTTTCGCCAGAATCTAGCGATTTTTGCATTATCTGTTGAGAATGCCACCAAGCTAAAATCTCTTTCTCCTGGGCGGGGAAAGAAAAATTGCTGGGATTTACGGGTTGAAACATCGTGTTATCCTTTGCACAACAAAAAATCGCGCCTTAGGGCCGAGGAATTATAGCACATCTCTGAACGTTGCTCTTGCTGCCCGCCCGCAGCCTACTCAAAGCCCGTTATTTGTGGTATCATAGACAAGTTCGCATAGGCTAGAAAAACCTTTTAGTGGAGAATAAAGTGTTTCAGACGCGGAGTAGAATTCCCCCGCACTTCATTTTGCGGGAATTAACCCAGGTGGCGAAAGCCGATTGGCCGACGTTTACCTCGTTAGTAGACTTACAATTTGCGAAGGAAACGTTCAATTTACGCCATCCAATGGGCGCAAAGCATGGTTTGGGCGACAAAGTTCAACAAATCAGTTTGCGGATTACTGATATGTGCAATTTGCGCTGTCATACCTGCGGGCAATGGGGTGATAGCGGCTATTTACGGGGCAAATCGCTCAAGGATCTCAAGCGAAACGAAGTACCGCTTGAGGTTTATAAGCGGATGGTGGATCAAGTCGTTGAGGCGGGTTGGAGGCCGATTTGGTACATTTGGGGCGGTGAGCCGACGATGTACCCAGGGCTGTTTGAGCTTTTGGCCTATATTTCTGAGCGCAAAATGCCAATTATGATGGTCAGCAATGGCACAAACCTCGCTGAACATGCCAAAGAAATTGTAGATACTTGCGAAAACCTTTGGTTAAGCCTTGATGGGCCCGATGCTGCCATTCATAATCAGCAGCGACCTGGGGTTGCAGCGAATCACGACAATTTCAAAGATGTAGAATCAGTTTTGATCGCGGTGCAAGCAGAGAAAAAACGCCGTAAAAGCCTTTTTCCCTATATTTCACCCATTTCTGTCGTCGCTCGCTACAACATTGAGCGCCTGGTAGACATCTATAAGTTTTCGCGGCAATATGCAGATACGCATATTTTCTATCTTTCGTGGTGGATTGACCCTGATTCGGCGGCGCAGCACACGGCGGATTTCCAAAAGCGGTTTGGGTTTGAGCCGCATACCCACACAGGCTGGATTGGCGATTGGAAGGATTTTAATCACGATCTGGTCATTGACCAATTTGAAGCGATGCAAAAGCTCTACGATGAGGAGCTAAAGACTAATACCAATGGGCACAATCCCTGTTTGCCCCTAATGTACCCGCATTTGAAGACTCGTGAAGATGTTAAACGCTATTACACTGACCATAAAGCAGTCTTTGGCTACGACCAATGTGTCAGTATCTATATGACAATGGAAATTGATAGTAATGGCGATGTCAGCTTATGCCGCGATTATCACGATTACGTCATCGGTAATATCAATACCGCTGCGATTCAAGACATTTGGAAGAGCGAAACGGCGCAAAAGTTTCGCAAATCGATCAGCAGCGAGGGCTTAATGCCCGTTTGCCGCCGTTGTTGCGGCCTTATGGGCTACTAAAAAGCCAGGTTTTTAGCTTAGAGGCCTTTGCGGTTTTACAAAACCGCAAAGGCCTTCAGAATGATTGACCGAAGCAGTAACGCTATATCTCATCTTGGCTTTACCCTCAAATGAGTGCAAATCAATGGTTAAATTGGGCTTAATAGTGGTGATCAGGAATGTTTGCTTCCGTGGTCTTCTCTTGCCCTGCTACAAAGGCTTTTTGCCCGACTTCAATGAGCCGTGACCTAATCGCGGTGAGAAGCTCTTGCTCGGCTGGCAGCCAAACGCGAATCTTTTGAACCTCAGTGAAATAAAGCCCAATCATTACCTGCTGCTGCTCCCACCGCAAGCCAAATTGACTTAGCTTGCGCCCCGCCCAACCAAACTCAGCCTCGACCAAAGCCCAATCTAATGCCACCCCAGCTTGGATAATATCGTGCAGCCGCTGGGCCGTGAGGACCATGTTATGGCGGTGTAAATCCTCGCGGCGCTCCGTTGCTTGCGAAAGATAAAAGTTCGGTACGCATTCGGTCAGGTGGAGCGCGACGCGTTGAATTAGGTTCTCCCGTTCGGCATTTAAGTAATCTAAAACTTGCTCTTGCAATTCAGTGCTTGACATGGAGTTGCTCCTGGACTTGAAAGAGGTTTTCGAGCTGGCTATTAAGCCGTGCTTGATCCTTGCTTAGTTGGCGAATTAAGTTGGTCATTTCGCTATTGATCGCTAAGACCTCATAGTAGACATCGCTGAAATTAAGTAGATCATTACTGCCCACAAAAAGCCATTGCCCACTGGCCAACCACCCTCCCCGGACCTGGAGCAGTACTGGCTCAACCTGCGTTGAGTGAAAGATCAGTTCCCAAGACTCGCTGGCTTGATCTGCTTCCTGCTTTAGCTCGGCCAAAAAGGCGACTCCTTTCTCATGCGATTCCCTGGTCAAAAGGTCAAGGAAGGGGCGGCCTAGAATCTGTTGGCCCAGGATTTGTCGCGCTAAGGGGTTGGCTTCGCAGACCAGATGCTCCGGGGTCAGAGCTAAGATAACGTCGTGGCTTAGAGCGCCTAAAAGCTTCGGGATGGCCGAGGTGGTAGGCACAATACTCATCGTACAGCCTCCATTGCGCGGCGGACTGCTTCCCTCGCATTGGGGGCTGTTAGGTCTGCGCCCATCGCCCGATAGATTTCGGGGGCCCGATTGACAGGTTGCCCCCCAACCATTACTTTGACGTTTTTGCCAGCAGGAGCGTCCCGTAAGGCCCGAATGAGGTCGCGGGCTAATGGCACATGGGTGTTAAGCGTGATCGAAATAGCCAAAAGATCAGCCTTCCGACCCGTTACCGTCGCTACCACGTCGCTGGCCGGGACATTCGCTCCTAAGTAGTAAACGTCCCAGCCTTCGATTTCAAAGAAGTCCGCAACCATGCGAATCCCCAACTCATGAAGCTCTCCTCCGATGCAAGTCGCAACTAAAGTCCGCCCCAAAGAAGGGTTAGCGAAGACGTGATTATAGAGTTGCGCCATCACGCTCTGCGTAATCGCTGTCGCCAGGTGTTCCTGGGCGACGGTCATTTTATTCATTTCCCACAACCGCCCAACTTCGTGCATGGCTGGTTGAAAAACATCCAAATAGAGGTCCCGAATATCTATCCCTTCCGCAAGGGCCGAACGGGCTACGACTAAGGCCTGGCGACGATTGCCACTGCTAAGAGCGGCAACGTAGTCTTCATAAACAGCATGAATAGTCATTGTTTGGCTCCTCTGGGCCAATGTAAGACAGCAGCTAAAGCATGGCTTAGATCACTATAGCTCACAAAACCCTTTAATTCAGTCCCTAAAAGGACTATCGTTTGAGCAAAGGTGGGAATGATCCCGACTAAAACAGGCTTTACGCCTAACAATTGGAGGGATTTGGCCGTTTCGAGTAACTGGCGCGTAATCACAGGCGCAACATCTTCCGCAATGCCACTCAGGTCGAGAATGACATACTTGGCCCTGTGCTGTTTGACCGCTTGAAGCAGTTGTTGACTGATGCGCTTCGCTCGTTCAGCTTCGATGTGACCAATGAGCGGCAGGAGCAGAACCCCTGGCCAAAGGGGAATGGCGGGTGTGGAGAGGGCTTGAATGGTCTGGAGGAGGCGACGCTGATCATTGAAGGCTTGCTGAAGGGAACGGTTTTGCCGATGCATCTCCCGCTGGGCTTCAGCTAATTCAGAGGTTAGATCGAGGAGTTCATCATGCATCGCGCTGACGCTCTGATCCTCAACTTGGCCCAAAATAACTAATTGCCCCGAATCATCAGCGGTATAGCCCCGGAGAAAAACTAGGCTATACCGCTCTGTTGTGCCCATTAAGATGTCCCAAGCTGCGGTAGGATTTTGGGGTGAGGCCGCCTTTGCAGCGGTCAAGAAAAGCTCTCCTTTAACCCAGGCATCGGGGAGGAGAAGGGAGCGAAAAGCCTGCCCCTGCAAAGGAGTTGCACTCAGCTTTTGCGTCGCAGGGTTGGCATAAATGATCTCCCCTGCCGCATCACAGAGAATCACTAACTCTGTCAAATGCTCACAGAGGCCCATTTCAATGTTGAAAGTAACCACTTCGTTATCTCGCCATTCACGTTTCATGGGTCTATATTATAACATATTTATTTGTTTGCAAACCCAGCTATGCTAGTCTAAGCCGTAGCCTTTCTTAGAGACCAAAACCTTTTGATTGAGTTCCAAAGACCGCTTGTCCTCGCCCAAAAAAGGTTTATTGGGGAGGCTTGAGCTTGGCCGTTTGGGATAAAACCTCACAGCCTTGCGCCTGCAACAGCACTAAATCCTCTATCCGCACCCCGCCCCAATCTGTAAAATAAAGCCCTGGCTCGACACTAAAGACGTTCCCAACTTGTAAAACATCTTCCTTTTTGCGGGCTAATGAAGGCCCTTCGTGAATCTCTAGGCCCACGTTATGCCCTAGACCATGCCCAAACTCTTCCTCAAATCCGTGTGCTTTTAAATAGTCCCGCGCCAGCGCATCCGCCGCTTGTCCTTGCATCCCTGGGCGAATCCCAGCGATTGCTTTTTGCTGCGCTGCCAGCACTAAGCCATAAATCTGCCAGAAACGAGCGTCTGGCTCACCAATCACAATTGTGCGCGTCAGGTCGGCATGATAGCCCTCAAAAACCCCTCCCATGTCAATTATAATTGGTCTTCCTTCCCCTAACGGCTCCTCACTTGGTCGCGCATGCGGCATAGCCGAATGCGGTCCAGCCCCAACAATTATTGGAAAGGACAGCCTTTCCGCTCCTCGCTCCCGCATGGCGACCTCTAACATCCACGCCACTTGCCTCTCTGTATAATTGGGATTAAGGTCCCGTGTCACGGCTTCTATAGCCGCATCTGTTATGGCAATCGCTCGCCGCAATTTGGCTATTTCAGTTGCATCCTTTACCGCCCGAAGCTTCTCGACCAGCCCTTCCGTAGGTTTTAGGCAGGCTGGATCAAGCCCTTTTTCACTAAATATTTCACCCAACTTCTGGTGCTGATTAACCGTTAAATGGTCTGCTTCAAACGCAATTTGCCGCAGATCTAGCTCGGTAACAAGGTTAGCTAACATCTTTAATACAGGGACTTCGTTGCTCACCTCGCGCAGTGTGAATAGTGGAGCTTCTTTCTCAAGTTGAAGTCGATAGCGAAAGTCAGTAAGCACAAAAGCTACATCCTGAGTCACCAAAAGTGTTCCTGTAGAGCCTTGAAAGCCACTTAGATAGCGCCGATTAGTATCTTTCGTGATAAAGAGCGCTTCATATTTGTGTTCCTGAAGCATCTCCCGCAAGCTGGCCAGCCGTTTAGCGTGCATCTGAGAGTTCCTTTTCTGCCCCTTAAAAGCAAAGAGGTTTGTCAAAAGAATTGTACCAGCTCATAATAACACAAGCTCAATGCAAATCAAACTGGCTTTCTGATAAGAGCAGACAAAATTACTGTTCTACATTAACTGCCTGCCAGTTATCTGCTATAATCTTCTTTTAATCTATTTATTCGTGGAGGAAACACCATGCCAGAGTTCGTCTTATTGCTAGGAATGGAACGATTTAGCCACCATCTTTTCGCTCAAATCGAGGCTACAATCCGCCAAGATGTGCCTGATTTTCGCTTACATCTCTTTGAAGATCACGATATTCAAGACCGCCCAAAGGAATTGGAAGCGGCTATTTCACGCTCTTCATGCCTCTTTCTAACGCTAATTACGCTCACTGAATACGCTGAATGGTTAGTCCCTATCGTCGAAAAGTATAAGCCTACAGTAGTTTTTAGCTTTGAAAGTCTTCCCGAAGTTCTAAGATTGACAAAGGTGGGAAGCTATCAGCTAAAAGAGAGTAAGGGAATGCCAAAACCCGTGCAAAATGTAGCACGGATGCTAGTGGGTGGGCGCGAAGAAGACATTTTCTATGGCTATGTGAAACTTCAGAAGTTCACAAATCGGATTCTCGACTTGTTACCAGGAAAGAAATTCAATGATTTTCGCAACTGGGCCCGCGTAAGCACCTATTGGACAAATCGCAATCCAGCTAATCTTAGCAATATGTTCAAGCTAATTCTGCGCGAATACTGTGATTACAAGCATTTGACTGTTTTATCGCCTGTTGAAATCCCGACGATGGGCTTTGCTCACCCTGATGCGCCACATTTTTTTACCAAGCCTGAGGAGTATGAGAAATGGGAAAAACAGCGCAAACGTGGGCAGAAAAGTGCTAAATCAGGGACGGTGGCAGTTCTTTCGTTTCGCACCCATATCCTGAGTGGGATGACTTACCCTAATGATATAGTGCAAACGTTAGAAAAGCGAGGGCTGCGAGTTATTCCGATCTTCTGTATGGGAATAGAGACTCACGTCGCAGTCAGGGAATGGTTTAAGCGCTTAGGGGTAGATGTCATTATCAATACAATGGGGTTTCCATTGGTTGGTGGACCCGCAGGATCGAGTAAAGCAGGCTTGACCACGAGCGTTGCACGAGATTTATTGAGCAAATTAGATGTTCCCTATATCGTTGCCCAACCATTATTTGTGCAAGAGGTCACTGATTGGCAAGAAAGGGGCGTGGGGCCTATTCAAAGTACGATTTTGTATAGCCTCCCTGAGATGGATGGAGCGGTTACGCCAGTGGTTTTGGGGGGAATGCAAGGGGGAACAATAAAGACTCTTCCTGACCGCTTGGAACGCTTGGCGCAACTGGTTTCAAGCTTCATAAAGCTGCGGCAAAAGGCTAATGCTGACAAGAAAATAGCGATAATCGTCTACAACTATCCGCCAGGGATGGGCAATATCGCAACTGCAGCGCTCTTAGATGTGCCTAAAAGCCTTGTGAATTTGCTCCTTAGCCTGCGTAAAGCAGGTTATACAGTAGGGAATTTCCCTGAAGACTCTACTGCGCTGGTGCATTTGATTGAGGAAAGCATCAAGAATGATAAGAGGCAGTCAAAATCAGGCTTTACAGTAGAGCGTTCCGCCTATTATAGCTGGGTGAAGCAGACTGAACAGCAGAGGATAGAGCAAAGATGGGGAAACTTTCCTGGTGAAATTGCTCCTTTAGGGCAGGATAAGCTCTTTCTAGGGGGTTTACAGTTTGGGAATGTATATCTTGGGGTGCAGCCACCGATGGGCATTCCTGGAGATCCGATGCGCCTTCTTTTTGACCGTGAAAACACGCCGCATCATCAATATCTCATCTTTTATCGCTGGTTGACTGAGCAATTTGGCGCTGATGCCCTAATCCACGTCGGGATGCACGGAACGGCTGAGTGGATGCCAGGTTTACAGCTAGGCGTAACGAATGATTGCTGGCCCGACGTACTTTTAGGCACTGTTCCGAACTTCTATATCTACCCAATCAATAATCCTGCGGAGGCAAATATCGCTAAAAGAAGAGGATATAGCACGATTATTAGTCATGCTATTCCCCCTTATGGAAGGGCGGGATTGTACAAAGAGCTAGTTACGTTGAAAGACTTGCTAACTGAATATCGGGAAAGACCAAATCTTACTGATTACGAAGAAGCGATTCTTCAGAAGGTCGACCTGCTAAACCTAGGGACTGATCTTTCCCGTCAACCTGCCGAATCTTTCCCGACCTTCGCTTCGCGGGTCTACGCTTACTTGCGGCAACTTGAGCAGACCCTGATCATTGATAGCTTGCACATCTTGGGTGAAGCTTCACCTCTTGACCAGCAACTGACCTTGCTCACTGAAACATTGAAAGTAACGCATGATGGTCTTCCCTCCCTTGCCGACCTGATGCTAGAAGCTTTCTTTCCTCTAGGTAAATGTCCCTTCAAGCGCTATGCAGACCTTCTCATAGCAGCGCGGGCTGGTGACCCTGTTGCATTGGAAATCCGTGAAAAGCTAGATACTTCTTGCACAATCTACGTGAAAGGTGCAATCTTAGAGGAAAAGTCTTCTGATATAGCTTGGGCTGAAGCTTTAGGAAGTTCTCCTTTGCCCTTCCAAGCTTACTTCTCAGCCCTTAGTGCCCTTACCAATCATGGGCGCGTAATGGCCAATGCGCTTAAAGAGAATACACAGGAGTTAGCCTTTCTGCTGAAGGCCTTGAAAGGTGAGTATGTTCCCGCAGGCCCTGGGGGTGACCTTATTCGTGACGGGTTAGATATTCTCCCGACGGGGCGCAATATTCATGCCCTTGACCCCTTTCGCATCCCTACTGACGCAGCTTTTACACGGGGCGTGAAGATTGCTAATTCGCTGCTGGAAGTGCATCTGCGGGAAAATGAAGGAGCTTATCCCGAAACCATTGCCCAAGTTTTGTGGGGTTTGGATACCATTAAGACAAAGGGGGAAGCGATTGGCACGGTGCTAGGTCTGATTGGGGCGCGACCCGTCAAGGATGGCCAAGGGAAGATCGGGCGCTATGAACTTATCCCCTTAGCAGAGCTTGGTCGCCCCCGCATTGATGTCTTGATGACTACGAGTGGTATCTTTCGGGATACCTTTGCAGGAACGATGGATTTGCTAGACCGTCTGGTGCGGGAAGCGGCGACGGTTGAGGAACCTTCTCCCCAGAACTTCATTCGCAAGCACGTCTTAGCGCTGGTCGAAAAGGGAGTAAGTTTTGAGCAAGCTACGGCCCGCATCTTCACGCAAGCTCCAGGGACGTATGGTACAGACGTAGATGATGCGATTGAAGGTGGCGCGTGGGAACAACGCCAGGAATTAGAAGATTTATTTGTGCGGCGCAATGCGTATGCTTTTGGGGGGAAGAAGGATGGGGCCGCGCATCCAGAAGTCTTAAACTCCCTCCTGGGGACGGTAGAGCGGGTGGCGCAGGAGATAGATAGCGTAGAGTTTGGGTTGACTGACCTTCAGCACTACTACGGGTATAGCGGGGCGCTGAAAGCGGCAGCGGAACGGCGGAGTGGTCGCCCCGTCAAGCTCAGTTTCGTTGAATCCTTCACGGCGGAGACAAAGGTGCAAGATTTAGAGCAGGTCTTGCGGCTTGAGTACCGGACTAAGTTGCTCAACCCTAAGTGGTATGAGGGAATGCTGCGCCACGGCTACAATGGGGCCGCCGAAATTGGCAACCGCTTTACCTACCTTCTCGGCTGGAGTGCGACCACCGACGCAGTTGACCAATGGGTTTACGACCAAGCTTCCACGACCTTTGTCTTAGATGACGCGATGCGGGAGCGGTTAGAAGCCGCGAATCCAGAGGCCGCTCGAAATGCGATAGGGAGGCTTTTGGAAGCCCAGAAACGCGGTTTTTGGCAGGCCGATGATGCGACGCTGGCTAAACTGCAAGAGCTTTACACCGATTTGGAAGACCGTTTGGAAGGGGTCGGGTAAGAGGTTATTTGGGGCTTTCATGCTGTTCGTGCCGAGGTAGCAAATATAGCAAGGTCTGGATTATAAACCATATTATAAAAGGTATAAGAGTCATAAAAGTTTTAACAGCGAGAGGTCGCCAAGGCTCAGAAATATATTGGCAGGTTAGTATGTCCCACGTTAGCATTCTAAGGTTTTCACAACTTACCCACGGTATTCCAAGAATTTTGTTAGCCGTGTCCGTATCAACTACTTGGGCGATTGCTAATCCAATCCCTATCATTGCTAATATCGTTTCTAGCTTACGCTCGCGCCGATCCTCTTCTTTCTCGCGCCGATTCTCACGATCTTCTTGTCGCTCATCTATCTCTTTCTGAACAATGCTAACAGTAGTATTAGCTGCTTCCAATGCACTGCGCCCCAGTTCAATCAGAAGTTGCAATTCTTCGTTACCAGTTTCTAGCCATTGGTAGTGAAAGTTTAACAGGTTGCCATCTTCCAAAGTAGGTTCATGCCAGCGGTTATAGTTGTGCATTTGTTGGCGGATAGCAATACGAATGGTGTCCAGAGTCGGCAAATCCTTAATTAGCTTTGTGAATTCAATTTTCAGTTTATCGAAATATTTAATAGATTCCTGTGTGTGATGCTTAGAGTTATTTAGCACCTGGTGGAGAGATTCATTTAACCTATGTACTAAGTTTTCATATTCTTCCTTTCTATCACCGACACGGTATTGACGGATATAATAATATCCTTTATGGGCAATGAGATCGGAAGGCAATAAAAGTGCTTTCGTTCCAATCAGAACTTTCTCTACTAACGGATTATTCTGGTCTTCTGGCACAAGGGCAATATAGACCATTGCCGCGTCAATGCCTTCTTCACCCATGGGAATGTCAAGTAACCATAGATGACCTTGCATTATTTTGGCTTGAGCTAACGGCGGGGGAGATATTTCAGGCTCTTGAAGTTGAGGCTGAGTTAAAACAGCTTGATAAACAATCGTGTAGCCCCAGAAAACGTCTTTTTTGCTCAGATCAATCAGAATTTCTTTGAGATCAATCTTATTCCCCATCAAGTGATCGTACATGTTCTGCCAGGTTTTACTAGCATCGCCTGGCTCAGTCAGAACAAGTTGTACCAGATCTGTATCATGGGCATAAATCGCGTTCGGATGAAAAAGGTAGAGATAGACTTCGGGGTCGGGGAGAGCATTGGGGTTTGACCAACTCTCTCCCCCAACCACATCCTGACCCCGTTCCAAATGTAGCTTATCCACAAGCCAATCTACTAAACGGCGCATCCCATCCTGTTTTTTTGCACCGTAGAAGGTGACAAATAGCGCAGCATAATCAGCGAGACCGCTTGGGATTTTAGGATGGGAAGATTGGTCTTGAGGAAGAAGCGTCATTTAGCATCACTTTGCTCTTGCGAAGAAATCTCTGTATCTGTCGCTTTTGGATCGAGATATTTGCCCACATTATTCATAGCATTCAAAATACCTGGTTTTTGGGAATCGACCCATCTCTGAGCTTCCTCTTCAGACAAGTTTACAAATTTCTGGTGATTCACGGATCCATATCCCCTCTCTCCTGGCAGAAAAGACCGAATAGCATCTGTTTCCTCGGCTAGAGAGAGAATGTTATTGCAAGAATCAATTAATCCATGTTCATTAGCATGCTCCACCTCACCAATGAGCTTTGCTAATTCATCAAGCTTTTCCTCCCCAAGTGTACTCACTGCTATTGCCAATTGCTCTGGCGACTTTGCCATTTCCCCCAACAGCCCCAGCGCTTCCCGAATAATGCTCTCAGTATCCACTTTGTACCTCACTTGGAATCTATGCGGTTGCCCATAATTAAATTATAGCACAACTTCAAAAAAACCGCCCTAACCTTTGCGGGTTAAAAACACCAAAGCGGCCCGCCTGCCGCCGCTTGGCAGCCCAGGCAATGGCTGTTGCTAATCATGTTATAATAGGGCCACCTAATTAGGCCCTCTGTGAGAATCAAAAAAATATGCGAATCCTTTTTTATACTGGTAAAGGTGGGGTTGGCAAGACAAGCGTGGCCGCAGCGACGGCCTTGTGTTGTGCGCGGCGCGGTTATCGCACGATTGTCTTGAGTACGGATGCGGCACATTCGCTCGGCGATTCTTTGGGCATTGATTTGCAGGCCGAGCCGATCAAGATCGAGGAAAATCTCTGGGCGCAAGAGGTCAACACGCTCTATGAATTAGAGCAAAATTGGGGCGAAGTCCAGCGTTATCTGACCGATTTGCTGGCTTGGCAAGGCGTGGAGACTATCGCGCAAGGCGAATTGTCGGTGATTCCAGGGACGGAAGAGCTTTTTAGCCTCTTGCAAATCAAGCGCCACTACGACGAAGGCAAGTTTGATGTGCTAGTCGTGGATGCCGCCCCGACGGGCGAAACCCTGCGGCTGCTTTCCTTGCCCGATATTGTCAACTGGTGGATTGTGCGCTTTTTGCCCTTTGTGCGCGGGGCCCTCAAAGTCGTGCGGCCCGTGGTTCGGCGCATGAGCGATGTTCCGATTGCCAACGATGATGTGATCAATTCAGCCGAAGAAGCGATTGACGCGCTGACTGATGTGCGCCGCATTCTTACCAAGCGGGATGTTTGTTCGGCTCGCATCGTCCTCAATTTGGAAAAAATGGTCATCCGCGAGGCCCAGCGCAGCCTGACGTATCTGAATCTCTTTGGCTACGCGGTGGATGCGGTGATTGTCAACCGCGTGTTGCCCAAAGAGGTCAATGGGCATTTTGCGAATTGGCGCACGCTTCAGCAGGAATATGAGCCGTTGGTCGACCAGACCTTCTCGCCCTTGCCGACCTTGAAAGCTCCCCATTTTACCCAGGAGGTTGTCGGCCTGGAGTTGCTAGAACAATTGGGGAAGGAATTGTACGGCGACCAAGACCCAACCAAGTTCTTTTATGAGGGGCCCGTGCAACGGGTTGAACGTACTCCCGAAGGCTTCCTCTTGATTATTCCTTTGCCCTTTGTTTCTGAGGAGCAAGTTCACCTGGCGCAAAAATCAGATGAGCTGCTGATCTCCGTCGGCTGGCATCGGCATCGGATTCTGCTGCCGCAATCTTTAGCGCGGATGCAAGCCAGCGATGCCTTCTTTGAAAACGATGAAATGCACATCGTTTTTACAGGCCTTCCTGTAGCCGAAAAGACCGTATCTTAAAAGATGGGCCAATTTCGGCGGCAGAGCATTGCTAGTTTCTTCGTTTTGCTTGGGCTTGGGCTTTTGAGCAGCTACGGGCCGCTCATGGGCGCGGCAAAACCTTTAATCACCAAACTCGCTTTTGGTGTGGGAATCAATGCGCCTGTGCTTGCTCTTCCGACAGCCCCAGTGCTGGTGGGGCTTGGCTTTTGCTACCTTCTTATTGGCCTTTTAGGCTTCAGCAAGCAGGCGCAGCTTAGAACTTTGGCCCCAAAGCTGCTCTGGCTTGCTGGAGGCCTTCTTTTTCCAACGATTTTGCTTGCGGCAGCGGCGGGAAGCCAAACTAATGTTTTGACCATTGTTGCGGAAACGCTGCGGCTGGGCACGCCAATCGCCTTAGGGGCCTTAGCGGGTCTCTATGCGGAGCGGGCGGGCGTGGTGAATATCGCAATCGAAGGGATGATGCTTTTTGGGGCCGCAATCGGCTTTATCGCTTTTGGCCTAACTGCGAATCTGGGGGTGGGTCTTGGGGCGGCGCTCGCGGCAGGAGCCGCGAGCG
>DCSM01000086.1 GCA_002325605.1 Chloroflexaceae bacterium UBA1466
CTGCTCATGACCATCGTGGTTTTTGGGGTCGGGATCATTCGCTCCTTTTTCACGCCAGAGCGCACCCGCCAGATTCTGGTGGGGAAACGCGAAGCGGTTGGCAATGTCTTAGCTGCATTGCTGGGCATTGTTACGCCGTTTTGTTCTTGTTCAGCGATCCCACTCTTTATTGGCTTTGTTACAGCGGGCATCCCACTTGGCGTAACTTTTTCTTTCCTCATTTCGGCCCCGATGATCAATGAAATAGCTTTGGTCTTACTCTATAGTCTTTTTGGCTGGAAAGTTGCAGCCTTTTATCTCTCTACAGGCTTGAGCATTGCGATTTTAGCAGGTTGGATTATTGGTAGATTAAAGATGGAAAACCACGTTGAACCGTGGGTCTACCAGATGCAAGCGGGAAGTGAGAATCTTTCAAGCGAAAATCCTACTTGGGAAGAGCGGATTAAAGCGGGGCTAATGGCGGTGGAGGATATTGTTGGCAAAGTTTGGCCCTTCATTACGCTAGGCATCGCGCTGGGCGCGGCAATTCATGGCTACGTTCCTGAAGACCTTATGGCAACTTTTATGGGCAAAGATGCCTGGTGGAGTGTGCCACTTGCGGTTTTATTGGGTATTCCAATGTATGCGAATGCCGCAGGAATCATTCCCATCGTGCAAGCCTTATTGGAAAAAGGGGCTGCTTTAGGGACAGTCTTAGCGTTTATGATGGCTGTGATTGGTCTTTCGCTGCCAGAAATGATTATCCTTCGCAAAGTTCTCAAACCACGACTTATTGCGACCTTTGTAGGTGTGGTAGGCTGTGGGATTTTACTGGTTGGCTATCTCTTTAATTGGCTGATTTAACAGATCAGGAAGAATGAAAACGATGCAAACCATCAAAGTCTATGGGCCAGGTTGTTCGCGCTGTCGGCAAACCGAGGATTTAGTCCGCAAAGTCGTCAAAGAAAACGGCATCGAAGCTGAGGTTGTAGAAGTTCACGATCTGCAAGCAATTGCGGCGGCAGGAATTATGGGCACACCCGCAATTGCCATTGACGGCGTGATCAAAGTGGCGGGGCGCGTCCCCAAAGCTAGTGAAATTAAGCAGTGGTTGACCGCAGATAAATAGGCTAAAAGAAGGAACCAAATGATGTCAATTCGCATTCTCGTCCTTTGTACAGGCAATTCGGCGCGTTCACAAATGGCTGAAGGACTTTTTCGCCATTTTGGGCGTGAGAAAGTTACGGTTTTTAGCGCGGGTACTGCGCCAAAAGGGATTAATCCCCTAGCGATTCAAGCGATGCAAGAGCTTGGGATAGATATATCGCAGCAGACCAGTAAGCATCTTGATACTTTACGCCAGCAGGAATTTGATTATATCTTCACGGTCTGCGATCATGCGGCTGATGTTTGCCCAACTTTCCCTGGGCCAAGCCTTCGCCTTCACTGGAGCCACCCCGACCCTGCGGCGGCCATAGGTTCTGAGGCGCAGAAGTTGCAAGCCTTTCGGGAAGTACGGGATGCTTTGGCCAAACAAATAGAACTTTGGCTAAAGACTCAAGCTTAAAACGCGCAGTTTTGCTCACCTAGACCTGCGAGGTCTCTAAAACTTCGCAGGTCTTTTGGTCTTGAATTCTTCGCTCAAAAATTTGCCTTCTGGGAGACCACAAAGGTCACTTGCTATCATGCCTTATAATAAGGGCTTGAACAGGCCTTTTGAATAGAAACTTTAGTAATTTTATGAAGGTTGAAAAGACACTTTGCCCAAGCTGTGGGGCCAGCCGCCAACCTGGAGAGAGCTTTTGCGCCAATTGCGGCCCGCTTAAACTAGGCCAAGCGGCCTTGGGCGAGACCTTTTTTCAGCGCCCTGGAGACATTTCGCCCCTAGGGGATGCTGATGAAGCAGAAACTTCGTGCCCTTTTTGCGGCAAACCTGTACGAAAAGGAGGGACTTTCTGCGGAGCTTGTGGGAAATCGTTAGTTTTTGTCTACCAGCCCTTACAGCCAGGGCAAGCGCTCAATGGGGGCTTGTATACAGTGCAAAAGCCTCTTTCTAAGGGCGGAATGGGCGCAATCTACCTCGCTACCGATCACAAAGCCTTTGATCGCACCGTAGTGATCAAGGCTATGCTAGATTATTTTGACTCAAATAAGCCAAAAGAAGTCGAGGCTGCTCATGAACGATTTTTTCAGGAAGGCAAAACCTTAGCTGAATTGCGGCATTCTGCGATTCCACAGATTTTTACCTATTTCCAAGATGGCCCTAACAATTACATTGTCATGGAATATACCGAGGGGCATGATCTGGAGCAGGGTTTGACGCACCAGGATCGAGCGACGAGCAGGATTATTGCGGGGAAGCCTTATCCCCACGAGGCAGTTATGCGCTGGGGCGTGACTGTTTGTCGCGTTTTGGAATATCTTGCCAGTCGGCAACCTTACGCGGTGGTGCATCACGACATTAAACCCGCGAATCTCATTTTGGATCAGAATAGTGGGGATGTGCGCCTCGTGGATTTTGGCACAGCAAAGGCGCGGCTCTTTTTGCAAACGAGCAACGGGAGCGTGGGGATGCAGAAGTCAAGCGTCTATGGGACGCAGGGCTACGCGCCTTTAGAGCAATACAATGGGCAAAGTGAACCATCCAGCGATGTCTATGCGCTGGCGGCTACGCTCTATCATCTGGCGACTGACGACGACCCCCGCAATCATCCCTTTAGCTTTCCCAAATTGAAGCAACTTGGGCCTTTGGGGCCAATTTTGACGGCGGCCCTCAATGACACGGGAACCGAACGCCCAACCGCCACTGAAATGCGCCAGAAACTCGAAACGTTGCTTTTGCCGCCCAATAACCGCCCGATTCAGACCACCGATGGGACGGAAATTATGGATGAGCATGACCTTTTGGTTTGGGGGGAGCAACATTGGACAGAAGCGGCAATTTGGCTTTATGACAAGATGCCTGACCAAATCGAGGCTTTTTGGGGGAAAAATAAGCTGGCCCAGGATGTGCGAATAATTACGCAGCAACATCCCAATGATCAGAATGCGGGTTTGGATGCGCTGTTAGGGCAACTTGACCCGAAAGGCTTTGCACTCGAACGGCCTCGGCTGGTTAATGATAAGCGCATCCTCAATTTTGGCATACTTTCAGCCGATACCCAAAGCACTTTACCGCTAGTCTTGCACAATTCAGGCCGTCGCTATGTCAAAATCACTGAGATCAAATGCCCAAATTGGATAACAACGCAGAATGAAATTGCTCTTATCCCTGGGGAAGAGAAGACCATTCTGGTTACGGTAGATATGCAGCAGACTAAGGTCGGAGGAAAGTTTCGGGAGATTTTGCGCTTGCGCCAGAAACCAAACGTTTACGTAGAAATTGGCATCTGGGCAACATCTTCGCGGCTCTATACGCTTTGGAATCGTTATCCAAACCAGATCATGATCACCGCGAGCATTATCTTTATGCTAGGTTTGCTGCTTTTGATAGGGCTTGGAGGGTCGTCTACGCAACACTGAAATGAAGGAGAAAAGACTTTTTGGGCGAGGAAAGGTCTGCGGAAGTTCAAACGGGACAAAAAATGGGGTGCCCGATGGGGATTGAACCCACGACCTCCTGATCCACAGTCAGGCGCTCTACCGATTGAGCTACGGGCACCACAAGCTAGAAGAGTATACCACAGCAGAAGCCGCTTTGTCAAATTCTGGTTTCAGGCCGATTTTCTTTTGCATGCCAAACCATAAACCACCAAAAGCAGAGTGGCCAGGGGCCAAATCCAGGCTAAATCGCCAGGGGCATCGGAGCCTGTGAGGGGATAGGTTCGCCGAATTCGCAATAAACGATAAGTTTTTGTTAAAACCTCAAGTTCCGCATCGGGCATTTTAAGAGGGTCTATTCCAAACAAGTTGGCGACAACCCCGCTCCCAATCAATACTTGGCGCAGGAGCGGGAGCCGATTCTGCGCTGCCGAAACATCTTCCACCGTTGCGGCCCATGAGCCTTCAGGCAGCCAAACCTCAGTCTGCGGGTGGGCCATAAGGTTTTTGTACCAATCCGCAATCGGCCCAAACCCTGCGGTAATGTAAAGATCCCCTTCGATCTGCGCGTAATTCAAGGGAACATGCCGTTTGCGCCCCGATTTACGCCCAAGATGCGAAATAACCAAGATCCTTCCCCCAACTTCGGGCCAAAAACTCAGCGAAGGCCCTAAGCCTAACCGCCACAAAAGTAGCATTCCCCGATTGCCATACTTAAAGGCCTGGCGCAAACCTTCTTCAAGTCGAGGATCAAAGGTCATTTGTCTTTCCTCCTGTAAGTGTAATTTTCTTCAAAAACCTCTTCCCACGTAAGCGTCGTCAAAGAGGCATCTTTATTCATTTCCCCTTCTGCCGCCAGCTTCGCAGCCAAAAAAGACTTCGCCCACAATTCCTTAATCACCGCGTCGGTTAAACTTGGCGTTTCTTGCTGAAGATCCTGGATTTCTTCACGTGCATTGTAAATGCTTGCCGTCGAACTGCGCGTCTGCTTTTCAGGTTGCGTTTTCCACTTGATAATGTGCAACATCAAGCGAATAAGCTGGCTTCTAAGGGCCCGTTTCGCTGAACGAGTCGAAGCTTCTAGCAACTCCTCTAGCCCTAAAGTAGCTTCAGCAACATTCCCTTGCTGCAATTCATGCTCAATGGCTACAAG
>DCSM01000109.1:0-14174 GCA_002325605.1 Chloroflexaceae bacterium UBA1466
CTAAAAGCCTATTGACAAAAAGAGAAATTTATGGTATGAGAATTAGGAAGATAGTACCATCGTCTGTGGGGCCGAGTGGCCAAGGGAGGCAAAAATGACTTAGAAAAACGAGGTAGAAAAAGAAAAAATTTTGGCGCGGATGGGTACTAATATAGAGTACCCATAATTTTTCTCATTCGCTTGGCCGGCATTGGGCCTGGCCAGATTATGAGGAAGGAGCGTTAGCATGAGGAACGCACAACTTGTTCACCAACAGAGTAACCGTTTATTGTTGCTGTTGGCCTTTACGCTAAGTCTTGTCGGTCTTTTGGTTTTGGCCCGCTTTTCCGTGGCTCAGGCCCAAACGCCTGCGCCCCAGACGGTCTATTTGCCTCTCGTGGTCGGGGTTCCACCGACTAATTCGCATTCGCCTGTAGGATTAACAGACGAACCACCATTGCAGGCCCCAGGAACCGTAGTGGAGTGGAAACCACCTTTTACCGTTACCCTAGATACCCACTTGGGGAGCAACGACAAGGAAGGCATACCCTACAAGCTTCCCATTTTTACGCCAACAACAGGCTTCACGGCGGAACTGGTCTGCTCGAATGGGAAATGCCTAAACGGGGACGATTTGGAGGCGCGTCGGAAAGCACTCCAAGAAACCTATAAGGCCATCGTGCAGGGGGGCCTCTGTGTGGGCCGCAGCGCGACCAGCGGTCTTTTTAAGGCGGGGCTTGAAAAGCTCTCGACTTTTGCGCCAGGTCAACCCTACCTCAGTTGGGCTGATGAAACCAAGGACACTGGCATTCTGACGCTTACCTCAGATTACCAATCGCGCCAGTTGATACCAGCAGTTCAAAAATTGCTCCGTAATAGCAGCGACGCTGGGGCACTCACTGTTACGGAACGGCTCTACCGTAGGATGGCGGGTTTACCTCTGCCAAACAGAACTACTCCCGAGAATTGGGCAACTAGTCCTGACATTCTGCTTATCTTTGATTCTAGGGATTGCAACAAAGATGTTGGTCACGCGCTTCTGCCCTATAAGGTTGAGTACCTAGCCAATGAAGCGCGAATTTATGTTTACGATCCCAATTATCCCATTTCAGAAACGGTCTACTTGATTCCTGACTGGGATGGCCGAACGG
Source organism: Chloroflexaceae bacterium UBA1466 (assembly GCA_002325605.1). Taxonomy (GTDB): domain Bacteria; phylum Chloroflexota; class Chloroflexia; order Chloroflexales; family Chloroflexaceae; genus UBA1466. The sequence goes on from DCSM01000109.1 coordinate 1,131, forward strand.
ATATTCCGCCTGCTAACGCAATTAGCGAGACGGAAACGGTGAATTTCACATCCACATTTGCTATTAGTCTTGAGGGCAAACCACTCATTCCTCCTATTGCTTCACGCAAGGTCTCATGGCAATGGGTCTTTACTTATACCAAATCTATTGCACATGACGATGTGTGGGGGATTTATGCACCGTCCCAGGTCTTTACCCTTACCAGTAAACGGGATAGCACAGTCCTTACCCCAACAGTGCCACTGAGTCCAACCTGGGTATGGATAAATGACAAATCTACTGGAGCTTTCTCGCTCACGTGGGTCAGCAACTTTACCCTCACAAAGAATTTGCCGCTCACGCATACCTGGGTAATTACTGCTCCAACCCAGGTCGTGACAGTCCCGGCTAAGGATAAGACAAAAGTTGTCAAAAACCCCTTTGCCTACAATCGTTATATCACAGTTTACAAAGACAATCGCTGGAGCTATCCCTTCAATAGCTATGATGGCCCAGACGGTATCTGGAAAAACTATAGCTTCTACTACATTCCAGTTAATCTTTTGCAGCAGCAGCAACAAGCCGAAGGGATGAAGAAGCTCGGTGGACCTGACACAACCGACTATTCGCTGTTGACAGGTGGAAGAGGTAGCAGGAGTAGTAGTAGCTCGCTGTTGACAGGGGGGAGAGGTAGTAGAAGTAGTAGCAGTTCACTAGTGATAGGGGGGAGAGGTAGCAGGAGTAGCAGTAGTTCGCTGTTGACAGGGGGGAGAGGTAGTAGGAGTAGCAGTGAGGGCATTAAGGTCGACCTCAACCGCTGCTTCCTCTATTTCTCCGAAGGGGCCTTCGCACCCATCGTCGGTGGCGGTGGTCTCCAGCGCGTTGCCTACGGTGATCCGTCTGACACCTGGGGCAAAGATCACAAGCCCTTCTGTTTTGGGCAACCGCCAGTTGCAAACCCCAACGACAACCAATATCGAGTTGATGGGCAGAACTCAGTCTTTAACTATGAGGGAACGCTCGATGTTACTGGGACAACCTGCTTAAATATCCGAAAGGATTTCAAGAGCATTGGGATCTATATCTCTGGAACACAAGAGCTAACCGCCGTATTGCACCAAGAGGTACGGGGACGGGTGCAACATACCTACGAAGATGGAGCAACCCGCTCGGCAGAGCTAACTGCCCTGATGCCCTTGCTCAAGGGCGAATTTATCACGATCACGTTGCAAGGAAACGCCGTCACAGTCTTCAATTGGTCGCCTATAACCAAGACCGTGGCGATGCTCCTGGGCTTCAAGAATGCTAAGATCGAGACGGAGTATAAGGTCAAACCAATAGCCGTACCTGCCTATAGCCGCGTGGTCTTCACGGCGTGGGATTGGTCACGGCTGGAAGATACCCTGATTGTCTCCAGTATTGGAAAGAACTACACAGGGGTTCTAAGCGACAGTATCTTGCAAGATACCAAGCCGATGATTGTGCGTTATCCCTTCCTCTACTACACAGCCCGCGAGGTGAAGTATGAGAAAGGTAAACCGCCTCAGGAGGTAGATGTAAACAAACGCGACGATACCATCTATCTCCACCGCAGCAAGCCCCTGAATTTCTCGATCCTCCCATCGACCTGCCCCGTGGCGAAGATTCAGTACAAATTGGAATACACGGGCCCCATTACTGGGGGGAGTGAAGTAAGTGATCCTTACGCCAACCCTTACTTTATCAAGGATACAGGCTGGTTAAACTATACTTTGCCCGTCACAGTCTCGCCAAATTTGCCCGATGCGAAGTATCAGTTGACCGTAGAAAGCTACGACACCGTCAATAACCATTCTAATCCTATCCATCACCCCGTAGTTGTCTATAGTCAAATCCCATCAACAACGGCTACGCTTGAAGGAGAGCTGTTAGATAAGGGAATCTACTCCGATCAAGTAACTGTGACGTTGCGGGCAACTAGCTATCTCTATGATCGCTTGGGAATTAAGTACGCGCAACACAAAACTTACTATCGCTTAAATGGTGGCGAGTGGAAACTCTACGAGAAGCCCGTCAGCATTGCCCAGGATGGCACAATCCCCTTTGAGTATTACACATTAGATGCAACAGGGATTACGGAACCCATCCAAACGCTCAACTTGCGGGTCAATCGGCGAGTCGTCACGATCATCCCACTCAACAAAGACCCCAATCTCTATCGCAAGACCTTTGAGCAACTTGGGATGTTGCGGCGGGTACTCCAAACGCTTCAAGCACCCCAGATCATCAATGGGAAGCTCTATCCAGCAGGGACAATCATCGCTGAGGGCGTGGCCAAAGATGAAGTTAAAGGAAGCGAGACCATCGTTCTGAGTTCCACCGAGATGCTCACGGGCACAATGACCTTGCCGCGAGCGCCAAAGGTGGCCCTTATCGGCAGCGAAAGTTCCTGGCAAGCAGAGATAGCGGGCCTTGTGAAGAACAAACTTGCCCTGGATGTAACGCTCCTGCGGGCAAATGAGGTAACGGAAGACAACCTTGCGAAGTACGATCTGGTTCTTCTCCCAGCGATCAGTAGTGACAAGTTAGAGGCTTTCAAAGTCTTATTTGGCGCAACAGGGCGCGAGGCATTGCGTACTTTTGCTCAGTCGCCAGGGAAGACGCTCTACTTCCAAGGGCTATCAACCTCTTTAATCGCTTGGCTTGATGAACGCTTTAACGATACAGCCAACACCACGAATCTCAGAAGTGGTAATGCAACGGTCAGTATCGTTGACCAAAACAATCCTTTGACCTTCAACTTGTTCACGGACAAACTTGAATTAGCCGATTCGCCCGCTTTGAAGGCAGGCTTAGGTCTAAGTGCAACCTTAGTCCTTTCGGATAGCACCCCCGTGATGTTGGAAGGGAATTGGGGCCAAGGTCGAATAGTTTTAATGGCTGGCCACCCAACGATTGGGGCCGAAAACCCTGCGCCGGCCTACATTCTACTGGCCAACGTGCTGCTAACGGCGGTGCAAGAGCCACTTAATCTCCGGGGTTTCGTCCAACAGATCTACAGCGAACAGATGGAACGGGATCAGATACCCTACGTTTTGGGAGCCACTGTTGCCATCAATCGCTTTGTGCAACTAAGCAGCACCCAACCAGTGACAAAGGTGACGGTAGTTGAGACCCTTGCTACCCCCTTTGAGCTTGTGCCAGGGAGCGTTAGCCCAGAAGCTCAGGTGGTTACTGATCTTCTGCCGGTCAACGGGGTAAATTACACCCGGACCAAGCTAGTTTGGAACCTTACGCTCACTCAGACGGGGCAGGTTGCGCTCAAGTACAAAGTAGAGTTGCAGCATCTGGAGTTACTCAAGTCCCTGTATGAAGAAGCTTCGCGGGCTACTTTGACTTACGAAACTGCTGATGGGTTAGCCCATGATCTAAAGGATCAAATCCTCGTTTTACGGATGGCCCTCCCGGCCAATCTCCAAACGGGGCCCCTTGATACCCGGCAAGACCTCTATCCTTTGCCCAAGGAAGGACTGATCACAGATTATTCTGTGGTCATGCGGAATACGGAGGGAACCAGAGCAACCAACATTGGCATTGAGGTGGTTGTTCCCTTGATTGCGCCGGCCATCAACTTGCAAGATGCGGTCTTAGCCAACCCTTCACCCACTTCGCCTAGTGGCCAGCCGGCTTTGGTCCGCGATAAGGATGGCAAAGAAAAGTTGCCCCTTTTCAAGAATACGATCAAATTCTTGCAAGACTCAACGCGCTATCCCTTGCCCATTGGGGTTGCCAATCCCCAGGAATCTCGGTCAATCAATGATTGGGATGGTACAACGGTCTATACCATTACGGTAAATCGCGTTATTGATTGGGATGACATCTTACCTGGAGATCTAAATGTAAGATGTGATAAGATTGTAGGAAAGACAAGCTTACCAGCCCGCGATCTGCTCAAAGAAGTGATTAAAATCATTCCTAAGGGCGATAAAACCTTGTTGGTCTTGCCTGCAATGGTCTTACGCTGGAATTACGGCGCAATGCCAGGCTACGACTTTGAGAGTCCCGCTCGGCGAATAAACATCACAACCCAAGAGTATTACGAGCGATCTATTGCTTTGAGTGGTGCAGGCATCCTTAACCAAGACCTGGAATTTACGAATAACACAGAGGCCGTTGCGGTTCTGGTGCAACTCGGTACAGATAATGTACCTTTTGTCCTCCGCACCGAGTGGAAGAATTCCATTCCCAAATACCAAGGTTCTGCCCTGTCTAAGGTTCTGTATGATGACCTTTGGGGCCGCACGCACCGCGTAGATTTCCCCATGAAGTTCCTCTGGCTTATCCGCCACGCCAATGGAGCGGCCTCGAACGACAAGTATGGCCAAGTTGAGACCACTTTCAGCCACAAATTATATGCTGACCAGAATAAAGATGGCAGGTTTGAGAAGCTTGTACCTGACTTCAACCTGGCAGATACCCAAATTCTCTTGAAAGGCACAATTGCGATAAGCACAACCGGAAATAAGGTCCGGAGCATCCGGGGTGTTCTCCCGCTTTTCAAGGGTTTGAGCTGGCAAGTTACACCTTTTGACGGAGTTTCGTGTTTGCCCAGCAATCGCCCCGAAGATTGGGCAAAGGCCGTTAAGATCACTAAAGGTGGCGACATCACCAGGCTCATCGAAGATGAGGTACGCAGCGATAATCTCTATGACTATTTGCCGTTTGAGATTATGCTCAATAGTGATCTAAAGGCGAACATCGAAGTTAATGCTTGTATCTCGGTTTCTGAAGACCCTGCCAAACGGTTTGAAGGCCCGATGAAGTTCACCGATGGGATGCTAACCACCTACGCGAACGTGGATGGGAGTGCAACGCGCCTGAATTTCTTTGCTACTCCGCCCGACGTGATCTGGGGTATTGAAAGCAATATGAGTCTGGCTACGACGCTTTCAAAGCCCATCGTTCATACCGATTATGACGAAGTAACTTACATTCTCACCCTGAAGGATGAGAATGACCCGCGAGACTTGCGTAGTCGCTCAACGGCAAATCTGGCTTCCACGGACGAATATCTCAAGACGGAAGGTTCCGAATCGTTTATGGACTCGGTCTTTGTCGGCGGGCGGGCTGGGACGCAAACCTACAAAGCTCTGCTTAACCCTGACTACAGCGACACAAGTTCCGAAAACGTTACAGCAGTTCGGTATTACCTTATCAATACATCCAACGATCTTTGGCAGGATGTCGATGTCAAGGTTATAACAGACACAGTGCTTGCCAACACAGGGACGCTTGCCAACGATTTGTTCAAGATCGGAAATATCTTCGCCTGTCGTGACCCCAAGCGCCCTAATGACCCTGTGGCTTCGGATATACCTGGTTGGAATCGCAGAGTGGTTGCACCTGGCCAGTCCACGACTTTCTGGTTTAAGGTAACGGGCATAACCACCACCGAAGCTCTGCGAGGCCGGGTCTACCCCGTCAAGTTTAAGGTGACGGGTAAAAAGGTAGGGGGCGAATCTTTCGAGTATCCGTTGACCCCAGCGATGATCGGGTTGGTTGGAAAGAATGGCGAGCTTGCGACCAGCTATGGGCCCGCAACCGAAATCCAATTCTTACAGACGTTGCCGCCCTTCATTACACCGCTTGACATTCGTTTCACCACTGAGGCCAACAAGATCACCCAGTTGAAGGCCTGTTGGTATAGTGGGCAAAAGGACTGCCCAGCGCTCTCTGCCTTGACCAAGATCGAGCCTGTCAAGCAGGGAACCAGCCTGATGATGTTTGTACCGCAACAGCAGACCTTTGAGATGCAATCGCTAGTCCCGCAATTCCCCTTAGCGAACGCAACTGCGGCCCAGAATCAGGCCTTCTTAGTCTTGAAGGCCCGTGTTCAAGCTCACCAAGAGGGATATTTCCCCTTTGCTGAAAGCGTGAGTGCAACCTACCTAGATTATCAAGGGATCAAACGCACGGTGACGGCTCCTGATCCCCAAATCAGAGTAAGTGGGGCAGTCCTTAACCCGATTGCGTTTGATGATCGGGGGATGGAAGCCAAAACCTATCCCGTGATCAATGGGCTAATCTACGGCAGGTATGGAGAAATCACCACAACCCTGAAGGTGCATAATACTGGTGGGAAGCTGGCGCAGAATGCAACCCTTACGGTAACCGTTGGTTCAGGAGCCAAGAATGTGAAGATTACAGTTGATCCCTTGGCGCAAGACTACACCATGTATGGCAACCAGATCGTTTGGAATCCTGGGAAAGGGAACGTTGCACCTGATTCGGCCTTCTTCCTTCCCTTAACCGTGCAGATCTTGAGCGACACTGCAAAGACGGCTCCCTTGTTTGCAGGGACGGGAACGCCAACGGCGACGGTCATTCTTACGGGGACATTCAATCTCATCGACAAGATCGACGTTTCGTTCCGCGATGATGGCGGGAAGGTGAATTGGACAATCGAAACACCAATTCTGCCTTATCTAGTTTTCCCTGATCTGTGTTCTATCTCGCGTGATTTCTGCGTGCCCATTCTACCTAATTAAGGTTTGGAAAGATGATGGAAGAGGAAAAAAAGGGGTTTTAAGCGCTTTGTTAGGTAGGAATTAACTTGGAAGGGGCGAATCATAGGCTATTCTTATGATCGCCCCTTTTTGCTAATTTAGCTCTCCTGAGAATTTCAAAAAGGTAAAGCATAATGGTTCAACAATTTTGGCAGAAAACTCTTTTATTTTCAATCCTGATAGCTCTTTTTCTAGGGCTTTTTTTTCTTCTTTTGCACAATGTAGCACAATATCAGCAAGCAAGTGACCTTTGGGCCGCTCCTGGCGAGAATGTCCTCCTTACCACTAATTTGCCTGCTAAACAAAATGCCAGCGTCTACGTGCAATATCAGAGGGGTGGCACAAATTACTACTCGGAAACGCATAAGCTAGGTTGGCTTTTTTGGGGAAGCTATGTAGGGGATAGTGGTTACCCGGCCTGGGCCCGAACTTACATCCTCTTTGACCCCAAAACTTCCCTGCCGAGCGCCGCGACCTTGTTGACCGCGACGCTCATTTTGCGCCCAAAGGATTGGCCCCTGGCCCAAACAATTACAAATACGGCGCGGATAGGGATCTATTCAGTTAAGGTTGCCTGGACTGAAGTAATGACTTGGACCAGTCAGCCGAAGGGGACCGAAGTTGTCTCCTTCACTTCAATCTTGATGCAAAAGGGGAGTCAAGGCCCATACCGGCTTAATCTGACCAAGCAAGCGCAGGATTGGTTCCTTAGCACCACGCCAAACTATGGGGTGATGGTTGCAGCTGACCCAGAATTTGGGGGTGGAGGGAAGGTTGTGAGTTGGGGAGCGCAAGGTCATTCCAATACATGGCCCGACGGGCCCCAATTAGAGGTGAGCTATAGCGTTCCCGCAACCCCCACCCCAACCTCTACTTCCACGCCCACGCCGACGAATACCCTTACGGCCACCAGCACCCCAACTCAAACCAATACACCGACCTTGACCTATACGCCAAGTGCAACCCCAACCCATACCCCTACTTCTTCCCAGACTCATACTCCTTCCCGTACCCCGACGCACACTTTGACCTCTACGCCTAGCCCAAGTGTGACCCCAAGGCAGACCCTTCCCACCATCGTGTGGACAGCTACGTCAACAAAGACCCCTTCCCCTTCAACAACGGTTACGGGTACACCACCGACCCTTACGCCAACGGTTACAGGTACACCACCGACTTACACCCCAACAAACCCTCCGCCTACCGTTATTGTCACGGCAACCCCTTTGCCGACCTCCCCACCCCCAACCTACGTCTCGGTCACGGTTACGCCTACCCCAAGTGATACACCGATCATCGTGCTAGTAACAACCTTGCCAGGCACAGTTACAGCGGTTACGGCTACGCTTACCCCAAGCAATACCCCACGCACAATAACCCTTACGACTTCACCAGGGACGGTTGTAACGGCTACAGAAACCTCTACCTCCATACCCACAACGCAGGTCATCACAGTTACAATTACGCCTTCTCCTTCCTACCGCATCATTTTTATCCCTGGCCCGATTATTCCAAAAGCGAATATAATTGTTCACCCATGAGCTTAGGGACAAAAAAGGGCGCTAAAGAAGTTCTACTTCTTTAGCACCCCCCTTCTTTCTTTGAGGAGCCTACTCCTCTGAAAAGAATTCTTTGTTCTTTTTAATGAAGCTGTGCCATTTTTCAGGAACGCTTTTTTCCGAAAAGATCGCTTTAGCAGGACACTCTGCCTCACACGCGCCACAATCAATGCACTCATCTGGGTTGATATAAAACTGATCGTCGCCTTCGTAGATACATTCTACGGGGCAAACATCAATACAGGCTTTGTCTTTCACATCAATACAGGGTTCCGTGATTACGTAGGCCATAAAATCCTCCTTATAAATTGTTTTTCTAAGTTTCCAGAGCTTTTTAAGTTGCTTTGGCCCCTCGATGATAGCTCTTGCCGTTTAGAGGCCTTCCGATAACTAAGGTAGATTGTACCGCAAATTACAGCTTCCTGCAAGTTTCATGGCTTTTCCAAAGCGCGGAAGAAACAGCTTGACAACCAGCTAGGCTTGTGCTATAATGCAGCAGTGTATGGGCGTATAGCTCAGTTGGTTAGAGCGCAATCCTGATAAGATTGAGGTCCCTGGTTCGAGTCCAGGTACGCCCACCACAAAATAGTAAATGCAAGAGGGGCTGTAGCTCAGTTGGGAGAGCACCTGCTTTGCAAGCAGGGGGTCAGGGGTTCGAGCCCCCTCCGCTCCACCAAATCTTCATAGCGAATAGAATACCTAAAGACACCCTTCGTTTTTACGATGGGTGTTTTTTAGTTTCTTTTTTCTTAACTTAATGGGGCTACAACTCATTGCGTAAGCGGTTGACCATTTGGCGCACCGCAAAGCGAGCGCGGCCTAAATTGCCATCAGGCCGAATCCCTAAGACCGCATAATACCCAGGGGTGATAAAAGAAGCCAGATAGGTCAATTCCTCAGCCTCAACTACGACATCAAGAACTGTGCCAGACCCCAATTGTTGCGCGGTGTTTGCAACCGCCGAAACCAACCAACTCAGTTCTGCTTCAGCATCTTCCCGCTCGTAGCCCAGGTCTTCATCCAACAAGAGCATCTCTACCCCTAGCCCATCCGTCCCAACAATTCCCGAAAGTTCAACCCCATTAACCCGCTCAATCGCTTCACTTAAAATATCTGTGAGACTCATCTTTCCGCCTCCTTGGCCTTTAGCTCATTGCTGAAAAATAGGACAAAATAGGAAAAAATAGTATAGCTAGACACGCTTAGTATTCCCGCCGGCCTTCCAAAGCGGCCCCAAGTGTGTCGGCATCGGCCCATTCTAAATCCCCGCCCGTCGGCAGCCCTCGCGCCAAGCGGGTCACCCGCAGGCCGAGCGGCGTAAGGTCGCGCAAAAGCAAAAAAGCAGTGGCTTCCCCTTCCGTATTTGGGTTCATGGCCAAAATAACTTCTTCGATTGGCTCTGTGCGAAGCCGTGCAAGTAACGCATCAATCTTGAGGTGTTCACGATAAATCCCTTGAAGCGGGGCAAGATGCCCGTGAAGAACGTGATACAAACCTCGATATTGATTGGTTCGTTCAATTGCTAAGAGATCAAGTGGCTCTTCAATCACACAGATCTTGCTCTGATCGCGCTTAGGATTGAGGCAAATCGGGCAAAACTCTTGAACCGTGATCTGAAAACAACGCTCACAAAGCCGTACCTGCTCCCGCATTTCCAAGATCGCTTGCGCCAAAGTGCGAACTTGGTCGGCCTTTGAGCGCAGCAAAAAGAAAGTCAGGCGCGAAGCAGTCTTTGGGCCAATCCCTGGCAGCCGACTCAATTCTGTGATCAGGCGGGCGACTGGTTCAGCCACCAAGGATGGTTCTAAATCTTCGGGATAGGTCATTTGTACTACATCAGTCCAGGGATTTTCATTCCGCCCATTAAGGGGCCCATTCTTTGTTCGGCCAATTCTTGGGATTTTTTCGCAGCGTCGTTGATCGCCGCCAAAATCAGGTCTTGCAACATTTCAACATCTTCAGGGTCAACCACTTCACGGGACAGCTTAATCTCCTGGACTTCACGATGGCCATTCATTTTCACCGTAATGGCTCCACCGCCTGCGGTTCCTTCCACTGTCGTATTTCCCAGTTCTTCCTGGATTTTTTGCATCTGAAGCTGCATTTGCTGGGCCATCTGCTGAAGTTGACGTTGATTCATTGGAGCGGCTCCTTTATTAGGTAGTTTATTCGGTTTTGGCATCAAAAATATCCCTTGCTGCTTCTACCAAATCGTCCTGCCCACAATTAACAGTCAGTGCTGAAGCGGGCTTGCTTTTGGAAGATACAGGATTTTTTGTAGATAGAGGCTTAGAACCTGTCTGAAATTGAAGGGTTATATTTAGACCAAAGCGTTTTCTTACGATGGTTTCAAGCAGCAGAAGCTTTTTTTCAACTTGCTTTCTGTGAAAATCGCCTGCTTGCAAAGTAAGTACTAAACCATCTATCTGAAATGGTTGGACATCGCGTAAAACACTATAGAGCATCTTATCGCTTTGTTTTACATCATCTAAAATACTCGGCCAAGCAGCAATGACATGGTCAAGCGAAAAACCTTTCTCGCTAGACGCGGGCCCAGTTTCAGGCTGCTTCGCTTCTGCAATGGGATGAGGAGCCGCTGGTGCAGCGGGCAAATCCTCTTTTTCCTCTTTTTCGCTGGCAGGCGAAAGCTCGCGTTCTGGCTCTGGTGCAATACTTTGAGGCAAAAGTCTAGGTTTTAGTTCGCTTGGCGGTGCTGCTCTTTGAACTGGTTGGGCAGGCAAAACAGGTTGGGCCGCAACAGGCGCAGGCGCGACCAAAGCCTCCACAAGCGCTAATTCCAAAGGTAAATGGCCGTAAGAACTCGTGCGTAATTGCAAGTCTAAGGCGCTAAAGAGCTTTAGCCATTGGACCAATGTTGCAGGATGAACTAAATTAGTCCATTTCTCTAGCTGCGCGAGATCATCATCACTGCCATCAAGCAAGCTCTTGTCTTTAGTGCTAATTAAAAGCAGTAAAGACCGCAATCTTTCAACCAGATCCCGCGTAAACTGCCGTAAATCTGCGCCTTGTTCAGCAATACTTTGCACTGAATGCAGAGCTTTACCAATTTCTTTTTGCAAAAGAGCATCAATCAGTAAGTTGACCTCCGTTGCCGTGGTCATTCCCAGCAGACTATGCACATGTTCCAGCTTGATCTGCCCATTCGCAAAAGAGATTAGCTGTTCTAAAATCCCCAGCGCATCGCGCATACTTCCCGTAGCCGCCCGCGCAATTGCTTCCCCAACGCCAGGTTCAAGCGTGAGTTGCTCTTTTGCGGCAATTTCCTGGAGATGTTTAGCCGTCGCGCTAATCGTGTGGCGCGTGAAGGAAAAACGTTGACAACGCGAGAGGATTGTGGCGGGAATTTTGTGAATTTCGGTGGTGGCTAAGATAAAAAGTGCATGATCAGGAGGTTCTTCGAGCGTTTTCAGCAGAGCATTGAAGGCTGCGGTTGAAAGCATGTGAACTTCATCTATCGTATAGACTTTATATTTCGCGCTGGCAGGGCGAAATTGCACTCTTTCGATAAGATCCCGTGCATCATCCACGCTAGTATGGGAAGCAGCATCCATTTCAATCACATCAACTGCGCGCCCCTCGGTGATAGCGCGACAAGAAGAACATGCTCCGCAAGGGCGTTCAATTAGGGGCGCAGTACAGTTTACGGCCTTCGCCAACAGCCGCGCCATCGAGGTTTTGCCGACTCCTCGCGGCCCCGTAAAGAGGTAGGCATGCCCCACCCGCCCTTCGCTAATCGCATTGCGAAGCGTTTGCACGACATGTTCCTGGCCAATAATTTCGTTGAAAGTCTGAGACCGCCATTTGCGGTAGAGAACGGTTGAGGTCATAATGTGGATATTATACTGTACAGCTGCACTAGGTGCAAACGCACGGGAGAAATGAAGGGTCGTGGGGGGGCGATCTTTGCGGCTAGAAGCCGCAAAGATCGCCCCTGCTGAGTCTACTTTAGCGGCCTTTATCCACCACAGCGCGGCGGCTGGCCAGCTTGTTCATAAACTCGCTTGAATTCTTCCGTGAAAAGCTGTCCTGTCGCAGGATCATCAATGATTAAGAGGTTTTCATCATTGGTTTCTTCAGCACGTTTTGTGAAATTATAGGAACCTGTGATCACTGTCTTATCATCAAGGATAATAACTTTGTGGTGCATTGTGTAACAGTTGCCATCTTTCAACACCGCAACGCCAGCCTGCTTGAGTAAAGCGAAATCTGCCCCCGTGCCGTTCGCATTACGGTTTTCAAAGACCCCTTCTACCTTCACTCCTGCATTTTTTCGTGCGATCATTTCTTTCGCAACCTCGTCGCTCGTGAAGGAAAAGGCAAGAAAGCGAATACTTTTCTGGGCCTTCTTGAGTCGTTCTAAAATGTGCTTTTCTACACCATCCTGCGGAGAAAAGTAGTTTTCAAAGTGGATGCCGTTTGCCTCAACTACAGGATTAGGCGCAGGCGACTTTTTACTCTTACCAAATTTGCTTTGCGTCATTTGAGAAAATTCTGCTGCGTAATTCGCAACAATTTTGGGAATCGTAATTCGCAAAAGATTGTTGTTATTGCGATAAGTATCGTTATTGGTGACATTCCAAGAACCCATCCAAACGATATTCTGATCAATAATCACATATTTGCTATGCAGAAAAGCCGTTGTTTCTTCCCATGCAATGGGAATATTTGCTTTTTCTACGACTCCTGCCCATTGAGCCATTTCAGGTTTTTCTAGGTTTTCTCGATCCAAAGCCAGGCGCACGGTAACTCCTCGCTTTTTGGCTTTCACTAAAGCATCGGCAACGCTCGTGAGATTATATTCAAAAGTCGCCAGATCAATGCTCTTTTGGGCTTTATCAAGATCAGCAAGCAAGGCTTTTTCGTAAGGTGGTATAGTACGTTGGTTAATTTTATCGGGATAAATTAGCGAAGGAGTTGTGAAATAGACTTGCAAAGCATTT
>DCSM01000109.1:14261-16033 GCA_002325605.1 Chloroflexaceae bacterium UBA1466
ATTCATTGCTTTTCCCTAATGCTAAACTTATTCCTGGGGCAGTTGCCGCAAAGCTTTTTGCGCTAAAATCACGAGGCGCTCTGGCTCAATTTCGGCGGCGGCAGACGTGGCAACTTGGCTGACCGCTCGCCGAATGGCCGTTACGGCAGCCTCAACTTCAGCATCTGAAATCGCCATGTCAGCTGCGATGTGGGCCGCCTCAGCGCTGGCCCATTCAAGCAGCGCGCTGGCCTGCGCGTCCGTCAGGTCACCAGTCAAGCCTTCATCTTCAAGAATGCGCTCGGCAGCTAGTTGTTGGCGTTCAGTCAGCGGAGCAACCGAATTTGTCATTGCTTCGGTGGAATAATCGGCCATCCCTAAGATGATTCGGGCAACATGTTTTATGCCGCGAATTAAATCAGCGATTCGGATATTTTCATTCGCGCCATTAATGTGAGAACCAGGATAACTTATCCCTGCATTCGCAATTGGAACTTTAAGATGTTGCACAAAGGGATAATAGGGCCCCGAACTACCCAACATCGGCCAAAACAACATCGGTTGCGGATAGACTTCGGTGGCGGTTTGGCGCACTAATTGAATAAAAGGGTCTTCAGGATTCGTTCGCGCCGGGCGTTCCCCACAGACAAACTCAACTTCAATGTCGCTAAAACCTTCGGCATCAAGGTGGGCCCGCAGCTTGGCCACAATATCATGCGGCTCTTGTTGCGGAACGAGGCGAAAATCAACTTTGGCCTTAGCTTCAGCGGGTAAAATCGTTTTCATTCCGCGCCCTTGATAGCCTGCCGTTAGCCCACAAATCGTACAACTTGGCACGAGAATCTGCTCAAGCTGAAGTTCACGCCCTTCTAAACCTTTTAGGAAATCGGTCACGCCATAGAATTCACCATAATTCATGGTTTCGTCGGGCAGCAAGGCAAGTAACCCAAGATCGCGCTCAGTTGGAGGCAAAACATCGTCATAAAAACCTGCGATGCGGATACGTTCATCTGGCCCTTTAAGGCTATTTAAGGCCCAAGTAAGTCGCCAGGCCGCGTTGGGAAAGATCGACCCAAAATTGCCTGAATGAGCTTCAAACCAAGCCGTTTGCGCTTTCAACTCAACAAAGCAGATGCCTCGCATTCCAAGATATTGCACGGGCGCACCTTGCGAATTGATCTCGCCAAAATCCCAGACACAAGCATTAGCTTGCAGTTGCGCTGCATGTTTCTCGATAAACCTGGGCAGATTGGGACTGCCGATCTCCTCTTCACCCTCAATCAAAAATTTGACCGTACAGGGCAAGCCGCCACACACCGCCTCAACGGCAGCAATGGCGGCCAAACGGCAAATCAGTTCCCCTTTATTCTCGCAAGCCCCACGAGCAATGAGCAAATCGTCGCGGCGCGTAAGTTCAAAAGGAGGCGAATCCCACGTGGCTATGGGATCAGGTGGTTGCACATCGTAATGATTGTAAAAAAGCAGCGTGCGTGAACTTTGTCCATTCTTGTGCGCCAAAATGACAGGGTTGCCAGCAGTAGGAATAAGGTCGGCCAGAAACCCGCGTTTGAGCAGACTTTCACTCACAAATTGGGCACATTGGGCAATCCCCAGCCCTTGGGCCGCGACACTGGAATGCCGACAGAGTTGGGCTAATTCAGCGATAGATTCTTCAATGTGAGCTTCAATATAAGCGTCAAGTTGCGAAAGAAGAGTTGTTTCTGGCATCCGAAAACTCCTTTTATGCTTTGCAAGCGTGCTTAAACTAGGCTGAAACCTCTTCTTCAGAGTTG
>DCSM01000109.1:16120-34961 GCA_002325605.1 Chloroflexaceae bacterium UBA1466
ATGGCTAAAGCCATCGGCTTCCAAGCTGAAGAGGCCTTCTTGGCCGCTTAGGAAAAAAGGGCGTTATCCTCGAGTTCAGCCACGGTTGCTGAACTTGCTGAAGCATTGCGTAATAATACTTGCGCTTGCTTCTAGTCTTTAGGTAAAATATCGTTCAATTTTGAAGGTTGCACAGGATTCGCCACTTTGCCAAATTCATCGTGGCGATAGACAATGCTGCCTCCCGACATAGTGAGCATCACTTGCCCTTTAAGCTGTTGGCCTTGCAAAGGATTATTTTTGCCTTTGGAAGCAAAATGCGCTGTTTCGACAATCCAAGGGCGATCTGGGTCAAAAATGACAATATCGGCCCGCGAGCCAGGGCGGAGCGAAGAGGGATTGCGCCCTAACACAGCAGCTGGGCCTTCTGTCAATTTGGCCACGACGTTCATCAAATCTAGCGCATTGCAATGGGCTAACATCAAAACTAAGCCAAGCGCAGTTTCCAACCCGCTAATGCCACAAGCCGCGAAGCCATATTCGCATTCTTTATCAACTAAGGTGTGAGGCGCATGGTCTGTGGCAATCGCATCAATTGTTCCATCACAAAGGCCTTCAATTAGAGCCTCAATATCCTCTTCGGTGCGTAAAGGAGGATTGACTCGCGTTCGGGTGTCATAAGGCGGGAGCAATTTGGGATTAAGCCAAAAAGGAATTCGCACTGAATCTCGATCAACCTTCTTTTTACGTCGTTTAGCTTGACCAGATGATGCTTGATGAGCAATTTCAGCAGCCGAAAGCTCATTGTAATTAGCCAAAGAGCCTAAAACCCAGCGATCAGTTAGCGTAAGATGATGTGGCGCGACCTCCGCCGTAACATGGACTCCGCGCTGGCGAGCATTGCGGATGAGCGCCACGCCGCCCGCCGTGCTGACATGGCAAATGTGAAGATGAACCCCCGTCAGTTCGGCGAGGGTCAGATCGCGGGCAATATGGGCTTCCTCGGCGGCAGCGGGATAACCAGGGAGGCCCAGCCGCGTGCTGATGGCTCCTTCGTGCATCGCCCAGCCCTTGTTCAGTTGAGTATCCTCACAATGGCACATAATGGGCACTTTGAGCATACTGGCATAGGCCATTGCGTTCCGCAAAATGGCGGGATCAGCAACAGAACTGCCATCATCGCTGAAAGCTACACATCCTGCTTCCACTAATTCGGCCATTTCAGAGAGATTTCGACCTTGGCGGCCCTGCGTAATGGCTCCAACAACCTCGACTTGAACGTGGCCTTCCTGCCAAGCAATTTGGCGCACTTGCCGCACCGTAGCCGCATTGTCAAGCGGTGGTTCAGTATTGGGCATGGCACAGACACAGGTAAACCCGCCCCGCACCGCTGCCATTGTCCCCGTAGCAATCGTCTCTTTTTGCTCTTGGCCTGGCTCGCGCAGATGGGTATGAAGGTCGGTGAAGCCTGGGGAAACGATGCAACCCCGCGCATGGATGATTTCCACATCTGGCGCTTGCCCCAAGGCTTCCCGCTCCAGGGCTGATTCGGCGATGTCAAATAATTGAACAACTTTTCCGTTTTCAATCAAAACATCGCCCAACATCGCTACTCGTTGGGCCGGGTCAATAATACTGCCATTTTTGATCAAATAGCGCATTGAATCTTTGCTGCTCCTTTCGAGGTGATCAAAATTGATCACCCTGAAGTTCTAGGCTGAAACCCAAGCTCTTTTCCCTCGGAATCAACAGTGGTTGCTGAACTTGCTGAAGCATAGCTGTTGCTTCACGGCTAAAGCCGTGGACTCCGAGGGTGAGACTCTCTCCGCGACCAACG
Organism: Chloroflexaceae bacterium UBA1466; assembly: GCA_002325605.1. Classification (GTDB taxonomy): domain Bacteria; phylum Chloroflexota; class Chloroflexia; order Chloroflexales; family Chloroflexaceae; genus UBA1466. The sequence goes on from DCSM01000109.1 coordinate 17,937, forward strand.
AGGCAGCTGGGGCTGCTTCAACCAAACACCCATGCTAACTGCCTGGTTTACAAACATTGTAATCTTCGTGGGAAACCACCGCGAGAGGAATCAGAATCGACCCCTGTCCCTGATCTCTATAGAGCAGCCGATAATTCCGCGTAACGGGAATGCTAATAATCGAGCGGTCATGATTCAAGCGCTTCCCGCGAAAATTGTGATAGTTTTGCCCATTCGCTAGGCCTTGTAAAATTTGCCGCGCCTTAATCACCACGTCTTTAGGAAAGCCACGGAGATCAATCGGGTCTTGGCGAAAAGTGGCTTGCCAATCTTCCTTTTCTTGCCTTTTTTGGGCCTGTTCAGCTTGCTTTTGGGCACAGGAATGACAAAACTGGCCTAAGCCTTTGTGACCACAGGGGAAAGTTTTTTTGCGCTTAGACATAATCTAAAAGCCAGGTTTTAGAATCAAATAAACCATTTGACCTCCACAGCCAGGCATTATGCTGGTTGGCCCGCATTTACTAACCGATAAAGGAGCGCCATTCGCACGGCTACGCCATTGGTGACTTGCGCCTCAATCAGCGAATGCTTTGAATTGATCACTTCAGGCATGATTTCAACCCCTTCATTCATTGGGCCAGGGTGTAAGACCAGAACGTCTTTTTTGGCAAGGGCCAGCCGCTCCATTGTAATGGCAAAAAAGGTCTGATATTCGCGCAGCGAAGGGAGCAAGCCTGTAAGTTGGCGCTCCTTCTGGAGGCGCAGGGCCATAATCACATCGGCCCCTTTCAAGGCAGTATCCAAATTGTAGGAAAGCTCAACATTGGGCCAGGTAGCTTGCCAAAATTGTGAAGGGCCTAACAAGGTCGGGGGAGCGCAAAGCGTTACTTTCGCGCCCATTTTGGTCAAACCCCAAAGATTCGAGCGAGCTACGCGACTATGAAGAAGATCGCCTACAATTACCACTTTGAGCTTGGTAAGCCCCCCTAGCTTCTCGCGGATCGTGAAGAGGTCAAGCAGCGCTTGCGTGGGATGAGCATGGCGACCATCGCCCGCATTGATGACTGAGCCTTTGAAATTTCGGGCCACGAAATGCGGTGCGCCCGCTTGCGAATGCCGAATCACAATCATATCGGCCCCCAATGCTTGCAGCGTTCGCACTGTATCCAACAAGGATTCACCCTTTTCGACGCTGCTGCCCTTAGCGGTAAAATTGATCACATTCGCCGAAAGGGCTCTGGCGGCCAGTTCAAAAGAGATGCGCGTGCGCGTACTCTCTTCAAAAAACATATTGACGACGGTTTTACCCCGCAAAGTTGGGACTTGCTTGATCTCGCGGGCCAAAATCTCCTTCATACTCTCCGTAGTTTCCAGCACTTCCTCGATTTCTTCCCGACTGAAATCATCTAAATCTAAGACATGCCGATTGTGAAAGCCCGCCGCTGAGATGGTCGACACGCTGCTTCTCCTGACTTAGCTATCTGGATGGACAATAATCACCGCGTCTTCGGTTTGATCAGTTTCTCGTAACCGAACATCGACCTTTTCTTCGCGGGAAGTAGGCATATTCTTCCCCACAAAATCAGCGCGAAGGGGCAATTCCCGATGGCCGCGATCTATCAAAACGGCCAACTGAATCCTGGCGGGGCGGCCAAGGTCGGCGAGCGCGTCAAGCGCGGCCCGCACCGTGCGCCCCGTGTAGAGAACATCGTCAACCAAAACCACCGTATGCCCCGTGATGTCGTGCTGAATCATAGTTTTACGGACAATCGGGGCCGGCCCACGCAAGCTCAGATCATCGCGGTAGAGGGTAATGTCAAGTTGCCCTACGGGGACTTCCTGCCCCTCCGAATCCGCTAACGCCGCCGCAATACGGGCCGCCAGCGGGACACCTCGCTGCCGAATCCCAACCAAAATCAGGTCACGGATACCTTCATTACGCTCGGCTATTTCGTGGGCAATCCGAATCAACGCTCGCCGAATCTCATCGGCATTGAAAATCTGCTTTTCGCTCATGCGCTTTGGCTCTTATCCATAATGGATTTCCGAAGAATCCCCAACATTTAATTGTTGAAATTGCCCATTGACCAGCGCATCATCCCCGATCATACTGTTTTGAAGCGTAATCGCCTCGATTTGGGCCCCTTCGTTGATGATCGAGTCCCGAATCCGTGAATCTTTGATACTTGCGCCTGGCGCAACTGAAACATAAGGCCCAATCACTGAGTTTTCAACGTGGGCTGTATCAGGAATGTAGACGGGCGGAATGATAATCGAGCGCGTTACGGAGCCGACATAACTTCCCCCATTCTCCAAAAGATAACGATTTGTATCAAGTAGGGCCGAAGGGTTGCCGCAATCTTTCCAAACCTCAACGCGCTGGGCACGGAAACGTTCGCCCCGCTCGATCATGACCTGAAGGGCATCTGTTAGATAGAATTCACCTTTGGTTTGGAGATTATTTTCCATGATATAAGCGATTGATTCAAACAAGCGCTGCGCTTCAGGCACAAAATAGACCCCAATTACCGCTAAATTAGAAATTGGATGCTCAGGTTTTTCCACGAGTTTGGTGATCAGCCCATCTTCCACCACTGCGACCCCAAACCGCCGAGTATCTTCCACTTCTTGAACAAAAATTGTCCCTTCGTCGGTTGCCCGATTCAGAGGGGCAAGATCAGCCCGAAAAATCCCATCACCAAAGACAATCAGCATTGGGCCTTTGACTACTTCGCGGGCCAAATAGATTGCGTGGGCTTGGCCGCGCAACTCGGTTTGTTCCAAAAAGCGCGTTGGAAAGCTGTATCGCGCCTTGACAAACTCTTCGATGCGATGCCCCAAATAGCCCGTAACGAAAATCAATTCTTCAATTGCAAGAAGTTGCAAAGAATCAAGAATGTGGGCCAACATGGGTTTGCCCGCCACATTGACGAGCGGTTTGGGTTTACTATAAGTATGGGGGCGCAGCCGTGTACCAAGCCCCGCCGTCAAAATAATAACTTTCATTTGTCAAGTATGCCTAACCCCAAGCTTTGGGCTTGAGCTATATCAGAAGCCTAATGCTGACAGGTACAAGAAGTACAGGTTCCGCCACCCCCACAGTTACCACTGTCGTGTTCTGGCGCATTTTTGCTGGTTTCAGCTTTGCCCAATGAAGCAAAGAGTGAAAAGCGGCGTTTGATCTGTTTTGAAGCACAGTTTTGACAGACAAGATCACTGTCAGCTTGATCCATTCGACGCAGTAGATCAAATTGGCTTCCGCAAGCTGTGCATTCATATTCATACATTGGCATAAGAGCTTACCTCATTACTAAAAAGACAGGCTTGAAAGCTGTCTTTCGCTAAAATTTGACTTTCATTCATTGAGAAAAGTTAGTTCACGTTGCCTAAAGCTGTAAATTGCTGTCAACAAAATGATTGCTAAGAGTGCGCCCTGGGTTATGAGAACGGTAAATTCAGGCGTTCCCGTGCGTTGCTCAAGCATCAGGGCAAACCCGCGCAAGATAGGCAAGAGCGGATAGCTCAAAAGGGCTTGCATCCCGCTTAAAATCTGGACGAAGTCTTTGGGCAAAGTTTGCAAAAAATAGCCACTCACGAAACTGCTCGAAAAGGCTAGGGCCAGAAGGCTCAAAAGAAGCAGTCGCCAACCAGTTGATAAAACCATCGGTGTGAGCAGGAGTAAGAAAGCTCCAACTAAACCCACATTGAGGACTAAAGGTATTGTCCGAACTATAAAATTCGCAAAATTTAAGTCTGAAGGAGGTTTGAGAAAGAAAGTAGCTGCACAAATTATGCAAAAAGAGAGTAAGATCAGCAGAAGCGCACAGAAATAAAGCCCTAAAAGATAACTAGTGCGATCCAGCCGGCGGATGAGCAACAAATAGCCTGCGGGTTGGTCGCCCTGACTTAGCACAGATGAGACCGTGAACAACGTAAGAGCTAACGAAAAAGCCCCGACCGACCCGAAGAATTGGCCTGTTAAAAAGGGTTGTTTGTTATTAAACAATAAAAAGAGAAAAGCAAACGTAAGGAAAACCTCGATTAGGATGCGTTTTGAATGAAAGTAATCCTCTAAGGTAAAGCGCAAAAAGGATAAAAAACGCAGAATAAAGCACACAAAAGGCATTTGACCAATTTGGTTAAGGTTCATTGCTAAGTTCCGAATCCTATTTTTGAATTTCTAAGCTCAATCTGGCGTTTCATGGGGCGGAGCAATCTGCTTTTGGGGTGGGTTTCCCTGCTGTAAAGTTTGAATCACAGCGGCCAAAGTATCATGCTCAATGCGGAGCAGATCGTGAGTAGCTTCATAAAGCGCTTGAAGATAAAATTGCTCCAGGGGCCGCTCCAGCGGTTTGAGTGCTAACACAGTCACGCCGGCATCAAGAATAGCACGCAGCGCCAGGGTTTGCAAAGTAGGATTGTTGGGCTGGAGGGTAACGCTGTAATTTCCGCATTGCACCGCCGAAGAAAGGTAGCAAAGTTGGTTTTTAAGCTCGGTGGGCAGCTGATTGACCTGAATTTTCACACTAACGCTGGCGACGCGCAGTTGCCGAACCTCAGTTTCAGCGACGATTTTGCCGCCCGCCAAGACCCCAACCCGATCACACAAAAACTCAACTTCGTCGCTATAGTGCATACACAGTAAGGTTGTGGGGCAAAAAGGCCGAATCCGCAGCAGCAAATCAAAGATTTCAGCCTTTTCATCGGGAGCTAAATGGGCGGTTGGGTTATCAAGGAGCAACAAATCAGGTTCAGCAAGCATGGCTTGCGCGATTCCTAGCCGTTGCAACATTCCCTTAGAGCAAGTTGCAATTTTTTGCTGCCCAGCTTCTTCCAAACCGACCAATTCAATAACTTCGCTCACTCTTTTGTGGAGTTTTGAGCCGCGCAAATCACTCATCTTGCCTAAAAAACGAAGATATTCTTGGACTTTATAGCGGGCGTGATAAGCGTGATTTTCGGCGAGGTAGCCCACTCGCCCTTGGATTGCCTTTGGGTCACTTGTGCCCAAAATTTGTATTTTGCCCTCATTTGGCTTCAGGAAGCCGAGAATGAGATGCAAGAGCGTCGTTTTCCCGGCCCCGTGGGGCCCCAATAAACCATACACTTTCCCTAGCGGCACGCGCAGCGTTAATTCACGCAAAACGGGAACAAAGCTATATGCTTTACTTAAATTTTGAATTTCAAGCGCATTCATAGAAAAACAGTAATTTTCTTTTCAACGAACAAAGCCTAAATAGGCTAAAGCGATAATTCCACAAGGTAAAGCTCGCCACCAACAGAAGCGTAAAGCCTCTTGCAAGGTGAAAACAGGCCCAAAAGCTTTGTAGTGGGCTAAGAAAAAGCTCAGGCCGCTAAAAACAACCATTATCAAAACCAAATTGACAAGGGGAAACTGGGGAAAAGGTGGCAGCAGCGCAACTAAACTGGCAGCCAAAAGCGCAGATCTGTGCAAAGCATGGGCCGCTTGGGCAAGGTCAATAGTTTGGCTGTCTAAACCGTGGTTTGGGCCACCAAATGCAAGGCTCTCTTTAGCTCTAAAAGGCCCCCAGCCAATTGCGGCGGGAAAAGCTACGATAGCTGCCAAAATAGCCAAAATGTGAGCTAACAGAGGTGATTGGCCATTTGAACCGACAATTCGCCAATCTTGATGGAAAACCAAACTACTGCCTAAAGCTAACCAGAGCAAACTGCGCCCCACAACTCCCAGTTGCGCTTCGCGGCTGGAGGCTCGCGCCACCAAGGGCGAACCCGCGAACAAGCCGGGCAACAAGGCCAGCAAAAAAGCGCCTTCCAGCCCTGCCCACGCTCCCAGCCACAAACTGCCGTTGGCTTCAGGTGGGCGCGCAGTGAGGAACGTGGGATGCAAAGGCCACGGTAAAAGGAGTAAGCCCCCACTTGCAAGGCAAATCGTCAAAAGCGTGATGCTGACTTCGGATTCGCGCCAAGCTTTTCTAAAAGACTTGCCAAGTGAGCGCGTGATGATTTGAGTTCCTGATAGCTTGGCTGCGAGGATGCTTAGTCCTAAAGTGAATAAAAAACCAGGGTAAACCAACAATGCTAATAGAGACTGAAGAAAAATAACTTTCACTGCTTCAAAGCCTCCCGCACAGCCATTAAAATCGTTTCAGCACTTGGGGGACAACCTTCCAACTTCAAGTGAATAGGCACATCGGGCATTTTTTCTATGCCACCTTTACTAAAAGGTTGCCCATTATAGGCACAATCCCCAATCACCAGCAAGGGTGGTAATTGGTCTTTCTGAAGGATTTTTAGCAATTCAGACCGACAGCCCAGCGTAATCGGCCCTGTCAGGATAATGGCCGTCGCATCTTGCAGCGAGTTTGCCCAGGTTAAATGGCTACTTAACTCTACGGCCAACTCGATTTCGCGGTCACAACCTCCGCAAGAACCAGTATTAAGACGAAATAAGCGAATCATAAAACCTTGTTTTAGTGAATTTTCGTTTCCAAACGAAGCAAACAAGCAGATTAGAGAGCTTGAACAAAGGTCAAACTCTGAATAACGTCGCTAATCATGGCCAAGAGCGGTTGAGGATAAAGGCCAATCACCAAACATGCACCTAAAAGCAGTAAAGTTAAGATGGCCGTGCTGGTTGGTTCGGCTTTAAGGTTGCGCTCGGCCAGCGATTCGGTAGGCGGAAGTAGCTCTTGAAAGACTAAAGCAGTTTGGCGCGTGCCTAAAAGGTCGTCATCCGTGGCTGAGGCCCCAAGCAACTTTTGTTGGCAAATCCGTGCCAGGCCCAAACCCGCCAGCGCCGTCGCCAACAAGAGCGGTAGAAATTCCAGCCAGCTACGTTGGGCCGCTTCTTGGTAAATTAGCATTTTACTGGCATAGCCGCTAAAGGGCGGCAACCCCAGCAAAGCCAACCCGCCACTAATGAAGCCCAAACCAGCTACGGGCCACCGTCGTAAAAGGTCGTGGCGCTCGATTCCTGGGGCACGACCATCGGGAAATTCTAACAACGCGAGGCTGACGAAAAGTAACATGATCGCTAAAGTCTGATTGAATAATTCAAACATTGCGCCCATTAGCCCAATTTCAGAAATGGAAACTAAGCCATAAAAGACCATTCCGCTATTGTAAATCAGTAAATAGGCTAAGGTGCGCCGGAGACTTGCTTGGCTAAGGGTCAGCAATCCTGCGCTGACGCTAGTTACAATACCACCAATTCGCAAGAGCGTCAATCCAAAAGGATTTTCAATTAGGATGGTCGGAAAGCGTTGCAAAGCAAGCACCAGCACGAAGAGACTCGTGATTTGAAAAATTGAGATCACGAGGGCCGTGACCATTGGAGAGCCATCTTCCACCAGGTCATTAAGCCAAGTCTGGAAAGGAATAAGCGCAAAGCGTAAAGCGAAACCTGTGGTAAGAAGAGCCAAAATGAAGCGGGTTAAGGGAAATTGGCCCCTTGTTTCGCCAGGTTGATAAATGTCCATTAAAACAAAGCTAAGATAGATGAGCATCCCAGCAATGATCATTAAGATGAGATATTTGATCGCCGTGGCGATGACTCGTGTGCCAACCAATGCGCCAGCGCCAGTGGGCAAATCTACCATTGCTAAAACGGCGGTTAAGCTGGCCGAAAGAAGCAATAACAATTGAAGAAAGGGGTCTTGCAGCAGTAAAATGGTGCAATTAAGGGCCAGCATGAGCAAAGTTACAGGAATAAAGTTCTCGCCATGAGGGAGATGCCACGAAACAATGAAGGCTAAAGCGCCAATGCTTAGAAAGAGAAAGATAAAAAGGCGATTTAAGGCATTCAGCGAGAGGATAATCCCCAAAATCCGCGTTAGGTCGTCGAGGGGAATTTGGGCTAAGAAAAAGGCCTGCGTAAAAATGGTTCCAACTGCTGCTACAATGATTAGCTCAGTATATTTACGCAAGACAAAACAGGTCGCGGCCATTGAAATGGGAAAAAGAATGAAAAGGAGATAGAGCATAGCAGGTAATACGCTTTGCTTTAGGTTCTTTGGTTATACAATTCGCTTAATTCGAGAGTTTTTAGGCGGTCATAAAGTAAGGCTGAAAGATAGGCCACGGCCAAAGCCAGCGAAAGCGTTAAGAAGCTCAAGAGAGCAAGGGCCATTACGCCAACTCCACTGGCATTTGGGGCATTGACCACAGCGGTGTAGAGCAAATCAATGCTACTAAGGCAGAGCAACAAGCCTAGCCCAACTTTGCGTAAATCGGCAGCCACCGCCAGGGTAAATAAGCCTGTCAAGCCGAGCCAATACCAGGCGAAATCTACGAGCGGCGAAGTAGCAACAGGATAAATACTTACTAACGCAAAGGTTGCAAGAAGCGCCAAAAGTAAGGCCCAAAAGGGAATCGTGTAGTCGCTAAGGCGAAAGGGCCGACTGGCACGGAGGCGCTGGGCGGCCCGCGCCGCTCGCCGTAATTCGGCCAGGCCAAATTCGTCTAGTTCTTCTAAGCCAAAATCTTGCGAAAACATCAGGGCCGTAATCGTCAAAATCGCTGTAACCGCAATGCCTGTCATCAACTTGACAGCGATAATCGTGCTATTTGTCCAGTAATCTAATGGTTGGTCAGCCGTAAAGAGTCTTTGGCCTAAGAAAACTGTGAGCGAAAGATAATTCAGCAGTAAGGCAGGAAAGGTAAAGCGCCAATCCTGCAAAAGCAAAATTGCTCCAGCACTCAAGGTAAGGCCAAGCAAAGGCCAAATTGGATCGATCATCTGCGCTAAATTCCTATCCGCGAGCGATCAACAAAATAAGACTCACGCTGGCTAAGACGATTCCTGCCAGGTAAAATCGTTTTTCAAAGAGATTCATCCCCGTTTGGGCCCAAAGACTGAGCGTATTTAACATCTTCCAGCCAAAATGCAAGAGTTTTTTAGGATAACCCACCCAAGCCAAAGGCTCTAAACTCGCAGCCAGTGCAGTTGGGGGTAGCACAACCGCTTCCATATCTTCATCGGTCAGAGTGAATCTTGTCCAGTTTGGGCGGACAATGAACGCCCAAAGGAGCAAAATAAACCCGCCAAACGCTACGCCAATATTGCCCGCTTGGGCCAAAAACCCAACAGAAAGAGTTACGGGAGCGCCTTCAACTAATTGTAACCAATCGCGCCACGCCAACTGCGGCCAAATCCCTAAAAGCAGAAGTGGAACAGTCGCTAAAAGAAAGACTGGGGCAAGCGAATGGCCATCAGAAATAGGATTGGGCAATTCTTTCTTTTGATTCCAAGCGGTTTGGCCCCAAAAACGAGCTAAAGGATTGAGATACGCAAAAAAAGCTAGTAAACTAATGGCTAAAATTGGGGGTATAACCCACGGCGTTTGGGCTAAAGCGGCTTCAAACAGCCAGCGGTGGCCCCAAAAACCCCACATCGGCGGCAAACCTAAAACTGAAAGACTGGCCAAGGCCCAAAGCAAACCTGTGATTCGTAAGCGCGTTCCCGCTTCCACATGCGTCAGGTCGTCGCTGCCCGTAAGCCGTTCCAACGCCGCAACCGCCAACGCGCCCGCTATCGTGGTCAAGCCAAGATTGACTAACAAGGCTGGCACAGCGAGGCGGGCCCAAAAGCCTTCCAGCGCAATCGCTAGGATGACAAAGCCCGCTTGACCGCTGGCTTGCCACGCTACAAAGCGGCGCAGATGCGTCTCGCGCATAGCTCCCGCAACGCCAATCAGCAAGGTCAGCAGCCCCAGAAGCAGCAGAAAGGTTTGCCAGGACGGGGGAAGCGTATTGGTTGGGCTAACATCGCGCACAACCGTTACGAGTCGCGCAAAAGTGTCAAGGGCCAGAAGCGGCAAAATCAAGCCGTGAATAAGCCCGCCTAAAGCTGCTGGCGCAGCGATAGAATCTTCCAAAGCGCTCTGAAAGGGCCCACCGCCGACCAACATCAGACAAGCCAGAGTAACACAGATCGCCGCCAGCGCTCCCGGCATTTCGCCGTTATTCAGGGCAGGTTGCCCAAGCAGCAGGCCAGCCAGCAAAAGGAGACTGGCCTGCAAGCCCCAAATTACGCCTTGCGGCAAGGCTGTGCTGCGGTCTAAAGCGCCACTCGCTCGCACAGCACTGTAATTGAGCAAGACCGCCAGCGCCCAGGTAAAGGGCAACAAAAGCCCATCACTTTGAAAAGCGATCTGCGTTGTTACCAAACTCAGCAAGGCCCAAGCAAAGAGTAAACTAAAACCCTTCACGGAGGGCGACAAAACTAATGCAATCGCTAAGAGGGCTAAAGTTCCTCCGCAAAGGAGCGTTAGGGCAAGCCCATCAGCATCTGTTTGACCAGCGGCAAAGATGTTGAGCGTTTCAAGGCCTAACCAATTTACGGGTGGCAGATCAACGGTCAGTCCTTGCAAATGGCCCAAAACGAGCAGCAGCGCCGCGGCCAAAGTCGCACCTGCCGCCCCAATACCCAATGTGCGCGTCGAGACAAACCGATTGAGGCCTAAACAAGCAGCAGCGGCTAAGAGCAACGGCAAAAGGGAAACAAAAGTCACGAGTTTCGTTCCTTTAGCAATTGCAAAAATAAAGCTAAAAAGTTATTTGCGTTTCGTTGCATAGATAATCCCACTTTGGAGCGTACTTCGAGTAACAAGCGCCTTCAAATCAACGCCTAGCCCGACCAAAGTCTGGGCTACATGTGGCTGAATCCCCGTTAAAACAACTTGCGAACCCAGCAATCTCACGGCCTGCGCGGCTAAAACAAGCGCATTAGCCACTTGAGCATCAATTACTGAAACGCCCGTAATGTCAATAATCGCAATTCGGGCTTGATGTTCGGCAACGCCCAGCAGGAGAACTTCCATCACACGCTCGGCGCGGCGCGAATCAACCATGCCCACTAATGGCATTACGACCACATGTTCACTGATTGGAATCAGGGGCGTAGAAAGTTCAGCCAGCGTGATCTCTTGGGCCCGGATAATTTCTTCTTGAATCAGCACTTGCCGGGCCCGCTCTTCGACGCGGTCTCGCTGAATCGCCATCCCAATGATGCTCGCTGCGGCACTCAAAGCATCTACTTCGGCCTCAGCCCACAGCCGAGCGATTTTACAATCATCAAAGCCGATAAAACCCCACCAATTTTGTTGCACAAAAATCGGGACAACAGCCAAGGAAAGAATATCTTGGCCCGCGAGAAGCTCTTGCTCTTTGAGCGGAAAAGAGGTTAAAGGGCCATGGATCGGTTCGTTTCGCCCTAAGATAGCTTGCCAACGACCAAAACCATCTTTTTGATAGGAAAGCCCTTGCAATTCTGGCGCATCAAGCATCACGCTAACGCCATCTCTTGTCCATTCAAATCGCTGACTCATCAAGAGCGAACCATCAGCGGCTCCATGATTTTCAAAAATATAGGTGCGACTAACGTTAGTGGCGATTCCCAAATGCGCCAAAACGGTTTGGATGTTTTGTTGCCAATTGGTCTCTTCCAAAAAACGAGTTGCAGCGAAACTAACGGCTTCCAAAATGGCTTCGCGGCTGCGTAAAACCTCTTCGGCCTGCTTACGCTCTGAAAGATCGATAATCACGCCGAGCGAAGCTAAAACTTCATCATTCTCGTTGAATAAAGGATAGGAATGAAGCTGGGCCGGAAAAGCCTCACCTGATTTGCGCCTGTAGACCACTTCGCCCCTGAAACCAACCTTCCGTTGCCGCAAGAGCTTGCCCCGCTCTAAGACTTGGGCCTGATCGTTTGGGGGAACCAACAGCGCAAACGATTGGCCCAAGATTTCCTCGCGTTGATAGCCAAAAACAGATTCTGCGCCAGGGCTAAACTCTAAAATCGGTAAAGTTGGCAAATTTACATCAATTGAAACAAAGGCAACCGCTGTAGCCGCCGTAAAGATCACTCGGAGATGCTCTTCGCGTTGCCGCAGCGCTTTTTCGCGCCGCAAGCGGATCAGGATACTGCTCGCGTAAGTGGCAATCGTTTCAAGCGTGGCCCGCGTAGTGGGCGTGATCTCTTGCATCGCTCGGGAACCGATATTCAGGCAAGCCACTACTTGACCTTCACAAAGCACGGGGACAATTGCAAGGCTTTGGATGCCTTCTTTACTGCGAATATCAAGCTGTAGATCATTTTTCTCAAGAATGGTGTAAACTGGTTGCCCAGCCATAATGAGTTTGGTCTGCGGTGAATCGGCAGGATAATAGCTAGTTTTGGCAACAAATTCGGGCGACAAATCCTGGTTAATAACTAACTCAATTGCACCTGTTGTTTCATCTATGAGATAAATGCCTCCGCAGTCTAATTTGGCTACTGTAATTGCAGATTTCAAAATAAGATGCAAGGTTTCAGTAATATCAAGAGCCTTACCCAGGGCAATTCCAAGACTATGGAGATTTTGATTGGTCTCTTCTTCGATCTTTTGGTGGGTTATATCAAAAAAAGTAACGATTGCTGCATAAGGGTTAGCTTCAGTAGCCCGAAAGATCGGGCGCGTATTCATTGAAATCCAAATTTGCGTGTCATCAAGCGGCTTCCGAAACCCCATCCCAACTTCAAAGGAAGCTTTGCCTGTCCGCAAAGCTTTATGCAAAGGGTGTTCGGTGCTTGAAAAAGGTTGGCCATCCAAGTGAACCGCTTGCCAAGTGGCATCCAGCATCACCCAGCGCAATATTTGGTCGGAGCGCAAGCCGAGAATCGTTTCGGCGCGGGAATTGCAAGCCAAAACTCGCCCTTCTTGCCCCAACATCACCAACCCTTCGGCCAAAGTATCCAGTAAGGCGCGGTAGCTTTCTTCGCGCTCCTCTATCGCCAGCTGCAATTCCTTCCGTTCCGCAACCCCTTGCACAGCCCATGAAGGTTTGGCTCCCTTTTCTGAAGCTTCTTGCTTTTGCCATTGAGCAGTAACATCGCGCTGTTGCACTAAAACGCCCTGCTCTTGGCCATAAGTATAGGGCTTGATTTGCACTTCAAACCAACGGTGGAGCTGCACGGCATGGGCATATTTAAGCTGAAACTGGGGTTGCAAACCGCTCAAAACGGCCCGTAACCCCGCGGCCAGCGCGGGCAAATCGGCTCCATTGGGGGCAAATAAGAGTTCAAAACCTTTCAAATATTCTTGCCCAACCCAAAAGGGGAAGGGTTCAGAAACATTTTGACTCTCCTGTTGCCAAGTTGCATTGAGGTAGAGAATTTTGCCTGTGGCATCCAAGACCGCCAAGCTGTCGGGGAGGGCATCAAGCAAGCAGGCTGCATTTGCAACTAGGGTTGTGAGGGATGTTGGTTTCAAGTCAAGCATTTTGAGGTGGATCTTGTAACAGGCAAAGTATTCTACGCAGCAGCGTTTTTAACCCTCAGCACAAGCTACACAATGGTCGGTAGATTGGGTAATCAGCATGACGTTGTCCAACAAAGCCCCGACAAGTAAGGTGCGCGCAACCAGGCGCTCAAGCTGATGGGGGGCATCAAGCGTCACGGCGGTGAGGTGTTCGCCATCGCTTTCTACCGTATAGCGCAGCAGCCCACGGGGGCTTTCTACCGCTCCTGTAGCTTGGCCCGCAGGAACTTTGGTAGGCATAAGCCCTTGCCAGGGGCCCGCAGGGAGCTTTTCCAAGGCTTGGGCCGCCAGTTTGGTGCTTTCTAAGGCTTCCAGCAGCAAAACCGTCAGACGGGTATTAACGTCCCCACCTTCTTGCACCATCCGCTTACCTTCAAGCTGCCCGTAGGCCGCATACGGTTGATCAAGCCGCAAGTCAGCGCTGAGGCCCGAAGCTCTCGCCAGCGGCCCGCGCAATTGAAATTGCGTTGCGGCAGAGGGGGTAAGAATACCCACATCGACGGTTCGGGCGAATAGGATTCGGTCATCAATCACACGCTCGCCAAGCTTGAAAAGACTTTGCTTAATCTCGGTCAGCAAACCTAGAAGCCGTGACCGACATTCAGCACTCAAGTCGTGGCGCAGGCCCCCAGGCAAACAGATGTCGGGGATGGTTGGGCGGCCTGTGAGGAGCAACAGCGTTTGGCGGGCCTGGGCTTTTAGTTGCTGTAATGGTTTCGTAAAGCGGGGAAGTTCTAAAAGCGCAAACAAATTCGTTAAGGTTTCAAGATGCGACAGGAGGCGTTCAGCCTCAGCCACCGCACACCGCAGATAGGCCGCTCGCTCCGGAACCGCCAGCCCCGCCAAAGTTTCTAGCGCCTGGCAAAAAGCTAAAGTATGGGCGTGGGAACAGGGCCCGCAAATGCGCGAAACCAAAAAGAGGGCTTGATCAAGGGGGAGCCGAGCCAGCCTTTCTGTACAGCCGCGTTCATTATAACCTGCCCGATAGGTAACATCGATTACCGCTTCGCCTTCGATCTTCAGTAGTAACCGTTGGGGGCCACGCCAGGCAGGGTTAAAGGGCCCAAGAGCCAGGGTGTAACTCACCGTCTATCCTTACATTTTGAATCAAAATAACATGCTAGAACGAGTGCTGAGGCAGAAAGGGATTACAAAAACAAAGCTTTGCAGCGTTGCTATGATAGCACAAAAGTTTATTTGGCGCAACCGTTTGAAGCCTAAGATAAGTTTAGAAAATAACGCAAAAGAGCCTAAGTTCAAGCCCCAGAACTCAGCTAAAAAACGATCTTCCAAAGAAATTGGCCTGCGAAAGCGAAGAAAGAGCCAAAATAAACGCTTTGTTCCTGTGCAAAGGCCCTGGAAACTATCAGCTAAAGCTAAACTGATTTCAAGGGCGTTAAAAGCCAAGCAACGCTTATTTTTCGTTTTTCTGCCCAGGTGCGAGCTAAAGGAAACTGAAAGTAGTTTTTTTGTTTAAGTTCCCTTTTTGGGTTCTAATTTTCTCGCATCTGGACAAAAAAAGTGATTCAAAGTCTAGTACATTTGGCATTGCTATGCTATAATTCAGTACGCGAAGAGCCGCAAGCCGTCCCCCAAAGTTGGCTTCCGCGTCCTGAATCAAAATTTAGACAAGTTTGTCAATGAAGCTAATTGTGAATAATATGTTTAATCAAGTACTTTGGCGCTCGCAGATAGATGAACGGCTCCAGCTTTTAGGCCGGCATCCCTGGCATGAAGTTCAGATCAGTGGAACCCATAGTGTGCTAACCTATTTGGCGATTCGCACCCTGGAGCCATTTTTGGAAGCTTTTGAGCAACATCCGATTGCGGCGGTCTTGGCCCTGGCCGAGATCACAACGGGCCCTGGAGCCGACCATCTCATTCGTCGCAGTGCCAAGCTGCGCTATCAGGCCGCCCAAATTTTGGCCCAAGACCTGCGGACAATACCCGAATTGCGGCTAACGCTTGAAGACTTGATGGTCAAGCTTGAAACCCTCCAAATGGCTCGCCGAAGGTTGAATAGTTCCCGTGATGAATGGTTCCGCAGTTCGCTTCTTGCTGAATTAGGGCATTTTGAGGGAAATGAATTTACCCGAATGCGGGAAACTCTCAAAGACCCCGTCTGGAAATCAATTTATGATCTTATTCGCGGCCTCCGCAAACAACGGGGAAACTATACCCCTGCGGATCTTGCAATTTTGGATAAAGGCTTAAAGAGCAGTGCTTCCAATGTACGTTCGGAAGCAGCCCGCAAATTGGGTGATTTTGTGGCTAAACCCTCCCCCACGATGGTTGAGACTCTGGTGCAAATGGCCCTTCATGATTGTGAATTGGAGACTCGCAATGCAGCTTCGCGGGCTTTGGGAACGCTGTGGGATCGAGTCTCTTCACCGAAATTGCTAGATTACCTGGCCGAACAATTAGCTTCCCAAGATAATTTTGTGCGGTCAGCAGCAGCGCATTTGCTCTCGCAACTGGGTGAATTTGCAGGTACGGAGGAGTTGATTGTCAATCTTTTAGCTTTGCTCAAGGATGAAGAGGCTTATACACGGGAAGCCGCTGCACGGGCTTTGGGGCGTATGGGTACAGCCGCAATTACCCCCGAAGTCTTAAATATGCTCACCCAAACGGTGCAAGACGGTGATCCCAATGTGCATGAAGCTGCTTTAGATTCATTGCTTCAGTTACGCAAACTCCGCGCAACGATTCTGTTGCATTTGCCCACCATCGTTAATGAAGAGGAAGCAGCAGAACATGAAGAACAAGCGTTGAGAGAAGCCCTTTTTGGTAGTGCTAAAGTCAGTAGTGGTGAAGATTATGGGCCAGGAGTCCAAAGGCTTTAGCCTTTGGGGGCCAATGGCTAAAGCCATCGGATTCCGTTTACCAAAAAGACCCCCAAAGTCCCCTACCCTTACATGACTACCGAAATTCTAATTTTAGGCTGCTATTTGAGCAATTTGCCGAATAGGAATTCCTCTTTCAGCAAGATAAGTCTTAACTTCAGCAATGGTATATTTGCCAAAATGAAAAATAGAAGCGGCTAAAACAGCATCTGCTTGGCCCTCTGCCAGCCCCAAATACATATCCTGCGGTGAGCCTACCCCGCCAGAAGCGATAACGGGCACATTTACAGCACTTCCAACTGCCCGTAAAAGTTCCAAATCGTAACCCGTCTCTTGCCCATCCGCATCCATACTATTGATTACAATTTCGCCCGCGCCTAACTCGACTCCCCGCTTAATCCATGCAATTGCGTCGAGGCCTGTAGAGCGCGGATTGTGGCCTGTGTGAGTAAAAACTGCCCATTTCGGTGGATTCGAGGTTGAAACCCGTCTGACATCAACTGAAAGCACAATACATTGGCTGCCAAACCGTTTAGCACCCTCTTCAATAATGTTTGGTTGCAAGACAGCTGCGGTGTTAAGCGAGACTTTATCGGCTCCCGCTCGCAACATCCGATACATATCCTCGACAGTTCGCAAACCCCCCCCGACAGTTAAAGGAATAAAAACTTGTTTGGCCGTGTTTTCTACGACATCGGCCATAATATTGCGCTCATCGCTGCTGGCCGTAATGTCGTAAAAAACTAATTCATCGGCTCCTGCGGCGTTGTAAGCGGCGGCCAGCGCGACAGGGTCGCCTGCGTCGCGGTGGTTGAGGAACGAAACCCCTTTGACCACGCGCCCAGCCTTGACATCAAGGCAGGGAATGATTCGGCGTGTAAGCATCTTTTTACTCTTCCCTTTCGCTAAGAAACAACCGTTCC
>DCSM01000085.1:0-1057 GCA_002325605.1 Chloroflexaceae bacterium UBA1466
AGCAGCAGCAGCGGCAGCAGCGGCAGCAGCAGCCAGGCAAAGGGCAAACCTGTTGATGGCAGCAAGTTCAACCGCTATTTCCCGAAAGGTGGCAGTGGCTACGACGTGACCTACAATCAGGAAAAGAAGGGTTTTGCCCAAGCAAATTTGAAGCAAAAGGGAAAAAGCCTCGCCAATCTCTCTGTCACAGATACGATTGATAAGCCAAGTGTCGCAAAAGAGTATGAGAGTAGCTCGCGCAAAATTGGTGGGTATCCCGCCCGCGATGTCGGCAGCATGGGCACGAGCGTCTTAGTCGCTAATCGCTTCCAAGTTCAAGTTCGCTCTTCTGATAAAAGCTTTACCAAACAAAATCGCGAGGAATGGCTCCAAAAGTTCAATCTTAGCGGTTTAGAGAGTGTCAAGTGAGGATCAGCCTACTTCTGAAAGGACTTTTCTAATGGCGAAAACCATCTACCAACTCGTAGACGAATTACCTAAAGATGATCTGACGGTGAAAGTGCTAAAATCCCTCGATTTCGTTATCCCTGGTGAATGGACGAATGTGGTGGGTTTTGAGCAAACCATCCGCGAAGTAACAGGCGAAGAAGACCAGGACTTAATCCAAAAGATCGGTGAACGGGCCATTACCCTCTATAACGACGAATCCCAAGGCTACAAACGGGCAATGTGGCTCTACGAAACTGCGGATAAAACGGGTTCAGCCCTCGGCACAGCCGCAATGGCCAACAAAATTGGGCAAAAGGTTGATGTTCTCGGCTTCTTGACCAACATTACCCCCAAACCTGATAAGGCGCAGAAGATTGATCTGACCTTTAAGTTGATTGTAGAATTGTTGGCTTACTGTCAAATCAATGGGATTCCAGGCGATAGCATTGGTGATTTCCTCGGTTCATTGGCTGACGAATATACTGGCCCCGCGAAAATGCGAATGGCCGCGATTATCTGTCTTGATGGGCTAGTTCCCCTGGGGCCCAACTTCCTCAAGGCTACCATGGAAGCGATGAATAGCTTGAGTCCCTCTGAATTGGAGAAGAACGATAGCTTCAAGATGATT
>DCSM01000085.1:1164-32489 GCA_002325605.1 Chloroflexaceae bacterium UBA1466
GTTTCGTCACCCAGAGTCTTAACTCTATGGGCGATTGGATCACGGGTTTCATTCGAGATCGAGGTCTGGAGCCAGAGCAAATCATCGCCAATCTCAAGCATGGCATTGACATCGCTGATGATAAGATTGACTACCTGGGTGCTTTCCTCGATATGTATGTCAAATACTTTGTCCACACAGGTACGCAGAGTCTGGCCCGCTCGCTGATTGAACGTGCGGTTAATGAAATCTAGTTTAAGCCTAAGATCGTAGTGGACAGAACAATTTGAGATAAGCAAAGAAGCTTTGGTTTTTAACCAGAGCTTCTTTAGCTTTAGGCTTATAAACAAATTTCTAAGAAAGGGTGGTTTTTCATGCGGTCTAAGTCGTTTATCTTACTCTTTTTGTTGATTTTGCTGGTTAGTTTAGGGTCTTGCACCAATGGTAACAAAATTCCCGCAGGTGAATCAGCCGCGCCCTCCAGTAACTCTTTGGTTGTTCGGTTTGCCTACAGCCCAGAGAAAAAGCAATGGCTTGAGGAGCGATTCAAAGTCTTTAATGCTGAGAAAGCTCAAGTGAATGGCCAAACCATTTTTGTAGAGGGGGTTGAAAAGTCGAGCGGAGCAGCTCGCACGGAGATCAAAAATGGCACTTTGAGCGTCACCGCCTGGAGTCCTTCGGCTTCGACTTGGCTGGAAGTGCTAAAAAGTGAGTTGAACAAAGCTGATCTCGCAACTTCAGCAAAACCGCTTGTTTTGACCCCCGTCGTGATTTCGCTCTGGAAACCAATGGCTGAAGCACTAGGTTGGCCCAAAAAACCTATTGGTTGGCAAGATATGCTGGAGCTAATCAATGATCCGCAAGGCTGGGGGAAGTTTGGGCATCCTGAATGGGGTAAATTTTCCTGGGGTCATACCGATCCAGAAATTAGTACCACCGCTCTTTCGACTTTAATCGCTGAGTTTTATGCAGTCAATAATAAGCAACGTGGTTTATCAGTCGAGGATGTTCGCAGCCCAACCAGTCAACAGTTTATTCGGGATCTTGGGAAGGGCATTAAACACTACGGTTACAACACTTTAGTCTTTAGCGAAAACATGCAGAAGTTTGGCATGAGCTATATCTCAGCTTTTCCGATGGAAGAGATTACGCTAATTGAATTTAACAAGGCAAATCCGCCACCGCCCACGCCTTTGGTTGCGATTTATCCCAAAGAAGGCACGTTTTGGCACGATAACCCTTTTGTGATTTTAGCCAGTGCCAGCGAAGTTGAGCAAGAAGCGGCCAGCAAATTCTACGAATTCTTGTTGACCGAAGAGAGCCAAAAACTTGCTTTGAGCTACGGTTTTCGCCCTGCCAATGTCAACGTAACCCTCACTGACCCCGTGAGCGCGAAATTTGGCGTGCAACCAGAGGGGATTCAGAACACGCTGGACGTGCCTAAAGCCGAAGTTATCGTGGCGGCGAAGGATTCTTGGGCCCTCAACCGCAAACGCGCTGACATCTTGCTCGTCGTTGATATTTCAGGCTCAATGGCAGGTGAGAAGCTAGAAGCAGTAAAAGCAGGTTTAGATAATTTTTTGCAACGGATTCTGCCTGAAGATCGGGTTGGCTTGATTGTCTTCTCTGATACGGCTGAATTGTTAGTCAAACCTGCGCCCCTTTCCGAGAGTCGGATTGCCTTGCAGACTGCCATTCAGGGACTGCAAGCCAAGAACAAAACTGCGGTTTTTGATGCTCTGGAAATCGCGCACCAAGAACTCAATACAATGCAAAGTGCTGGCGTAGACCGCATTCGTGGGATTGTGTTGCTTAGTGATGGAGCCGACAATTCTAGTAAACTTACGCTGGCGGGGCTGGAAAAGAACTTCTTTGAAAGTGGCGTGAGTATCTTTCCCGTTGCCTATGGCGAAGATGCTGATTTGATAATTCTCAAGCAGATTGCAAACTTTTCGCGCACGATTATCGTGCAAGGAAATACAAAAGACATTCAACAAATCTTTGACAATCTGAGCCGCTACTTCTAAACAGAGTTGGGCTAAAGGGGCGTAAACGTGCTAGCTCCTAAAGCTAAAACTACGTTTACGCCCCTTTTTGGAATTAAGTTAATTTGCTACCTAATTAACTCGTAGGCAATGCACACTAAACAATTTAGCTGCGTCTACCCATACCTTTTCAGGCTGAAACCCTACTGCTTTAGCTAAATTCTGAAATTGCGTTACGGTGTATTTGCAAGAGTTTTCCGTGTGGATACTTTCCCCCTCCGCAAACGTAAATTTCTGGCCCGCAACTTGAATTTCCTGCGAAATCTTGCTAACCAAGTGCATTTCCACGCGCCCCAGTTCAACATTATAAAAGGCATAATGTTCAAAATGAGTGGGTTTGAAATCCGCCTCCAATTCGCGGTTGAGGCGCGAAAGCAGGTTAAGATTGAAAGCTGCGGTAACCCCTTGGGCATCATTATAGGCTGCATGAAGCAGATTCGGGGCTTTTTTTAGATCGACCCCAATCAGCAAAGCTCCCTTTGGCCCTAAGAGTTTTGCAACTCTTCGCAACAAATCTTGCGCTTGCGAAGGTTCAAAATTGCCAATACTGGAGCCAGGAAAGAAAGCTACTCTCTTTTCGTTAGGAATATTGCTACATGGTAGCTGAAAATCGCTTGAGTAATCGGCGCAAATCGCGTGAATCTTTAGCTTGGGAAAGTCTGTAGCCAGCGCTTGCGCGGATTGTAAAAGATGTTCCTTCGAAATATCAATGGGTAAATAGGTTGCTGGTTGTAGAGCATTGAGTAGTACACGGATTTTCTTGTTGCTACCACTGCCTAACTCCAATAACCAACGTTCTTTCCCCAGCAACAGAGCCATTTCTTCCCCATGCTCTTGGAGAATCGCTATTTCAGTCCGCGTCGGATAATATTCTGGTAACTCCGTAATCCGATCAAAAAGCTGTGAACCATGTTGGTCATAGAAAAACTTAGGCGGAATAGTTTTGGGCTGAGTTGCCAAACCATTTAAAACCTCTGCTTTGAAATCGACTAGAGAGGGATGTAAATCAGTAAATTGGATGTTATCGATTTTCATCATACATCCTCCGCCAGCCGAAACCCCTTGAATTGCCAACGCTCATGCGGGTAGAAGAAATTGCGGTAAGTGAGACGCATATGATTGGCAGAAGTCACGCAAGAACCACCGCGTAAAACGAATTGATTGCACATAAACTTACCGTTATATTCCCCTATCGCACCCGCTGCGGCGCGATAGCCAGGATAAGGAGCATAAGGCGATTGCGTCCATTCCCAAAGATCACCGTACATTTGTAGCAAACCGCTTGCATTTTCTGGCGCAGCGCTAGGGTGGAAGAAACCACTATCGTATAAATTTCCTGTCAGAGGCAGATTCCGAGCCGCAATTTCCCATTCCGCTTCGCTGGGCAACCGCTTCGCTTGCCAATTTGCGAACGCATTAGCTTCAAAATAACTGACATGACAAACAGGCTCTTCTGTTCGCAAAGAGCGCATTCCCCCCAGCGTCGCCTGCCACCACTGATTATCAATCTTTTCCCAATACAAGGGAGCCTGCCAACCCTGCTTCCGAATGGTACTCCACCCATCTGAAAGCCATAATTCAGGGCGTTCATAACCCTTTGCTTCGATGAATTCCAGATATTCACCATTGGTAACTAAGCGCGAAGCCAGCCGAAATGGGGGTAGATAGACCTGATGGCGCGGAGATTCGTTATCATAAGCAAAACCTTCTCCCGCATAACCGATCTTATCTAAGCCTCCCGCATATTCTAACCAATTTATAGCTGGCGCAGAACAGGGTGGTGGCGTGGGCAAATCTTCACGATAGGCGGGACGTAGCGGATTAAACGCTAAATTATACTTAATATCAGTTAGAGACAATTCTTGATGTTGTTGTTCATGATGGAGACCAATGAGAAGGCGCTGTTCAATAGTTGACCAATCTTCCTCTTTAGCGGTTTCAATGAGTTGCTTCATCTGTTCGTCCACGTAAGCGCGATAACGATAGACTTCAGCAACAGTAGGCCGCGACAACAAACCGCGCTGGAGGCGCGGGAAGAATTGGCCGACCTGTTCGTAATAAGAGTTAAAGAGGTAACGAAAACGGGGATGGAACGGTTGATAGTTGGGGGCAAAATCGGCTAGAATAAAGGTTTCGTAGAACCAGGTGACGTGGGCCAAATGCCATTTTGCAGGGCTGGCTTCGGGGGTCGTTTGAATTACATAATCTTCAACTTGAAGTGGGGAACAGATTTTCTCGCTCTCTTGGCGTACAGCGCTAAATTGCTGGGTTGCTGCCTGGCGAGTTAAACTCCCTTCTTGCAAGTTGGTAGCAGAGTGAGAGTTGCGCTTGATCATTAACTGATCCTTTCATTGAGCTTGAAGAATTAAAACGATTCGGAAATCGCCCCTTTTGATCTATCTTCAATCAGAGTTGCGTGATCTGAGCGTGAGCGTGGTAACTACTTCGCACTAAAGGCGCACTTTCAACGAAGCGAAAACCACGTTTATGTCCTTCCTTAGCGAAAAAATCGAATTCTTCAGGAGTAACATAGCGTTCCATCGGCCAATGGCTCTTCGTGGGCGCGAGATATTGCCCAATTGTTATCCCATCTACATCATTTTGGCGCAGAAAATCCATAACTTCCAAGACTTCAGAGTTAGTTTCGCCTGCGCCGACCATCATGCCGCTTTTGGTCAGGATGCTGGGCTGCAAAGCTCGCGCTCGTGCTAACAATTCCAAACTGCGTTCAAAGCTGGCTTTAGGCCGAAAACGAGGAAAAAGACGCGGAACCGTCTCAATATTATGATTCAAGACAGTTGGGCCAGCTTCCAAAACCATTTCCAATGCGGCCCAATTGCCTTCAAAGTCAGGAATTAGCACTTCAATGGTGCAAGAAGGAAGTTTTGCGCGAATTTGACGAATACTCTCTGCAAAAATATGCGCTCCGCCATCAGGCAAATCATCTCGATTCACTGAGGTCAAAACTACATGTTTGAGTTTGAGATAAGTTACGGCCTCCGCAATTCGCGCTGGCTCCTGTTCATCAAGCGGCTCTGGTTTGCCCTTGGGAATTGCACAAAACCGACAGCCACGAGTACAAATCTCGCCTAAAAGCAAGAAGGTCGCGGTCCGATCTTCCCAACATTCACCACGATTAGGGCAATTAGCCGCTTCACAAACTGTGTGGAGCTTGAGGTCGCGCAAGAGATGCAAGAGATCATGCTGATTTTCGCCCGTTGGGGCCCGTACTTTAAGCCAAGGAGGACGTTTTTGATAGTTTGAAATTTCGCTCATGAGCCTTTCTCAGTGATGAATGCGATTTGAAAAACTTGCGAAAAAGCGGCGATGACGCGCTCCTTTACTTCTTTCATTGGGGGCGGGGTTCCCAAAATTTGGGCCAGCGAAGTAACGCGCCGTCCCTGAAGCCCACAGGGAATAATCTGGGCAAAACCTTGCAGATCTGGGGCTACATTCAATGCAAACCCATGCGAAGTTATGCCACTCGCACTCAAGCGAATCCCAATCGCCGCAATTTTGGCCAATGTGCTTGAATTTGCAGTATCCTTCGCTTCAGTTTCGACTTCCAAAGCTAGATTTTCTATCCCTGAATCTTCTCCTTCAACCCAAACCCCCGTCAAACCCTCAATCCGTTTGGCAACCACGTTGTAGGTCGCTAACGTTTGGATGAGAACCTCCTCTAATTTACGCAAATAAGCCAACAAGTCTCCACCATAATTGCGTAATTTGAGAATTGGATAACCAACCAATTGCCCAGGACCGTGATAGGTAATGTCGCCTCCACGGTCACTCTCTACTAAAGCAATACCTTTAGCACTTAATTCAGCACGACTAACCAAAAGATTTTCCATATTAGCCGAACGGCCTAGCGTGATTGTCGGCGAATGTTCCAAGAGCAACAAAGTATCGTTACTCATTCCCGCCGAACGGTCTGCTACCATTTGCCGCTGCCAATTCCAAGCATCTTTATAGTCAATGTAACGAGTGTAGACCAAGGCCCGACACGTTCGTTTTGTGGTTGTTGTATAGGAAGACATAAGTTTATACCATTATTTGGCTTAGAAATAGCTTTTGGCTAACAACTTTTAGCAAAAGCCTTTAATTTGCCTTTTAAATCTTAACCTCAATTATACCATAGCTCATCTTCCTCTGGCCACTTCTAGGTTGACAGAGTTGACAGATAAGTTGCGCCAGGTATAATTGAGCCACTTCCATTGCGCTAATTTATATTCACGAAAGGATTTTGCTCCAAATGGACTGGGGAAAACAGAACCGTTTATCGCGTCTGATTCAACCTGATGGCCATTGCTTCTTTTTGGCGATGGATCACGGCTACTTTTTGGGCCCTACCAGCAAATTGGAAAAGCCAGGCGAAATGATCAAGCCGCTAATGTCCTCTGTAGACGCGCTTTTCCTCACGCGAGGGGTTTTACGGGCTACCGTTAGCTCTAAAGATAGCACCCCAATTATTAGCCCGCAAGATAGCAAACCAATCATTTTGCGCGTTTCGGGCGGGACAAGTATCGTCGGTGGGGATTTGGCCAACGAAGGTTTAACCACTTCGATTGAGGAAATTATCCGTTTGAATGCGACTGCCGTTGGGCTTTCAGTCTTTATTGGGAGTTCCTATGAGCGTCAAACCCTTTTAAGCCTAACAGAATTGATCAATCAGTGTGAAACCTATGGAATTCCTGTTATGGCGGTAACGGCAGTGGGCAAAGAGTTAGAAAAACGCGATGCGCGGTATCTTTCGCTTTGTTGCCGAATTGCGGCTGAGTTAGGAGCCACCACTGTCAAAACTTATTGGTGCGAAGACTTCGAGAAAGTTACGGAAAGCTGTCCCGTACCTGTTGTTATCGCTGGAGGCCCCAAGTGTGATACCGCTTTGGAAGTCTTTGAATTTATCTACGATGGGATGCAACGTGGCGCAATCGGCGTAAATCTGGGCCGCAATATCTGGCAAGATGATTGTCCCGTGGGAGTTGCCCGTGGTTTGCAAGCTGTTATTCACGAGAAAGCAACCCCCAAGCAAGCTGACGATCTTTACCAGACCATCAAAAATGGCAAATAATTGAAATCTTGAGACCTGAAAGTTTTTCAAAAGCTCTCAGGTCTCAAAAAGTCTTTTCAGAGTCAGAAATTATGTTAGATCTTCAGCCAGAACTCTATCTGAACGAAAGAGAAGTCGAAAGCAAACTTATTGTTCATTTTTTGTTGCCCAAATTAGGCTATGCACCTGAAACCTGGCATGAAGAAGTTATGTTGAAGGGTGGGCGAAGTCGCCTAGATTTTTTAGTTTTTGCAAGGCGCAGGAAACCTGTTGTTAGGCTTATTATGGAAATTAAAAACCCCAAGCAAAACTTAGATCGCCATGTTCGGCAACTGAAACGCTACACGGATGAGATGAATGTGCGCTATGGTTTGCTCACGAATGGGAAAGAACTTCGCATTTACGAAAGAATCCGCGAGGAGCTAAAACTTATTTTTCTTTGTCTTGTCAACGAAATTGCTGCTAATCTTGAGCAAATAAAGGCTTTGATTGGCCGCGAAAGTTTGATAAAACAAGCTGATTTAAGCCCAAATCAATCTCCAGTAGAAGTTGAAAGTCAGCTTCCAAGTATTTCTAATTTAGAAGCTGAAAATTCAAGTGCCAATGAAGGTTTAAATCCTGTTGTTCAAGCTTCTGAACCATTGACTCCCGTAATTGCCGTTCAAGCTTCATCTCAAAAAAGGGAAGGAAAGCCCAAAATGAAGGTTATCGCAGTCTACCATAACAAAGGTGGCGTGGGGAAAACGACAACGGTGGTGAATCTGGCCGCAGCTTTAGCCAAAAAGGGCAAGCGCGTCTTGATTATTGACCTGGATAGTCAAGCGAATACGACGTTTGCGACGGGGCTAATTAAATTTGAAGACGAGGAAGATGATAATATCAAGGATGCGAATATTGGGCATGTGCTGCTTTCAGAAGATTTCTATCCTATTTCTGAGGTGGCAAGAGCATCTCAATTTAATAATCCAGAGATTGCGGTTATTCCTGCCCATATCAATTTGATGGAAAAAGAGGAAAAGCTCAATCAATTAGATTTTGCTAAATTTATCCTAACGCGAAAACTAAGTGTAGTAGAGGATAACTACGATCTTGTTCTGATTGATACTCCCCCAGCGCTGAATCTCTTTGCTCGAATTGCCCTCATTGCGGCGGACTATTTGATCATCCCTTCTGATCTGAAGCCTTTTGCTAATCAAGGGCTAGATAATGTAAGAGATTTCATTAAAACTAATGACACAACCCGAAGCTACATTGGTCGAAAGCCAATTGAGCTTTTAGGGGTTTTACCTTGCAAAGTTTCGCCTAATCCAATGTTTGTTAAGTATAGTCTGCAAGAGCGAATTAGGAAAGTCCGCGATGTTTATCGGTTTGCGGTCTTGGAAACCTATATTTACGAGCGCGAGGATTTGGCAAAATGTGCTGAACGAGTTGAATTTGTTAGTGGCTTAGAAACTGCGGCCCCACTTTCGGTGCTAGATTTTAAGCCCAATTCCGCTTCAGCAGAAGAATTTAGCCGCCTAGCAGCAGAAGTAATGCACAAAATAGGGCTTACCAAATGACACTTTCCCTGAAACTTGTCCCTGTTAAAAAAATTAGCTCTAAAAGCTCGCTTGCTAATTTCACCGAAAATGAAGTTTTACAACTTGCCCGAAATGCTTTGAAAACAGGTGGTTTTATCAATCCTCCCGTTCTCATCCGCACAAGTTTGGAATCCTATGAGGTCATTGCTGGCGATTTTGCGTATTATGCGGCGGTCAAAGCCCGCGAAATTGATCCGCTCAACGGCGAAATGATTGGCGCGTTCATTGTTGAGCCTGAAAATGCGACTTCGCTCCAGGAGCAAATAGAATTATTGAGAAGTAAGCCAACGAATCCTGTTTCTGAGAGTTTGGAACCGCAGCAACCATTTCTAGCGAGTAAAGTTTTGACTAGAGATGATCATGAAGCATTCAAGCGAGAAATGATCACAAATTTGGAAGCGGTCAAAAGTGAGCTTCTTGCAACCAAGCGAGAAATGATCACAAATTTGGAAGCAAGTGAAAGTAAAATTCTCGCAGCGATACGTGAATCTTTAGCAAAACCAGTGCCGCCGCCAGCGCGTCCCCAGCCACCGAAAGAAACCGTTTTAGACTTGGAAGCTGAAAGAAAGTTTATAGAAGCTGTATTTAACACAATGGAAAAACCAGCTTTGAAGGATCTTTTTGCTCTTGCTGGCATTGCAAATGCCACGGCCTCTAAGATAATTGATAGTATCTTAAAAGAAAGACCTTTTGTGAACTCGAAAGATCTCTTAAAAAGAGGACAAGGCATCGGAGAGAAGACGCTTGCGAAGCTTCGCAGTGCTTACTCTCAAACGAATTAAAGCAGCATTAAAAACCCAGAAAGGTAAAAAGTCTAAGTGAAAAGCCTCTGGAATGATCAGGAAGCAAGTGCGTTTAGCAGTGATCTCGCGCAATGTGTCTATGCTTCACGCTTATTGGGCCAAGAGAAAACGTTGGTTTTGCACGGTGGGGGGAATACATCGGTCAAAAGCCGCGAACGAAATATCTTTGGCGAAGAGGAAGATATTTTGTATGTCAAAGGTAGTGGTTGGGATTTAGCGAAGATCGAGGCTGCGGGTTTTGCACCTGTACGATTAGCTCATCTTCTGCGCCTAACAACGCTCGATTCCCTTACTGATAAGCAATGGGCAAATGAATTAAATCGCAGTGTTACTGATCTTGCTGCTCCGCCAGTCTCGGTTGAAGCAATGTTACACGCACTTCTGCCTGAAAAATACGTTTTCCATACGCATTCTGATGCTTTACTCACTCTAACCAATACCCCACAGGGAGCCGAGCGCATCCAGGAGCTTTATGGCAAGACGGTAATTCTTGTGCCCTACACGCGGCCTGGGTTTCCGCTTGCCAAATGCGCTGCTCAGTTATTTCGCACTGCAATGCAGGAAAAGACCATCGGCGTGGTCTTAATGCGGCATGGTCTATTTACGTTTGGGGAAACAGCTAAAATCGCTTATGAACGCATGCTTGCGTTAGTTTCGCAGGCTGAAAACTATCTGGAAGAGCATGGGGCCTGGCAAATCACAATTTCTCCGCTTCCTCTCTCTGCTGCGCTCTCCGCAAAGCCTTTGCGCCAAGAAATTGCGACTTTTCGCCAAGCGATCTCTAAAGTTGCGGGTTTTCCTGTAATTCTTGCAACCCACAATGATGCTGAAGCGTCTTCTTTTGTACGTCACGCCGATGTTGCAACTCTTTCGCAGCAAGGCCCAGTGACTCCCGACCATGTGATTCGGACAAAACGAGTGCCTCTGCTGGGTAAAGATGTTGAATCTTACAGAATTGCTTACGAAACTTATTTCAAAGAGCATTCTAAGCGGACAGAACTTTCTTTAACCATGCTTGACCCTGCGCCAAGGGTTATTCTTGATGCAGAATTAGGGCTGCTTACGGTTGGAAGAAATGCCCAAGAAGCAAATATCGTTCACGATATGTATCGCCACACGATGGCTATCATTTTGCGGGCTACAGCTTTAGAAAAATATCAAGCGCAGCCAATTACAGATGTTTTTGATGTAGAATATTGGGAATTAGAGCAGGCTAAACTGCATTTGAAGCAAAATTTGCCCATGTTTGCAGGCGAAATTGCGCTGGTGACGGGTGCAGCGTCGGGAATTGGCAAAGCTTGCGTTGAGTCGTTTTTGGCTCGTGGGGCTGCGGTGGTCGGTTTGGACATCAATCCTGCTATTGAAAAGCTCTTTGACCGTCCTGACTTTCTAGGGATTCGTTGTAACCTTACAAGTGAAAGCGAAATTTACCAAGCGTTAGATAAGACTGCTAAAACGTTCGGGGGAATCGATATGCTGGTGCTTAACGCTGGAATTTTCCCTTCAGCAAAGCGCATTGATAGCTTATCTCTGGACGAATGGCGGAAGATAATGAACATCAATCTGGATTCTAATCTCATTGTAATGCGTGAAGTCTATCCATTCCTTAAAGCTGCGCCAAAACGCGGGAGAGTTTCAATTATTGGCTCAAAAAATGTACCTGCGCCTGGCCCTGGCGCAGCAGCCTACTCAGCTTCGAAAGCGGCTTTGAATCAGCTTGCCCGCGTTGCGGCTTTGGAATGGGGCAAAGATGGGATTCGGCTCAATATCTTGCATCCAAATGCAGTTTTTGATACAGGTTTGTGGACTGAAGAGCTTTTGCAAGCTCGTGCGGCACATTATGGCTTGACGGTTGAAGCCTACAAGACGAATAACGTCATGCAAATTGAAGTTACCAGTCGAGATGTTGCCGAATTAGCCGCCGAAATGTGTGGCCCTCTTTTTGCAAAAACAACGGCAGCGCAAGTACCAATTGATGGAGGCAACGAGCGCGTTATTTAAGCCGATTCAAAATTCACAATTAAGCGGTTTTTTCCCTTGAATCCAGGTAAGTTTTTGTAATCTTACCCTTTCAAGGGGTTTTTTCTGAAAAATAGCCAGAGCTAAACATGAGCAATAAAGTCCTCCTGCAAAATCTCCGTGATTTTACGGTGCAAATCCGCCATAGCACTACAAATGTACTGGTAGGCATGGGGATTGCCGTCGCGCCTGATGGAAAGATCGTAACTTCGGCAAAAGTTGCTGAGGCGGCGGGCGCAGAGCCAACGAATTTCGCTTCGGGCGAAATCGGGGTTTATTTTCCGCAGGCACGAACAGGTGAGCAACGCGCTTGGCGGGCAACGGTGGCGGTTTGGGCGCAGGATTTGGTTCTTTTGCAGCTGGCTGGGGGCTTGCCCCCACTTCCTCCAGAACAAATTGCTGTTTTGGGAAGCGCAACCGAGGCGGCAAGGCATGAATTTCGCAGTTTTGGCTATCTCGCAGCGCAATCCGAAGGCTCTGAAATAGCATTGGTCGAGGGTAAAATCAACGTTTTAGTTGAGCAAATCGAAGCTGAAAGCACTCAAAATGTTTTTCAATTGCAATCTACTCAGCTTAAAGCAGGAATGAGTGGTGCGGCGCTCTTAGACCTAGAGACAAATCTCATAGTAGGCCTTATTGCTGAGGCTGAAAATAGCTTTTGGGCAATTGATCTGGCGCTTTTAGCCCAAGAGCCTTTTTGCCTCCCTTTGCGCTCAGAGCCGTTGTCGCCCAAAATTATTCCTCTACCTGATTTTGACCAAGAAGGGTTACGCGAGCCGAACTCTACGAAAATGGGAATTTCACTGAATGGCGCGCCCCCTCTTTCGGCGGAGTGGGTCGGGCGGCAAACTGAAATCCAGGCGCTCACTGCGGCGTGGGCTTCGCCCGTCTACCGTTTGGCAGCGTTGGTTGGGGCGGGTGGCGCTGGCAAAAGCAATTTGGCACGGCGCTGGCTGGAGGCGCAGCTTGCCGATAAGCGGCAAAGTCAACCAGGAGGGGTTTTTTGGTGGAGTTTTAGCTACAAACCTAACCTCGATGAGTTTTTTGAAGCAGCTTTGATGCACATAAGTGGGCGACTTTTTGATCAGCGCAAACTTGCTTCAGCGCGAGCCAGAGTGCAAGCCATTGGTACTTTGTTGGTTTCGGGGAGCTATCTTTTCATTCTCGACGGTTTGGAAGAGCTACAATATCAGACAGAAGATCAATGTGGGCTGCTTAAAAATGTTGATTTGACTAATCTCTTGCATTTCTTCGCTGCTTCAGGGCACAATTCCTTTTGTTTAATAACAAGTCGTTTGCCTGTTTTGGATTTCTTAGCCTCAGCAAACTATATCCAGTACGAAATAGGCGCTTTGAGTCGAGAAGAAAGCTGGGATTTGTTGCGCCAGCTAGAGATTCAAGATTCAGATGAGGTTTTGAATCGGCTTGCGACGGATTGGCAAGGCAACGCGCTGGCCTTGAGTCTTGCGCGAGGCTATATTACAGCGTACAAAGATGCTGATTTTCTAGGAACAGCAACCAATCCACCGCTCCCCTCCTCCGCTTTGGTGAATAAAGCACTTCAGTATTGCCAGCAGCAGTTGTCAGAAACTGAGCAAAATCTTCTTTTGTTGCTCAGTTTTTTTCGTACCCCAATCGAATCTGCTGCTTTACAGCGAATTTGTCGGGCCAAGCCAGGTATTTTGGAGCGCCTTTCTTGGAAAAAGCGAGATTTACAGACTCAATTGGCTCTGTTGAAGGAAGCGGATTTTCAAGCTCTCCTCACGCGCCTCCTGGACTATAATCTTTTGCGCTATGATGCCCAAAATGAGCAATATTTCTTGCATCCGTTTGTACGGACTTTCCATAATTCGCGCTGGCAGGCTGGGGGCGCTGCGCTGCTTGATCAAGCGGGGCCGCGCCCCCTCAAAAATTACTACCTCTCTGTTGCGGGCGAAACACCGCGCTTCCCGACGCTTGCGGATTTAGCGCCGTTGGTTGAGGCTGTGCATCTTATGTGCCAGACGGGGGCTTATGAAGAAGCCTTCCAGGTCTATCAGACGCGGCTTGAACAGGGCGAGCGCAACACTTTTGGGCAACAGTTAGGGGCTTACGAGACCCTTTTGGGGCTGCTGCTGGCTTTTTTCCCCAATGGAGATTGCACCCAAGAACCGCAAGTTAATGATTTAGCGGCTAAGGAGGCTATTTTTGCCACTTTGGGGCATTGTTTGCTGAATTTGGCGCGGCCACGGGAAGCAACTTTTTTCTATGAGCGCCAAAACGCGCTGGCCGAGAAGGCGAGTGCTTGGCTGGCGGCCAGCATCGGTTATCGTAATCTTGCGGGCATTTATGCCCTTTTGGGAATGCTCCCCGCCAGCCAGGAAGCAGCTTACAAAGCCTTGGTCACGGCCCAGTTTGCGAGTAACAAGCAAGGCGAGGCGACGGCTAGAGTTTACCAGGCGTGGGCTGCTTTTCTGCATGGCGACCTCTCCGCTGCCGAGAGTGCTTTTCAGCAAGCCAGCGCTTTGCAACAAGCGTTCAATCCGTCGCAGCCTTTGCTTTACAGCCTGGAAGGGATTTGGTACGCGGATTTTCTCCTGCGGGTGGGCAAAATAGCGCAAGCCAAAGCCCTCACTGAAGCTAACCTGGCACAATGCGAACAAAATCGCTGGGTGAAATCTTTAAGCCAATGTCGGCGCATTTTAGGGGATTTGGCGGCCAAAGTGGGTGAAGATAGTCAGGTTGCTCAACATTATGGCGAGGCCCTGCGAATTGCCCAAGAGGTAGGCCACAGCCCAACGTTGCTCGAAGCGCTTGCGGCCAGAGGGCTTTGGGCGGCCAAATGCGGTCAAACTGAAATCGCGCTCCAAGATTTGGAAACGGGCCTCCAGTTGGCTTGCAGCGGTGATTATCGGATCTTTGAAGTGCAATTGCGGCTTGGTTTGGCCCATTTGCAATTAGCGCTGGGAAAAAGCCCTGAAGCGCAAGCTCGTTATGCCCAACATCTTAGCGCCACGATGGGCTATCATTGGGGAATAGTTGATGCCACTGCGATTTTGAACCATAAAGAAAACCCCAAAAAGCTGTAAAACTTTTTAGGGCTTCAGGGGAATCTTGCTTTAGTTTTGGTTTCAGGGAGTCAAAAGGTATTCTAGGCTTGGCCCATTTGATTGGGTAATGTTTCGTAAACCTAAGGGATCAGCAGGCTTAGAGCTTTCTGCCATCTTATTCAGCAGCAGATTCCGCAGCGAAATATTAGAGCGATAGCGAATCACTAAGGCATCTTTAAGGTCAGCTATCTTTTTAGCTCCTTCAATCGCATCTTCTAAGCCCCCCAACTCATCAATCAATTTCAATTCAAGCGCCTGCCGACCCGTGTAGATTCGGCCATCGGCGATGCGTTTGACCTCTTTGCGCTCTAATTTGCGCCCTTCGACAATCACATCCACAAAACCTTCGTAAGCTTCATTGACCACGCTTTGCAAGACTTTTTCCTCTTCTGGAGTCAAGTCTCTAGTTGGAGAGCCAATATCTTTGAGCTTTCCACTTTTGAGAACGACTTGGCGCAGCCCTAACGTTTCAAAGGCTTGGCGGTAATTAAGCAAATTGATAATTACGCCCAAACTGCCCGTAAAAGTATCAGGATTCGCATAGATTCGCTCGCTGGCCGTTGAGATATAGTAGCCTCCGCTGGCGGCCACACTTCCCATTGAAACAACCAAATGCTTTTTCGCGGCTCGCAACTTCTTGAGCGCCTGATGAATTTCATTGCTGGCGACCACGCCCCCGCCAGGGCTAACAACGCGCAGCACCACCGCTTTGACCAACGGGTCTTCGGTAGCTTGCTTGATCTGGGCCAACAAATCGCTGTGGGACAAAACGCCCCCGCCGCTATCTTCAAGCCCAATTACGCCATTGACTTCGATAATAACCAAACGGTCAGGGCCTTTGCCCGAAACCTTTTGTTCCTGCCACGAATTATTCGTAAGGGGTAAGACTCCGCAGCTTTTGTCATTGTTATTAGAAAGAAGGATCGCTAAACCCCCAAGAGGCAGCGCCGCACAAACCAATAAGATCCCGATAATGGTCGAAAGCACAAGCAACAAACCACTATTTTTCATCTTATCCTCCTGAACCTATATTCCAGCTTAAATTTTTTGAGCCAAAGCTGGTGGAATTCCGCGCCCAACCCCCACATAAGTGAAGCCTTTAGCCGCCATTTCTTGGGGATCGTAGAGATTACGCCCATCAACCACGATGGGATGATTCATAAAATCTTGGATTTTTTGCCAATTGAGTTGCTTAAACTCATTCCATTCGGTGATAATCAAGAGCGCGTCTGCACCTTTGGCAACATCGTAGGCTGTAGCACAGAAGGTCACTTTGGGCAAAACCTCGGCTGCACCTTCCATAGAAACAGGATCGTAGGCTTTGACGCTTGCGCCTTCCGCTTGAAGCGCTTGAATAATATCTAAAGAAGGAGCCTCGCGCAGATCATCGGTATTTGGTTTGAAGGATAAGCCCAAAACCCCAATAACTTTGCCCGCCAAATCGCCGACCAAGCCTTTTACTTTGATTACAAAACGTCTTCGAGCATCATGATTGATTTCCATTACCGCTTGCAACAATTGAGGATGACAACCAGCGCTGGCAGCCATGTGATGCAAGGCTAAAACATCTTTGGGAAAACAATTGTGGCAGATGATTCCCGTTGTTGTAATCACCGTTTCGGAGCTTGTTTCCAAGCTATAGACATCTTTTTCAACATGGTCGGGGCTTATTTTCAAGACTTTCTGGATTACATATCTTTGCGCCAGAAGATCAGCTTGTTTCAAGCCAGAATCTGCTTGCTGATCGGCTAAAGCGGGCAGCATCAACAACTGATCCTCAGGCTTAACCATCGCTGCCGATACGGTTTTGAACCCTTGCGCGGTTTGCAAAACTACTGGATGATCGGCTGTAACGCACAACTTTTGGCCATTGGCCGTCTGGAAGGTGAGCATGGGGCCCGAATATGCTCTTTTTGTGAGAGTTTCGATTTGAGCAACTATCGGAAGGCCAGTTGTTAAATCAAAAGCTAAAACTTGTTGGTTGAGAGGTTTTTTTACCGCGATCTCTGCGCTTTTGAAAGTTTCGTTAGCAATGTTCGCAAAAAATTGCTCAAAAGATGCCTTTGTTACCGCAGAATCATTGACTAGAAAAATCTTTTCTGTCGGTTCAAAACAGGAGCCACCATAACCAATCCCAGCATCGAGGAAATGCGGCCCAATGCGTTTATCTGCGCCCATCCCCCGCGCAACTTCTTTGACATCAGCCCCCAAACGTTCACAAATCTGCGCGATCTCATTGACAAAAGATATCCGAGTCGCCAGAAAAGCATTGGAAGCATATTTGATCATCTCAGCCGTGCGAAGATCGGTGATAATAATTTTCGTGTCGAGCGGAGCATGAAGTTCAGCGACTTTTTCAGCAGCTTCCCGATTCATTGAGCCAAGGACAATGCGATCTGGCTTAAAGAAATCGCTTACAGCACTGCCTTCGCGGAGAAATTCAGGGTTAGAAACAACGGCAAACGGCAAATCTGATGAGACATGGCTGGCTACAATTTCGCTGACAACATCGCCTGTGCCAACGGGAACGGTACTTTTATCAATAATAATGACTGGTTTTTGCAGCGCCTCGCCAATGCCGTGCGCCGCTTCCTTGACATAGCGGAGGTCAGCGGCTCCATCTTCGCCCATCGGGGTTCCCACCGTGATGAAGACAAAATCCGCATTGGCCAGCCCCGTAGCATAGCTTTCGGTGAAAGAGAGGCGCTCCGCCCGAACATTGCGCTCCAACAATTCCTCCAGCCCTGGCTCATAAATGGGCGATTTGCCCGCACAGAGCATAGCAACTTTTTGGGGATCAACATCTACGCAAACGACGCGGTTGCCTAAATCGGCGAAACAAACCCCCGTAACGAGGCCCACATAGCCTGTTCCAAGGACACAAATATTTTTCATAAGTGGCTTTCTGCCCGTTTTGGCGCGGGCGATGCAATTGAGGTCGGCGCTGGCAGATGACCTTTAGGCATCCGCCAGCACCTGAAAGATCTTATACGGGGCTAGAAAGATTCTCCGTCTCAGCTTCGGGGCTATCTTCCACCAAAGGAATTTCGCTCTTTGGTTCAGCCTCCACCTCAACGTTAAGTTCAACCGCAGTTTCAGCCGCAACTTCAGGCGCAGTTTCAGCCTTAGCTTCGGGGCTGGTTTCCTCTGGCTGATCTTCCGTCACACGGCGCAAAGAAAGCCCCATCCGCTGGCGCTGGCGGTCTAGGCTGATGACTTTGGCCGTCACGATCTGGCCTGGTTGAAGAACATCGCGGGGCTGTGTTTGGGGATCAACATCCAACTCGCTGGCGTGAATCAGCCCTTCAACAGCATCCTCGACTTGCACAAACGCGCCAAATGGCGTGACATTGGTCACGGAACCTGTTACGAGTTGGCCCAAGCTATAACGCTGATCTATCGTGTCCCAGGGGTTTTCTTGGAGGCGGCGCAAACTTAGCCCAATGCGCTCGCGGTCTCGGTCAATTTCAACAACCATCACTTTGACTTCTTGGCCGGGCGTGAGAACTTCCCGTGGGTGATTGACGCGCTGCCAAGAAAGTTCACTAATGTGGGCCAAGCCATCGGCTCCGCCCAGATCAATGAAGGCCCCAAAATTGGTCAATTGATTGACGCGCCCGCTCAACATATCGCCGGGCTGAAGTTCGGTCAGCAAGCGATGCTTTTGGGCTTTGCGCCATTCTTGCGTCGCGCTGCGTTCGGAGAAAACCAGCCGATTGCGCTCGCGGTCAACTTCGATGACTTTCAGCGGGATTTCTTGATTGACCATGCGCTGGAGGGCTTGTTGGCGCTCTTCGGCGGCGGTGCGCCCATGCAATTGCGCGACTTGCGAAGCGGGCACAAAACCCCGAATCCGATTGAATTGAACTAACAAACCACCCTTGTTAAAACCGACCACTTTACAGCGCACAATCCCATTTTCGGCAGATAAGCGGGCGGCGGTTTCCCAATCTTTAGCCACTTGAACCAAGGATAAAGATAAGATTAGATCGCCATCTTTGTTCTCTGGGTCTTGGACATAGACTTGAATCGAGTCGTTGACACACAACGTGCTGACAAAATCATCCCCCATCTGGCGGACATCTTGAAGGGGGATCAGCCCTTCGCGCTTCGTGCCAATCGAGACTAAAATCCCATTTTCCTCAATTTGCATGACAATGCCATCGCGCAATTCCCCGCGCTGGGGCCGCGCATAATCGTAATCGTCGAGGAGTTGGGTCCAATCCTCCTTTTCCAATTCATCTTGCGTCGTTTGATCGAATTCCGTCGACATTCAAAGCCTCCTAACAAAAAGAAGTAAAGTAAAGAGCAAGGTTCAAACCGCGTTGTTTGGGGTTATCTAACTTTGAGCAAACAAAAACGCCCCATTTTTCGTGTAAGGTAGGCGCAAGGGTAATTTTGTTTCGTTCGCGTGAGCAAGCGTTTGAGCAACCTTAGGCTAAGGCCGAAACCTCCGCCCCAAGCCGAAACTTCTTTATGCGCCCCCCAGCTTAGGGGGTTCATGCGAAAATCTGAGCCACCATTAGGCCCATACTGGCCTTATTGTAACACAAACATGCACGGCGTTCAAATATGGCGCGCAAGCGGCAGGGAGCCAGGCTGACTTTATGGTATCATAGCCTTGCTTTTACGCTCTGGGCGAAGCTAATTTAGGAAGGCTGAGGCACAAAGATGCGACAACCGATTCGAGTCTTGTTCGTTTGTACGGGAAATATCTGTCGTTCCCCGCTGGCGGAAGCGGTTTTTGCCCACCTTGTCAAGCAAGCTGATTTGACAGCGCAGTTTGAGCTTGCTTCCGCAGGGACTGGCACGTGGCACATTGGCGAGCCACCGTATTTTGGCACGCAAGATGTCTTGCGGGCCCACCAAATCCCGTTGCGGCCTGAGAAACGGGCCCAGCAACTCCAGCCCGCCGACTTACGCAGCAATCAATACATTCTGGTGGCTGACCAGCTTAACTTGGATGACCTGGCGTGGATGCGGGCCGCCGACCAGGGCGAGATTCGGCGGCTGCTTGAATTTGCGCCCCCTGGCACTCCGCTCGATTTGCCCGACCCCTATTACACCCGCGACTTTGAGCAGGTCTACGAATTAGTTTTGCAGGCTTGTCAAAGCTTATTAACTTACATTAGGGAAAAAGAAGGGCTATAAAACCGCCTCGGCTGGTCGACACAAGAACCGCTGTTGTGGCCCCAACGGGCAGCCGATTTGATCCGGAGAACACTACGTTGCTGGCGGGCCAGGCCGGAGGCCTAGCCTCCGAAGTAGACCGTAGCGCGGGCTTCTAGCCTGCGTTGCTGGCGGGCCAGGCCGGAGGCCTAGCCTCCGTTGGTTTCCATACGGGAGACCTTTGCGGTCTGGCAGACCGCAAAGGTCTGAAGGGAGCTATTGAACAAACCTAACAAATCCGTGGTAATTGCTCCCCACTCAACATCTCCACAATTCGCATTCCCCCAATTCTGCTTCGTAAAGTAACTTTCCCTGGCATCTCAGCGCAAACTTCGCCAATTATTGCCGCTTCTTTGCCCAAAGCATCTTTTCGCATGGTGTTCAAAACTATTTCAGCAACTTCTGGCGCAACAATAACCAAACATTTTCCCTCATTTGCAACATAAAATGGGTCTAAACCCAACATTTCGCAGGCTCCACGCACCTCTTCGTGAATCGGAATCGCGCTCTCAACTAAGCGAATCCCGACCTTCGCTTGCTGGGCAATTTCGTTCAAAGCACTGGCGACTCCACCCCGCGTCGGGTCGCGCAAAACGTGAATTTGCTCCCCCGCTACCGCTAAAATTTGCGCGACTAAACTGTGCAAAGGCGCAGAATCACTTTCCAAAGCGGTTTCAAAAGTCAGACCTTCGCGCAGCGAAAGAATCGTAATGCCGTGATTCGCAATTTGCCCACTGATTAAGACCAGATCACCAGGTTGGGCCCGCTTAGGGGCAATCTGAATCGTTGGCGGAACCCTTCCAAGCCCTGTCGTATTGATAAAAATCTTATCGCCTTTCCCGCGTTCAACAACTTTTGTGTCGCCCGTAATGATAGAAACCCCAACCTTTTGAGCCGCCTGACTCATAGATTGCACAATTCGCCATAAATCGGTGATTGGCAAACCCTCTTCTAAGATAAAACTAGCGGTTAGCGCAATTGGTTTAGCCCCACACATCGCTAGATCATTGATTGTTCCATGCACTGCCAGCGAGCCAATATCGCCGCCAGGGAAGAAAAGTGGGCTAATCACAAAGGAATCGGTTGAAATCGCTAATCGCCCTTTTTCAAGGTCTAAAATTGCGCCATCGTGAAGTTGATTCAAGGTCGAATTGCCAAACGCAGGTAAGAAAATTTGCTCAATAAGCGTCTGCGTAAGCCGACCTCCACCGCCATGGGCCAATAAGATTGTTGAATAATCGCTGTTTGGCAAGGGACATTGCAAATTTAGCATTTAGGAAACCCCTCTGAACGGTAATGAAAATAGGCTGCACACGCGCCTTCAGAAGAGACCATTGGTGCGCCAAGCGGCTGCGTGGGCGTACAAAGTTGCCCAAAAGCAGGGCATTGCGAAGGCTTCTTTTTGCCTTGTAAAACCTCGCCTGCGAGACAAAGCGGAGATTCTTGCACGCTCAGATCTGCAACTTCAAAGCGTTTTGCTGCATCGAACAAAGCGAATTCGGGCTTTAAGCCATAACCGCTTTGCGGAATCAAACCAATTCCGCGCCAATCGCGGTCACAAATCGTGAAAACCTGCTGGAGCATTTGTTGAGCAGCCTTATTTCCGGCGCGGCTAACTACTCGCCCATATTGATTTTCAACCCCAAACCGCCCTTCTTCCAGCGCTTTCAGCGTGAGATAAATCCCTTGCAACAAATCTAATGGCTCAAAACCTGTAACGACAATGGGAATTTGATAGTTTGCAGCGAGAGCCTCATATTCCCAATAGCCCATGACCGTACAAACATGGCCTGCGGCGAGAAAACCTTGAATTTGACAATCGTCTGCGGCTAAAATGGTTTGCATCGCAGGTGGCACAAGGACATGCGCGCAAAGAAGAGAGAAATTAGAAAGGCCAAGTTGTTTAGCTTGCCAAACCGTCATAGCATTTGCGGGAGCCGTCGTTTCAAAACCAACTGCAAAGAAGACTACTTCTCGATCTGGGTTTTTCTGGGCTAATTTTAGCGCATCTAAGGGCGAATAAACGATGCGAATGTCATAACCTTGCGCTTTGAGCTTTAAGAGATCAGTTTGCGAACCAGGAACTCGCAGCATATCGCCAAAAGAAGTAAAAATCACGCCTGGCCGCTGGGCAATCGCAAGCGCTTGGTCAAGCGATTTCAGCGAAGTCACGCAGACGGGGCAGCCTGGCCCGTGAATAAGCGTTAAGGTTTTAGGCAATAAGTCAAGGATGCCAAACTTGAGCAAAGTATGGGTTTGTCCCCCACAAATCTCCATAATCGCCCATGGTCGCGTGCTTAAACGCTTAATTTCTGTGACTAAACGTTGGGCCGCAGCCTCATCACGGTATTCATCTATAAAGCGCATGGCTCTAATTCATCTAATTCGCCAAGCTGCTTGAGCAAGGCAAAAACTTCTTGCGCTTCTTGCTCATCTACAAGATTGAGCGCAAACCCAGCATGCACCAGCACATAATCCCCAATTTGCACAGCAGGAAGATAAGCGAAACAAACTTCTTTCGTAATTCCCCCAAAACTTACCTTGCCCATCGGTAAGCCTAACGGATGATCTTCAATCTGAAGCACTTTTCCAGGGATGCCAAGGCACATTTTTCACTCCTTTAGGCGGGCAGCAGCAACGGCTACTTGCCCTAAACTAATTCCTCCATCGTTTGGAGGCACTTGACGATGCAAAATAACTTCAAAGCCCTTTTTTTCTAATTGTTGTTTCGCTTTTTCGGTAAGAAAGCGATTTTGAAAACAACCGCCAGTCAAAACAACTTTCGCTTCGCCAATAACTTGAGCTACCGCAACCATAGCTTGAACCAAAGCTAGGTGAAAACGGGTTGCCATAAGCGGTTTTTCTACTTGGTGGCGCAAATCATCTAACACCGCCTCGATTAGTGGATGCCAATCTAGCTGCAAGACCGAAGCTGAAGGATCTAAAACAATTGGATAAGCCTTTTCTTCGCCTGAATCGACTGAATTCTCTAACATAATTGCTGCTTGGCCCTCAAAAGTAATGCGTTGTTGCAAACCAATCAAGGCCGAAATGCCATCAAAAAGCCGCCCAATACTTGTTGTTTGGGGCGAATTAAAGCCCATCTGCAACATTTTAACTAATAAATCCTTTTCCCCTTCTCGAAAAGTCTGAACAGGAACAAGATCGTTCCATTCTAAAGCTTTTCGGCCATAGATTTCCCAAAGTAAAGCCAGCGCAACCCGCCGTGGCTCCCGAATCGCCGCTTCGCCGCCTGGCAAGTGAAAAGGCCGCAAATGGGCCACCCGTGCGACTTTGGCCGCAGTGCCAAGCAGAAACTCGCCGCCCCAGATTGTGCCGTCTAAGCCATAGCCTGTGCCATCCCAAACAATTCCCAGGGCTTGTTCCTCTATATTATGCTCAGTCAAACATGCTGCAAAATGAGCATGATGATGTTGCACGGCGATTAAGGGAA
Organism: Chloroflexaceae bacterium UBA1466; assembly: GCA_002325605.1. Taxonomy (GTDB): domain Bacteria; phylum Chloroflexota; class Chloroflexia; order Chloroflexales; family Chloroflexaceae; genus UBA1466. Next base: position 24,353 of record DCSM01000085.1, read on the forward strand.
TTTGCACGGCTTGGCGCTTGGCCCACTGGCTAGAAAAGTAATCAGGATGTAAGTCATGCGCGATAGCAGTAGGTTTTGCCTCATACAAATGTAAGAAATCAGCAATAATCCGCTCAAAAGCGGCCATAGCTTCGGGGGTTTCTAAATCCCCAATATGCTGGCTGAGAAAGATTTGGTTTTTGAGGCTCAAAGCAATACTATTTTTTTGATGGGCCCCAACCGCTAAGATCGTTGGTAAAGGGTGCTTTAGCTGAATGGGTAGGGGCGCATAACCCCGTGCGCGGCGCAGAAGCTGGGGTTTATCGGCGATGAGCCATAAGACACTATCATCAATATGGCGGGCAATTGGGCGATTATGTAACAAAAAGAGATCGGCAATTTTGCCCAAGCGGCGTAAAGCCTCTTGGTTATCAATGCAAAGCGGTTCATCGCGCAGATTTCCACTGGTTGCGACGATTGGGAAATTGACTTTTTGCATTAGGAGATGATGTAAAGGCGTGGAAGGCAGCATAAGGCCCAGATATTGTGAATTTCGGGCGATATTTTCAGCAATTTTAAGCCCTTCTCGCCGCTGAAGAAGAACGATTGGGCTTTCAGGAGCGGCGAGGAGACTTTCGCTTTGCGGCGAAAGCCAACAAAGTTGCTGGGCCATGGCCAGATCCCGCACGAGTAAGGCAAAAGGCTTCGCAGACCGATGCTTCAATTCGCGTAACCGCTTAACGGCTTGCTCATTTTGGGCATCGACCAACAACTGAAAACCGCCTAAACCCTTGAGCGCAATGATTTTTCCATCTTCTAAAGCTAGTTTTAGCGTATCCAAAAGGGCCTCTATGGCGGAGGGAACCTTGGCTTCCGAGGTTAAAAGCCGCCCATCGGGGTCTTGAAGCGTAAGATAGATATTTGGGCCACAAATCGCGCACGCATTGGGCTGGGCGTGAAACCGCCGATTGAGCGAGGTTTCGTATTCGGCTTGACAAGCCGAACACATCTGAAAATCGTCCATCGTTGTGTTTGGGCGGTCATAGGGTAAAGCGGTTAGAATACTAAACCGTGGGCCACAATTAGTGCAATTCGTGAAGGGATATTGATAACGGCGGTTTTCGGGGTCGAAAATCTCGTTTAGGCAAGCTGAACAAGGTGCAATATCGGGTAAGATCAGCGCAGACTTGGCCCCAAACGCATTACTCTGACGAATCTCAAAGCTTTGGTAGCCCACTGCCGCGAGCCATTTGGTTTCCATAGTCTGAATAAAGGCGAACGAAGGCTTTTCGACGAGCATGCGCTCCAGAAACTGGAGCAAAATGGCTTTAGGCCCCTCGATTTCGAGAGCTACGCCTTGTGGATTATTGCTGACCCACCCTTTCAGGCCCAAATCTTGCGCCAGGCGATAAATAAAGGGGCGAAAACCGATGCCTTGTACTGCTCCTTGAATTTCAAGAAAAACCCGCTGCTCTTTCATCATTTGGCTATGATCTAATCCCTAGAAGGCTCAATCACCTTCTTTTTAGTAACTTTTCTGCTTAGATTGCTCTTCTTTTGGTGTTTTAGAGCATACGCTACCCCATCTTGCAACGTGCTACAAACCACAATACTGCCTAAATCTGTGCCTAAATGCACCAAAGTTTGGGCCACATCAGGGCGAATTCCTGTCAAAACCACTTGGGATCCAAGCAATTTCACCGCTTTGGCCGTGCGAATTAGAATGTCGGCGGTGTAAGTATCTACAACCGGCACACCTGTAATGTCCATAATCGCAACTTGGGCACGGCGTTGCTCTACCCCGCGCAAAATTGTGTGCATCAAAAGCTCGGCCCGCACGGGATCAATGTGGCCAATCAAGGGAAAAGCCAACACATTGGCGGCCAACGGGATAAGCGGGGTACTCAGTTCGCGGAGGCTCAACTGTTGCTCTTTGATGAGTTGCGCTTGAAGCAAAGCCTCTTTCTGAAGCGAAATATCCCGAATCACGCCCTGATAACCAACGATTGTGCCATCCGCCGCTTTTTCAACCGAGAGGTTGACTAGCGCCTCAACGAGCGTCCCATCTTTGCGCCGTAATTGATATTCAAAGTCTTGGATCTCACCGAAGAGCGCAATCTTTTGCTGGAGCAGCAGGCGAACATTGGGATCAGCATAGAAATCTTGCGCTTTCCGCTGGATGGCCTCTTCCCGTGTATAGCCTGTTAGCGTTTCAATGGCAGGACTAATATCTTTGATTGTGCCATCGGGCGTGGTAATAAAGATGGTATCCTTGGAATCTTCAAAGATCGTGCGATATTTGAGTTCACTGGCCTGAAGGGTTTGAAAGTCTGAAGCCACCCGAGCGACCATCCATTGAAAAGCCTCGGCCAGTTCACCGATCTCGTCCTTGCCCGAAACGGGAATCGGAGTCGCAAAATCGCCTTTGGCTACGGAGCGCGTCGCTTTTGTGAGCCTGAGAAGGGGGGTTGAGATCGAGCGGGCGACGAAAAAAGCGGCCAAGATGATCAGTAGAAATGTACCTCCTTCGAGGACAAGCACCGCCTGGCGCTGGGCAAGAATAGCCTTAAAAGCCTCCGTCGTGTCAATCTTGGCGACCATCCCCCAGCGTAAGTTGGGCATGTATTGCCAAGCCGCCAGCACCTCATGGCCGCGGTAATCGGTGGATACGCCACTGCCTTTGAGGCCCAGCACCCCATTTTGGACGGGCACGCCGATGGTTGAGCCGAGCATGACTTTGCGTTGAAAGGCGGCGTGGGGGTCATGGCGGAGCGGGTTCACAAAGATGACATATTCGCCATCCTGCATCCCGATTAAGACTTCACCGGTTTGCCCTAAACCAATATAATCATTGGTGATGTCATTAACTTCGGCGTTATCCATCTGAAAAATGAGGGAACCAATTGGTTGTTTGTCCTTTAGGATCGGCGCGGCAACGAAAATGGCGGCTTGCTTGGTGGGCGGATAGTAGGTGTAATCAGAAATTTCGGCGCGGAGGAAGGTCAGCGATTTATCAAAGACTTTGCCCAGCGCAGTATTCCGCTGGTCGTCGGCATAGAGATTTGTGCCCAAAGGCATGAAATTCTGGAGCGAAAAGACCAACTCACCGGCATTGGAAACGAGCAGAATATCAGTATAGCTGTAGATGCCCGCGTAATTCAGGAGTTGTTCCTTTGCCCTTTGGGCTAGATTAAGATACGGGAGCGAATGAGGGCCCGATAAAGTCTTGGTTTGGTCTAGCTTGGTAATTAGATCAATAAAGAGCGTTGTATGGCCAAAGATCGCGGCATCTTTCTGGCGCTCCTCCATATATTTTTCGATATGTTTGGCTTTGCTATCGGCGAGCGCAAGAAGGTTGTGTTCAATTTCGGCGCGCAAAGTTTGCTCAAAGTTCGTGTAGATAAAGTTAGTAATCGTGGCTAGGGGAAGAATGGAAAGCAGCAGAAACCAAGCCACAAACCTGGTGGCAATGCTGTTTCTTTTGGCAACAATGCGTTTAGGCATAATCGTTAGCTCCTGGCGGGAAAAGAAGGAGGAATGAAAGTTGTTTGGATAAGCCTTGTTTTAGTAGCTCGTTCATGGTAAAGTATTTCTAGGAAAACCAAAGGTAAACCGCAAATAAAAGCAGCCAATGCTTCAGCAAGTTCAGCAACCGCTGTTTCATCCTCGTAAAATAAATTAGGTTTCATCCTAGTAAAAGGAATGATTTTATGGCGAACCAAAACCTAGCACAACCTCTAAGTGTCCTCGTTTTGGGGTTTTTAGCAATTTTTATTCTCTTGTTTGGCCCCAGCCCGCAGCCACAAGCCTCACCGCTGGCCCAATATCCCAGTACAACTTCTTATCCCGCTTCGGCCAGCCCAACGCCTTCGCTCACGCCTTCGCTCACGCCTAACCCCAGCCTCGCGGGAGCGGCTACCGCCACGGCTACTTTCACGCCTTCACCCACCCTTGTGGCTACACCCACCACGGCTGCCCAAAGCCCTAGCCCTGTGCCCACGGTGGCCCAAAGCCCAACCCCCAAACCAACCATCACCCGCACGGCTACGCCAGTCCCTTCGCCCACCGCGACAACTACCAGTAATGTAACCCAAGCCGACACTGTTCTGATCTGTGTTCCAGGGCAAACGCTTCACCTTCGCGGGAAAACTAAGTACCGCAATACTAAATTACTGCTTTTCTTTGGGAAGCGCATTGCGGGTGCAGGGACGAGTGATACTCAAGGGGCTTATGATTTGCCATTGGTGGTGGGCAATGAAGCTCCGAAACACCATGCGATAGAAGTGAAGACCTGGAGTACCCGCGAGACGCTTTTAAGCGTAACTTGCTATCTCTACCCTACACCGACACGGGTTAATGACTAGGCTGGCTTTAGGTTTGGGGAAAACCCAGACCTTTGGGGGCGGCGAGCCCCCAGAGGTCTGAAGTTTGGTTCAGGGCAAGGTACTGCGAAGCTCCCGCGAGCCTTGCACAAACCAATGGCTAACAGTGCGGTAGCGATCCTCGCGCCCGACCAGGAGTTCGGCGCTGGCTGTGCCCGGAGTCGCAAAGCTCAGGCCGCCTAGGTTGTCAGCAGCCACAAAGGTGTAGAGGGGTTGGTAGAGCGTGAGGCTGGGGACCAGCTCCATCCACCGTTGCTGGAAGGCACTAAAATCTTCCTTCCGCGAGGCAAGGTCTTGCATGATATGGCTAGAAGCGAGGAGTTTGTCGACCTGCTCATCGTGCAAGCCTGCGTAGTTGAGGCCTGTGGCGGCTTGATTAGAATGCCACAGTTCAAAGAGGTCTGGGTCAGGGCCCAACCGCGTCCAGCTTTGCAGCGCCAGCACGAATTTGTGGTCGCGCAACCGTTGCCGTAACGCCGTGCTTTCAAGGGGGACAACCTCGACCTTCACCCCAATCGTGGCCCATTGCCGCGCGATCTCCTGCGCCACGGCCAGTTGCTGGGCCTCCTTCCGCACCAAGAGGTCCAACCTAAGTTGTTTCCCTTTCCCATCCCCCGTCGCCGTCTGATAGCCTAAATTAGCCAACGTTTCCATTGCGCCTGGCGGGTTGTACGGTTGCGAAGGAACGTTAGCATCATAGGCCCACCAACCTGGCAGGATTGGGCTTTCAAGCGGCACAGCTTGTTCCCCCAAAGCCTGCGTGATCAAGGTAGCTTTATCCAAGCTCTGGGCTAAGGCTTGGCGCAACTTTTGCTCCTTGAGCGGAGCCTCGCGCAGGTTGAAGGTCAAGACCGTATACTCGTCCAAGGGAATTTGGAGCCGTTGCAAGTTTTTGGGCAGGGTCTTCTGATTAAGTTCGGGCCGCGCATCATAGCTGACCGCTTGCACTTCCTGGCGCTGCAACTTCGCCAAAGCCGCTGGAGGTGAAGCGATAAAGTCCAACTCCACCTTGTCAATGAAGGGTCGCCCCGCAAAATAATCTAGGTTAGCTTCCAGGCTTGCTCGCTCTTGGGTTAGCTGGCGTAGCTTGAAGGGGCCTGTGCCAATCAGCTTTTGGGCAAATTCTGAAGTAACCCATTGGCTCGGCGGGATTTTGCTCAACAAGTGAGCAGGCAAGATCGGGAGGCGCGTCGCAGTCAGGAACGGCGCATACGGGACATTAAGGGTAAACTGGACTGTATGAGCATCAACTTGGTTGACCAGCACGTTGCGCCACAAAGCTGAAAGGGAAGGGTCGCCCGGAAAATCCTTTTTTTGGATTGCCTGGAGCGTGAAAACCACATCAGCAGCCGTGAAGGGTTGCCCATCGTGCCACTTGGCATTTTGCCGCAGGTGGAAGATATACTTTCTCCCTTGTGGGTCAACACTCCAGTTTTCGGCCAGCGCCGGGATGGGCAACCCTTCAACCCCCAACCGCGTCAGGCCGTCGAAAAGCAAAGCCTCCACCCCACAACAAAATGAATCATTGAGCAACGGGAAAACGTTTTTAGGTGTGCCAACTATAGCCTCACGATAGGTTCCACCTACCAAAGGCTGTGAAATAGTCGTATTGGCCAGAGCTAACCAACTTAAAAGCCCAGCCACTAAGATCGAAGTTACCGTTGCGATGAAGATTTGCAGGCGAATTCGTCGGGCCATATATTTGCACTATACTTATTTAGGAATCGCTACCGCGAAGAACGGAAGGCTGGTAATGAGCGCGATCAGCAAGAAGATCACGGCCAAAGCGACTGTCGTTTCGTGAAGGGTTTTTTCCAAGCCTCGGCGGGTGGTGTAAACTGAACTCCCCCCGCTGCTCATTCCAGAACCTTTGGACTGTACGACTACGAGCGCAATCAATAACCCACAGACGATACTTTGTGCGACATAAAGGGCCACTTCCATACTTTTGTCTTTCTTTCTCGGCTTCTAAAACCGATTTTGCTGCTTCGATTCGCCAAGCCTAACCCCGCTGGGGCTTGGCTCTGCCGGATGTAACAAGGTAAACTTTCTTTCCAGGCTATTGTAGGTTGTGTTAGATGCTTTGTCAAAAGGGAGACCTTCGCGGTCTCGCAGGCTAGGGTCAGTGCTATAATAGCAACTAGGATTATTTAGGCCCTGAAAAGAAAGCGAACCAAAATGCCAATGATGACCAAACGTGAACGGCTCGCGGCGGCGGGGGCGGGCAAAGCGGTTGACCGTGCGCCAGTGGCCCTCTGGCGACATTTCCCGACAGATGATACGGATGTCGAACAACTGGCCCAATCCGTTGTTGCCTTTCAAAAAATGTACGATTGGGACTTCGTAAAAATAACTCCTGCCAGCCAATATTCCGTCTCAGGCTGGGGGGCAACGATAACTTATCGGGGGCATCCTGAAGGCACTTCCGAGTACCTGAATCGCCCGATCACAAAGGTGGAGCAGTGGGCGGATCTCAAAGCTCTCAACCCGCATGCGGGGGCGCTGGGAGCGCAACTGGCTTGCATTCAGCGGGTGCGCGAGCTACTGGGTCCCGAAGCGGTGATTCTCGAAACGGTTTTTTCGCCCCTCGACCAGGCGCGGCGTTTGGTCGGGAATGGAAATGAAATTGTGCAGCTTCGCAAGCATCCCAAGGAATTGCAAACGGCTCTGGAAGTGCTTACTGCAACAACCGAAGCTTTTGTCAAAGCGGCGCTGAAGGCCGGTGCGGATGGGATTTTCTACGCGACGCAGCATGCCAGCGCCGAACGCTTGAGCCGCGAAGAATATACAAATTTTTGTCGCCCGCTCGACTTCCGCATTCTGAAGGCGGCGAAAGAAGGCTTTTTCAATCTCTTGCATCTGCACGGGCAAAACACCTATCTCGATTTGGTGAAGGATTATCCCGTCCAGGCTCTTAACTGGCACGACAGGGAAACGGGCCCGTCGCTGGCGGATGGCGCGGAGCTTTTTCCAGGGCTGGTCATTGGCGGGTTGAGTCAAAAGGATCTGGTCGAGGGAAACCCTGAGACGGTTCGGGACCTGGTTGTCGCCGCGCTTTGCGAAACTGAGACAAGTCGCGTGGGCCTCTCGACGGGCTGCGTCTTGCCGACGGTTGCCCCTTGGGGCAATATCCGAGCGCTGCGGGCGGCGGTGGAGCTTGCGAAGCAGTAGGAAATTAGCTCAAAACAAAAGACCTTTGCGGCTGCCTAAACCGCAAAGGTCTCTTTTTTTGGCGAATGAAATGAGGCGAATGAAAGGTCGGCCTAACTTTCGCTTGGCTCCGTTGCGGGCGCAGCTTCGGCTGGTTTCGCAGGCGCTGGGGCCGGGGCCGGAATCGGGATCGGCCCAGCAGCCTCGGTCACCTTAACAGGCTCTTTGCCAGCTTGTTCGACCAACTCCGGCGCAGCAGCCTCGGTCACTTTAGGAACAGGTTCTTCAGCAATGGCTTGTTCAACTAATTCAGCTGTAAGAGGCGCAGCAGCTTCGGCAAACTCAGGTTTCAAGTCCTGTTCGACTAACTCCGGCGTAAGAGGCGCAGCAGCTTCGGCTGGCGCGGCAGGTTGGAGCAATTCAGCAAGGTCAAGGTCATCTAGGCGCTGAAGCGAATGGCGATAGGTCCGATTCTCCAAATCTAGCCAGCGCACAAAGGCCTCTTCGGTTAATTGATACTTTTGGGCTAGACGTTGCAACAGCCAGCTTAGACTCTCCTTCTGCTCCTGATTCAGGCTGGCGTTATCCTCCTCAACCTTTGTGGCCTTAGCTTCAATTACAATCCC
>DCSM01000085.1:32602-34431 GCA_002325605.1 Chloroflexaceae bacterium UBA1466
TCATCCACCAAGCTACAGATTGTGCCATCGGCCTTAATATAGTAATGGGCCGATTCGTGGCTGCCTAAGTCAAACATGCGCTCCAGCGTCGCCTCGGCGGGGCCGGGGTCACCGTGCAAAACGACAAGCTTAACCGATTCGCCCAACCGCTTGACGGGCAGTGCAACCAGATCGGAATGCTGAATCTTGAATTCGTTGGGGTCGGGTTCCCATTTCGCATCGCTCTCCGCCAAATCACTGATTGGGGCAGTATCTTCCTCCCCCGCCTCACCACTGCCGCCCAGAACCGTGCTGGTCTTGCCTTGCATCAGGTCACTGAGCCGTTTGACTTCGCTCCATTTCGGGACAACGTTGTAAAGCGTGTCTAAGGCGTAAATCTGAATGCCGTAATCCGTGCCTGAAATGTTGACTTTGAGATTCACTGAAAGGGGCGAGCCGAGATTTAGTTTTGGCGCGATCTGGTGAAAAGCCCATTCGGGGTGATAACCCCCAAATTGTTCGTAGTTTTTGCCCAGCAGCAACTCTCGAATCTTCACTGCGGTGGGGTTGGTTGCGCCAAAAAGTTGACTAAGCCGCTTCACATCAGCCCAGTTCGGCACTTTAGAATAAAGCGTGTCTTGGGCAAAGGTTTGATAGACGTAATCGGCTCCGTCGACCTTGATGGTCCCACCTTCGCCCAGCGGCGGCCCGACTTTGTAGAGGACACTCGCTTGGTGAAATGACCACTCTGGGTGGAAGACCGCTCCACAATCCTTGAAAGTTGCATCCAAAAGGACACGCCCCACCCCACCAGGCGGGATCACTCCGTTGGTCAAAGCGTACATAGATTTCACATCGCCCCAGTTAGGCACTTGGCAATAGAGCGTATCACGCGCAAAGGGCTGGTAGCTATACTCTTTGCCATCTACCTTGACCCGCTTGGGGTTGGCCATCGGTACGCCCAGGTTGTTTTTCACCGCATAGACGTGAAACGCCCAATTCGCACTATAGCCTTTGGAACGTTGGCTATAGCTCTGCTGAAGCAAGGCCGTCATCAGCGCTTCCTTAGCAGGCGGCGGGTCCCCAATTGGGCCTTGTGGCTCCTTTGAAGGCGGAGCTTCGGCCTCGCCATAAACCCATTCTTTCGTAATGGCCCAGCCAGGACAACTCTTTTCGTTCGTATAATCGCGGTGAAACCGAATTAAAGCGCGAGGAGCAAGGCCTAACCGCTTAGATAAGCCGCTGATCACGGCTTTAGCGTTTTCCCAAACCTTTCCTTTCGGGCGAACCTTATCGAAATTGCCAACCATCTCCATCCCGATGGAGTACCACAATTTCCCCCCGGTATAACCAGAGTTGCCAAGCCCGGCATGAATCCCAATATCTTTCATGGGCGTTGCTAACCAGATCGCATCTGGCCCAACAAAGAGGTGGGGGCCCGCATCCCACCCCAATTGGCCGTAATAGGCTTGGACTCCACGGAGACTTGTTAGGCCTCTCCACTGGGATTCCGTAGGAATGTAGGTGTGGTGTAAAACCAAAATGGACGGCTTAACGGGGCCGAAGTCATAATTTGCGACGTAGGTGTTCCACTCCGGGATGGTCAAACCTCGGCAAATAAATGGGGGGAATCCAGTCGTGCTATCAGCCATTGTGCTGCGTTCCTTCCTTTTCAGATGAAAAATCCAACCACGATACTGCTGCCATTTGGCCGGGCCTTTCGCTAAAGCAGCCACTTCTGCCTCTTTTAGAGCCATCCGTGACGATGAAACCTCACCTGGAGTCCGTTCCTTTCAAGATCGAAGGTTTCGCTCTCGGAATCCCCGGCTTTAGCCGTGGCCCAACAGCTA
>DCSM01000112.1:0-1437 GCA_002325605.1 Chloroflexaceae bacterium UBA1466
GGCGCTTTAGCCCTGGGTAATTGACTCAGAACTTAAACCTTTCTTAAAATTGATCCTTAGAAAATGAGGTTTACAGCAATGCCTGATGAACAAGATGAACAATTAGATCGTTCGTCCAGTATTTCTGTTACAGAAGAGGGAGCAAATGAGCCGCAAGAGGTGGCGATTCTGGCTCAAGGCTTGGAAAAACGCTATGGTCGAGTGCAGGCTTTAGCTGGAATCGATCTCAAAGTTTTGCCCCACACCATTTACGCGCTGCTGGGGCCCAACGGCGCAGGCAAAACGACGACCATCAACATTTTGACCACGCTCACGCCGCCTACCGCTGGGACGGCGCGGGTGGCGGGCTACGATGTTGTTCAGCAAGCGGCGCAAGTCCGGCGTTATATTGGCGTAACGTTCCAAGATCTTGTCTTAGATCAAGACCTTTCGGGCCGCCAAGTTTTGGATGTGCATGGCCAGCTTTACCGCTTAGATCGGGCTGAACGCCAGCGTCGCATTAGCCAATTAGTCGAGCTTGTGCAACTCGAAGAAGCTCTTGATCGGCGCGTCAAAACCTATTCGGGCGGCATGAAACGCCGCCTCGAATTAGCCCGTGGCTTGTTGACGGATCCTGAAGTCCTGTTTTTGGACGAACCGACGCAAGGTCTTGACCCCCAAAATCGGGCGGGCATTTGGAAGTATATTTTGGAATTGAATCGCCAACGCGGGCTGACCTTATTGCTTACAACGCATTATATGGAAGAAGCTGAAGCCTTAGCCTCAACTGTAGGGATTGTTGATCACGGCAAAATGGTCGTTGAGGGCACTCCCGCCCGCCTTGTAGCAACTTTGGGCGCAGAGGCGATTCATATCTCTGGCAAAGGTGATAAACAAGCTTTCAGCGAAAAACTTAAAGCCTTAGAGTTTGTTGAACGGCTAGAAACAAGCGAAGAAAATGACACTCTTCATCTTTTTGTAGATAATAGTCGCCAACGCCTGGCTGAAATCATCAGTCTTGCAAATACTAATGCGTTTACAGTTGAGGATATATCGTTAGCCCAACCAAGCCTCGGCGATGTTTTTCTCCATTATACAGGTTATAGCTTACGAGATTAAGGAAAATAGCACTATGCTAGATCTCATAAAGGTGTCGCAAACTGAGACCGACGATTTGCTGGCGGCAACTTTTACGCTTTGGCTCAAACACATGACCAAATTTAGCCGCAGTGCCGAGCAATTTATGGCTTTGGTTCTCCAATCGGTTTTATGGGTCGTGCTGTTTGGGGCCGGGATGCGGAGCTTTATTCCCCAAGTTCATGGCAGCGACTATCTTTCGTTTATGCTGCCAGGGATCATCGCCCTGAGTGCCCTAAGTGGAGCAGTAGGCGGCGGGCTTATTTTGCTGGACGAACGGCTGCGGGGGATTATGAAGGAATATCTCGTTTCGCCGATTCC
>DCSM01000112.1:1578-12719 GCA_002325605.1 Chloroflexaceae bacterium UBA1466
GCGATAATGCTAGGGGTCGGCGTTTTAATGGGCGCACATTTGAGTAGTAATCCGTTTGGCTGGGTGGGGGCTTTGATTTTGATCTCTCTCTTCACGCTAGGGTTTAGCGGCATTGCCTTAGCGGTAGCCGCGCAGGCCCAAAGTACCGCAGGCTATCATGGTCTCATCTTTTTGCTCAATTTGCCCCTTCTTTTTGCTTCCAACGCTCTTTATCCGCTAGACGTACTCCCTGGCTGGATGAAAGTTGTGGTGCTAATCAATCCCACAACCTACGTTATTGACTCGGTGCGAGCTTGGGGCTTTGGGGGCCAGTCTGCAATTTCCCTTTGGGCAAGTGTCCCGCTTCTTTTCCTTTTTGCCTGCTTTGGAGTCTGGTTGGCCCTTGTTTCCTTTCAACGCTCGATCTTGAACTAACGGCCTGCATTTTTGAGAAAGAATTAGCGAAAACATGGTCGTCAATAGACAAATGTAGACGAACTTAAAGGGTTTTTACGCTTGCATTTCTCTGTTGGTTATGCTACCATAGCTCTATCGTCGAGCAAAACCTTGGCCCCAGCTTCCCCATCCTTCGAGGGGCTAGATCTTTGGGGGCCCTAAGCCTGAACCAGAAGTCCTCCTCAGATAAACAGCGACGGATGAATAGTACAGCACTATGCAGGAAGAGCTACTTAAACCAACTGACCTGCTCCGCGGGCCCAATGGTGAATATGTCATCCAAAGCCTCATTGGGCGGGGGGGGATGGGGGCGGTCTATCGGGTCGAACGGGCAAGTGACCACTCTACCTGGGCCTTGAAAGAAATGCGGCCCCCTCCCAACCTCCCAACCGAAGAGGTGGCTGAAAATCGGAAGCTTTTTGAGCAAGAAGCCGAACTCATCCGTTCTCTTAGTCACCCCAATCTCATCACGGTGATCGATTTCTTTGAGAACGATGGCCGGCCCACCATGGTCATGGAATATGTCCCTGGGCAGACCCTGGAAGATGAGATTCACAACCGCAATGCGCCTCTGCAAGAGCAAGATGTTGTGGCCTATGGCATTCAGTTATGTCGCGTCCTGCACTACCTTCATACCCGGACCCCCCCGATTATCTACCGCGACCTCAAGCCGCCCAATATCATGCTCCGCAGCGATATGGTCTTAAAATTGATTGATTTCGGGGTCGCCCGAACCTTCAAAAGCGAGAAGCAAAAAGATACGATTGCGATGGGGTCCGCAGGTTATGCCCCGCCAGAGCAATATGGGAAGGGCCAAACCTACGCCGATAGTGATGTCTATGCGCTTGGGGCCACCTTATTGCATTTGCTTACTAATTATCCTCCCGTCCCGCTTCAACCACCAAAGCCTGGCGACATTCGCAAATGGAACTCTTCGGTGCGCGAAATCACCGAACAGGTCATCATCAAGGCGATGAAGATTGAGCGCCGCCAGCGGTTTCACAGTTGTGCGGAGATGGAACGGGCTTTACTGGAGTGCCTCAATGCCCCCTACGTTGACCCGACGGAGCAATCCGCCTTACAACCGCTGGGCTTGGAGCCTTTGACCCCTTCGTACCCTGTAGCTCCCGGCGGCGGAGCGTTACCTTCAACATCCCCGTCGCTGGCAAGCGGCTCAACCTGTTCCAATTGTGGGCGCGTCAACAAGACTGGGGCCCGTTTTTGTGCGGGTTGTGGTGTACCTTTAGCCAGCCCACCCGTGGCCCGCCTTCTGGTTAAGTCGCCGCGCAACCACTGGGAAGTCAAATTAGATCAGATGCCATGTCGCATTGGCCGCCGTGACCCGCGCCAAAATTATTATCCTGAATTAGATTTAGCCGAACATGATCGTGGAATTGCCTCGCGGCATCATGCCCAAATTCAAATTGATGGCGATTTCTATGTTCTGGTAGATTTGGGGAGTACCAATGGAACAATGCTCAATGGGGTTCGCATTATCGCCAATACCCCCCAACGGTTGCGGCAAGGAGATCGCATTAAGGTCGGCGAAGTCGAAGTTGAATTTCGCTGGTCGTAATTGATTATGACACTTTATCCGCCCGATGACCCTTTTTTAATCAACACCGTTATCTTTGGAATCCCCCTGGTTATTCGTTGGTATGGCCTTCTGATCATGAGCGGGGCTGTTTTGGGCGCTTTCTTAAACGAAGCTCGCGCCCGCAAACAAGGCTTTGACCCCGAACAGATCTGGAATCAACTGATGCTCGGTTTAATCTTGGGCATCGCTGGGGCCCGCATCTATTACGTAGCTTTTGAAAGGGCCCGTTTCGGTAACAATTTCTTTGAGATGCTCAATTTGACCACGGGTGGCTTGGCCATTCACGGCGCGATAATCGGGGCCCTTCTCGCCGCCGTGATTTATACTCGCCGCCATAAGCTCCCTTTCTGGCATTGGGTTGACCTTTGTGTCCCAGGGCTGTTGCTGGCTCAAGCGCTGGGGCGCTGGGGCAATTTTTTCAATCAAGAAGCCTATGGCTGCCCCACTTCAACTGGTTTTGGCCTCTTGATTGATCCGATTCATCGCATTTCGCCCTACGACGACCTCCAGAAATATCCTCCAACCACCCTTTTTCACCCAACTTTTCTCTATGAATCGCTCTGGAATCTGCTTGGCGTTGGTTTGATTCTCCTGCTTGAACGGCATTTTGGCTCAGATGCGCCCAGCCAACGCCGTTGGCTCCGCAAGGGCGACCTTTTCTTTTTCTATGGCGCTTACTACTCTTTTGCCCGTTTCTGGATCGAGGGCTTGCGAACTGATAGCCTTTGCCTAAATGGGTTTGGCGGCGATTGTGTTGGCTCCTTGCGCGTGGCCCAAGTTGTCAGCCTGCTGATCTTTTGCGCGGCAGCAATTGCTTTGATCGTTAATCATCAACGAACAGTGGCTTCAAGCGCTTCAAACGCTTTAACTGCTAAAGAAATCGCAGATCCTCGTGCATAAGATAAAAAAACCTGCTGCTGAACGGGGGCGCTACCAAGAATTAGGCAAGCGTTACGACCTTCTACCATACTACATTCTCGTGGAGCAGACTCCGCACCGCTTGCTTTTGCATTCTCGCCCTGGCGCGAACAATATCGCGGGCCGTCTCCTTAGTGGTTGTGGTGGTATTCTAGCACTTTTGACGCTTCTGCTCTTCTGTAATGGTAGCTTGGCGGCGGCGCAAGGCACAAAAGATGCTTTTTGGGGTTTAGTTCCTGTTGTCCCTTGTAGTCTTGTCGCAGGGTTGGGGCTTTTTAGTGGCCTGGCGATTCTGACGACTCAGAACACCATCGCCGTTGATGCTGAAGCGCAAACCGTCGTTTATACGCAAGGCAACCGCGTGGCTCCACCGCATGCCCAAACCTTGCAGTTTAGGGAGATCACGGGGCTTCAACTCCGCAAGCAGACTTACCTTTCTGCGGGCTTTATCCGCCGCGTGCAACAGATCATCGTTCTTGAATTGGTAACAGCAGAACGGGCTAATTGGCTGGTTGAAAGTGCAGCGACTTACGCCATGCTAGAGCCAACCGCGACTGCTTTTGCAACTCTCCTTGGCCTAAAGATTGATAATTCCACGGAATCTGTTGCAGGGGATGAGCAAAGTGCTATACTTTAGGGGGCAAAAAAGCTTCCCTAATTCTCGTTTTAATTGATTTCTGGGGCTAGGTTTGGCTATGAAGGTTTGTTTTGGCGCGGCTACCGATGTTGGCCGCAAGCGCAAAGTCAATCAGGATAACTATCGAGTTGGCGACCCTTCACCGACTAAGGGCCAACTTCTGGTGGTCTGCGACGGGATGGGCGGCCACGCCGCGGGCGAAGTTGCGAGTCAGCTTGCGGTTGACACGATTATGGAGCATTACTATCGCTCTGAACAGGTTGACCGCACCGCAATTTTGGAAGAAGCCTTCGTCAAAGCCAATCGGGTTATCCACACGCAAGGCGAAGGCCGGATGGGGACAACGGGCGTGGCGGCTCTGTTGCTTCACGATACGCTCTTGATCGCCAACGTTGGGGATAGTCGGGCCTATCTTCTCCGGGACGCGCAGCTTACGCAGCTTTCGCGGGATCATTCCCTCGTCGAAGAGCAGGTTGCGGCGGGCCTCCTCACCCCCGACCAGGCCCGGAACTCCAGCTATCGCAATATGATCACGCGGGCGCTGGGGCATTTGGCCGAAGTACGGGTAGATTTGTTTAAGGTGGATGCTCAAATTGGGGATTTGGTTCTTCTCTCATCCGATGGGATGCATGGACTGATTGAAGACCAAGAGATCGCCCAAATCCTTGGCCAAGTAGCCCCGAAAGAAGCGGTCAAGCGGTTGGTGAAGCTGGCGAATGAGCGCGGGGGGCCAGATAATATCACGGTTGTGGTGGCCCAAATTGAAGAGCTTGAGGAACGTGGCCCTTCAGAATTAGTGAAGACGGTTGCGAAGACCCAAACCGTTCGGATTGCTCCCCCCGCTAAAAAGAATTTGGTTTCTGGGGGGTTGCTCTTAGCGGCCATAGCTCTGCTAACTTTGGGGCTTTGGCTTACTTTTTGGCAAGGCGGAGGTAAAGCTACGGTTCCCCAGCGTTTGCCGCCAGGCTCTGCTTCGCCCAAGGCTGTGCTGCAAACCACAGGTCTCACGGTCACTCAAACCTTTACTTCTACTACAGGAACCTCTTCCCCAACTAAGCTCAAGTTGCCTCCGCCCCAACACCTTACGGCTACCGGAACCTACAGTCGGGAAATTCAGCTTTCTAAAACCCCCCAAACCCTCTCAACTTCTACCCTGGAACCTAAAAGCAGCCCAACAAAGAAACCTCTGCCTCCGCCAACTTCGCCTACCCCAACTTCTTCGGGTTCTAGGCCACCTCGTGGTCTCTTTTTGCCCCCGAAGCCCCAGCCGCACATATTATAAAAACCGATTTTCCAGAGAGACCGTTTATCGAAGATGAATTTAAGTAAGCTCCTTATGGCTAAAACCTTTGGTCTCCTGTCCCTGAATCTTCAGCACTCCTACCTTTGGCATTACCATGATAAACAAAATCAGTTGGCTCCAGGGCAAAACGGCCCTGATCACAGGTGGCGCTAAACGGATTGGGCAAGCAAATGCTTTAGCGTTGGCGGCGGCGGGGGTGAATGTGGTCATTCACTATCGGCATTCAGAAACTGCGGCCAAAGAAGTGGTAGCCGCAGTTGAGCAGTTGGGAGTCAAAGCCTGGGCCCTTCAAGCTGATCTTGCCCAGCCTGCTGAGGCGGAAGCGCTCTTTCCAACCGCGCTTCAATTGGCTGGCCCACTTCAGATTCTGGTTAATAATGCCTCAATCTTTGAAAAAAGTCGGTTTTCTACCTTTACCTTAACTGAATTGCACGAAAATATCCAAGTGAATGCTTTTGCCCCGCTTCAGATCGCTCGTGCTTTTGCCCAACAGAAGCAAGAAGGAGCCATTATTAACTTTTTAGATAGCTATATGCAGGTTTATGATCGAGAACATGCCGCTTATCATCTGAGTAAGCGCATGTTTTTTTCTTTGACGCGCATGATGGCGCTTGAATTTGCCCCTCTTTTGCGCGTCAATGCGGTTGCACCAGGCCTGATTTTGCCGCCCGCAGGCGAAGATGCCAGTTTCTTAACCAAACTGGCTCATACAAATCCGCTAAACCAAGTTGGAACGCTTAAAGGAATCACCGATGCGGTCCTTTTTCTACTGGAAAGCGAATTTATCACGGGCCAAGTTATTTTCGTTGATGGGGGCTATCACATGAAAGGCCAAGTTTATGGCTGATTAAAGCTTTTCGCTCTTTGTGGTTAAGCAGTGCAATTAAATCATGAAAAAGAGGGTTTTGTGAATCAGGAACGAGTAGCTTGGCTGGTTAAAGAGCTTTTACGGGAGCTTGGCGAGGATTCAGAACGCGAGGGGTTGCTGAAAACGCCAGAACGAGTGGCTAAGTCGTTGGCTTTTCTCACAAAAGGTTATCGGGGGAATCTCACTGAGATTATCAACAATGCCTTCTTTGCTTCAACTGAAAGGAGCATGGTTTTGGTTCAGAATATTGAAATCTATAGTTTGTGCGAACATCACATGCTGCCTTTCTACGGTCATTGTCATATTGGTTATGTGCCCAAAGGTAAAGTTTTGGGCGTGAGCAAATTAGCCCGAATTGCTGAACATTATGCTCGTCGCCTTCAAATTCAAGAGCGTTTGACCTTCCAGATCGCGCAGGAAGTAATGAAGCAAGTGGATGCGGAAGGAGTCGGAGTCTTGATGGAATGTCGGCATTTGTGTATGATGATGCGAGGCGTAGAGAAACGTTGTTCCGTGATGAAAACGCTCTCAACGTTAGGGAGCTTTGGGGAAAATGCAGATATTCGGCGCGATTTTTTGCATCTGCTTGAAAAATCCCCCGTTTGATTTTTGATAAAAAAGGGGTCTTTGCGGGCTGGCCAGCCCGCAAAGACCCCAAAACCCCAAGGCTTTTATTTAATATGCCTTCCCTCTAAAAAGTTCTGCGTTCTTGCCCACCACCGCTCTGCTTTGTGAAACGAATTCTAAGGCATCTCAATCACCTTTTTCAAAATCCTCAGTCTATACTTGGGTTGAGCGCGAAACGAATTCTAAGGCATCTCAATCACCTTCTTCAACTTCCCAAACTTGCACTCCATGACTGGTAAAAGAAAAGGGTCGAAGCTGCACTCCCGCTGCACTTAAAACCCGCTCCAGATTCAGCCGCTGCTCAAAAGGACAGGCGAAAATCATAAAGCCGCCCCCACCAGCCCCCGTAATTTTGCCCCCCCAAGCTCCATTTTGCCGCGCCAAAGTGTAGACTTCATCTATTAAGGGCGATGCAATGTGGGGCGAAAAAGCCTTTTTGACTTCCCAAGCCGTGTGCAACAACCGCCCGAAATCAGCAATTCGGGCCGCCTGAAGCAACCGCGTAGCCTCATTGACCAAGGCCTTTGTTTCGTCGTGATAGCGCAAGGTATCACCTTCGACCAACCGTCTTACTTGGTCGGTCATCAGATGTTGTGTTAGCGCACGGCGATCCCCAATATAGCCCAACAATAAGCTGCTTTCCAACTCTAAAAGCGCCGCTTGATCGGTGATGATTGGCTCCACAATCACGCGGGGCCCACCAAAATGATAGACACACATTCCCCCAAAAACCGCCGCGTATTGATCCTGGCGGCCTCCTGGAATCCCCAAATCAACCCGTTCAATCCGATAGGCCAATTCCGCTAAGGCGTGTGAGTCGTTTGGCAGGCCATAAGTGGCGTTAAGGAGGCGCAACATGCTCACCACCAGCGCCGACGAAGAGCCAAGCCCACTTCCCGGTGGCACGTCGCTAAACATCGTTAAGTCGGCTCCGGCCCAATTCTGGCGGGCCGCGTTCGTGGCTCTGGCAGCTTGCATGGTGTCCAACACCGCCTGGGGCAACATCAATTTGCCTTCCCATTCCCGCCCCGCCGCCAGCCGACTTACTTCTTCCAAATCGAGCGATTTGATTGTGATTTCAGGGGTATGGCTGGGGCGCAACATACAGCGCACAAAGAGGTTTATCGTGCAATTGAGAACTTGGCCGCCGTGTTCCTCAGCATAAGGACTAACGTCGGTTCCACCCCCAAAGAAGCCAATCCGCATGGGCGCTCGGGCCTTAAAGAGTTTCATCAGCAGCCTTTCTTACTTTTTGCATACTTTATCAATGATTGGTAGATGAGATCTGTTTGGAAAAGTAAAAGAAAAGTAAATTTTCACTAGGGGATCACTGTTTGACGTAGATAATTGCACCAAAAAAAATTCATTGTGCTATAATCAGACCAACATTTTAGGGTCAAATTCATGCATCGGGGCTTTGTTACCGACTGCGGTAAGACTGCGGAAGGTCTTAGCCAGGGTTTGCTAAGAAGGTTCAAGCGCTTTTTAGTAGTTGTTTTTGATCCAAGACAGCTTTCCCCCGTGCCTGGCTTGGGGTAAAAAAATTGGTCTTTATGAATGCCCACCTCCTGAAAAGTAAAAATTTCTCCTCATTCTGGCTCCCCAAAGCATCTTTTTGGCGTGATCAGGCCTTTTTTACGTCCTGCCAAATCTCTAAAAAGAACGATGTTCAAAGGATACGATGGTTTATCGTAGCATTTGTCATCGTTTGCTCATCTCAAAGCCTTCTCAATAACTACATAAACTCATACAATCAAAGGAAAGACCTACGGATTGTTTGCCGCAGTTTTGCCGTAGTAGAGCCGTATCGTTACCGCAGCGGGGTGCTGCTATGCTGAACCCAGTAAAGTTAAATGCCAGCAGGCAGTACCCGCCAGCACTTATTTGAGGAGGTTTGTGATGATTCAGCAAGCTGAAGTTCTAGCCCGCCACACAAGTCTATGGTCTGAGTCACCTTTAGCCCAAATGGATTTGAGCCTCTTGATGCGGCGGTGTGCTGCTGAAAGTGAGCGTTTTTATCGGGGGCAGCCTAATGATACCCGTTATAGTTACGAATTATTCCGCCGTGCATTGGTCGAAAAGAACGAGGCTGCTTGGGAACATCTCTATCATCACTATAGCAGTTTGGTAGAGGGTTGGGTGCGCCGCAGTGGGGCTTTTAACAGCAGTGGCGAGAGCAGTGAATTCTTTGTGGCAGGGGCGTTTACCAAGTTTTGGCGGGCTGTGACCCCAGACCGCTTTGACTCCTTCCCTAACCTGGCTTCGCTTTTGCACTATCTCCAGTTGTGTACGACTAGCGTGGTCATTGATAGTGTCCGAACACAATCCTGGTCGGAGATGCTTCCCGAAGAAGTCATTGGGCCGAGCCACATGCCCCAACACGCGCCCGATGAAGAAGCCATCAATCGGGTTTACCGGGAAGAATTCTGGCAATTAGTGAATGCTCAACTCAATGATGAGACGGAACGCGCCGTGATTTACGAATCCTTTGTCTTGGGGTTGACTCCCCGTGCGATCTTCGCCAAACATGGCAAAATGTTCGCCAGCATCAATGAGGTTTACAACGTCAAGCGCAATGTCTTAGGGCGCTTAGGGCGAAACACCGAATTGCGCCAGCTGTTGACAGCAGCTTCCTAAAAGAGCCTAAAAAGCGAAGGAGCGAGAGCTTAAATAGCTTCGCTCCTCCACTGCTTAGGCTTTTGAAAGTTTCCCCGAACAAGCCTTACCCCTTTGGGCCTAGAGCTTGCCGAGGATGTAATTTACGAGGTCGGCTACCCGGACCGAATAGCCCCATTCGTTGTCATACCACGAAACCACTTTGAAAAAGTCGTCGCCGACGGAGGTGGTCAAGGGAATGTCGAAAATGCTGCTGTGGGTATCGCCGATAAAGTCGCTGCTGACGAGTTTCTCGTCCGTTACGCCCAGATAGCGGCTCAATTCGGGGCTGGCGGCGGCTTTGCGGAAGGTGTCATTGATTTCCGCAACGCTGGTTTTCTTCTCCAAAAGCATGGTGAAGTCAACCATTGAAACCGTCACGGTTGGGGTGCGGACCGCATAGCCACTGAATTTGCCTTTGAGCGAGGGAATTACGAGGGCTACTGCTTGGGCTGCACCCGTCGTCGTCGGGACGAGATTTTGGGCCGCGGCCCGCGCCCGCCGCAGATCACTGTGGACATTGTCCTGGATGTTCTGATCCATCGTGTAGGCATGGATCGTGGTCATCAAACCGCTTTTGATCCCAAAGTTGTCATTCAAGACCTTCGCCACAGGTGCAAGACAATTGGTCGTGCAGGAGGCGTTGGACAAAATGTGGTGCTTGGCGGGGTCATAATTGCCCTCGTTCACGCCCAACACGATGGTCAGGTCTTCGCCTTTGGCGGGGGCGCTGATCAAGACTTTTTTCGCGCCCGCGTCAATATGCGCTTTGGCCTTGCTGGCCTCCGTGAAGCGCCCCGTTGACTCGATTACAACGTCAACCCCTAATTTACCCCAGGGCAATTTACTAGGATCGCGCTCGGCCAGCACTGCTAATTCATAGCACTGCCCGTTCGTTTCGACCACCAATTTGCCTTCCGAAGCCGTGACTTTCCCCTTGAACCGCCCATACGTTGTGTCAAAGCTCAAAAGATGGGCCAAGGTAGCGGTGTCCGTGAGGTCGTTGACCGCAACGATCTCAAACTTGCCCGGATAATGCTCCACCATCGCTTTGAAACTCTGCCGCCCAATGCGGCCAAACCCGTTAATTGCAACTCGTGCCATGAAACTTGGCTCCTTGTAAGAAACAATCTGCTTTAACTTAACCAACTGCCCTTGGTTATTGAGAAAGGCCTTTTACAGATAATACCCTACTCAACGCTGGCTGTCAATTTTGGCCCTCGGTTGTGACACTTTGGTGGAATTTATGACCCTGGAAATTGCACGAATAGGATTTTACGATGACTAGCTTGGGAAAAGCTCTGGCAGTGGAGATCTTTGTGGTCTACGAGATACAATTCAAGCCTTCAGCCTTATTCCCCTCATTGCTTGTGAATTTCCCCATTGACCTTCAGCTTTAAGACCTCCAAACTCTCTAAGCCGTCGTTATCTACTACTTTGACCGCGATACAATGCGGGCCCGCCTTGAATTTGAAAGTTTGTTTGCCCTCTTTATCGTGCAAGATAGCAGGCTTAAAGAGGCCTTCCTTTTCATTATATTCCCAATCCCACGCATAGAACTCTATTCCCACGGCTGATTCTCCTTGCGCGGTAAACTCAAGCTCATGAAGTTGTTTAGCGTCTAAGCCTAAAGCGCGAAAAGCTAGGGTCAAAGTCGGTTTCTTCGCAATTGGGATAATTTCCTCAACCGTTATGAGCTTAATGAGCAAGTTTTCTTCATTCTTGAGGCGAGCGACCTCTTGAAATGCACTTTTGGCAAAGCTGAACGCAATAATAATGCCGATAGGTTGCCCCGTAATTTTATTCTGGTCGAAGCGGGTTTTATCATAACGTTCGCAGGCCGACTTAAAGTTATCAATCACATTGCGCCCGATATTGTCAGATCGCTTGACTTGAATCGGTTTCCCATCAGCTGTAAGCCCATCCAAGCCCATATCGCCCCGTTGTTTGGTATTTGCGATCCCGCCAAACTGCTCAATAATCCAACTTTCAAACTCAAAAGCATCTTTATAGCGCAGCGTATCATAATCATATTTATGTAACTGGACAACAAAAGGCTTTGAAAACAAATCGCGCTTTTGATAAAGTCTTAAATCGCTGA
>DCSM01000111.1 GCA_002325605.1 Chloroflexaceae bacterium UBA1466
GCGTTGAGCAAGCTCAAAAGGAAGGCGGCTAGGGGCAAAAAGAGAGTTTGGTGGCGCGGGCGAAATTCAGTTGTCTTCCCCACCACATCAAAGCGCATTTCGAGATTTGCAGCTAAAGAGGGATAACGGGCAGCCAGAATGCCTAAAAACAAGAGATTCAGAGCAAAAGTGAGCAACAAAGCCCCACGCAGAAGACGATCATTCCAATAAGCGTGAAAGATCAGATGGCCCGCTTTTCTGCTGGGCGTAAGCGGCTTGACAATGCCTAATCTGCGCCGTTGCTCTAAATTTTGGACAAAAGCTGTCGGTTGCGCTGGAGAGATCGCGTAGACTTCAGTGGGCGTATGGATTAACAAACTTTGTGAAACAGGACATGACGTAAAAAGGCTAAGTCTTTTGCCTTCAGATGTGTAACCCTGGCCCCACAAATAGCCTAAAAAGTGCATTGGCTGCCACTTAAACTTAGCTCCCGCAACATCGCTCTCTATTTTTTCAATTTGAGAGATGGGAATAGTTACTTGGTTATCTAACCAAAAGATATAAATCCCATTGCGGTCAATTTCGTAATGCAGGGTAAACGCACTACCAACGTAATAAATCAGCAGGCCTTCCAAAAGCAAGAGCCCAAACAACATCAGCAATTCGCTGTAAAGCATGAGGTTGATAGGCCATTGCGCTGGTGGTTGGCGAAAAGCTTGCACAAAGGCAAAGGCCAAGAAGCTAATCCCCACTCCGATTAGAAGCAAAAGGCTTAAACCGACCCACAAGCCAGTTGCAATTTTGGGCTTCCAGTGATTCATTGGTTTTCTAGCTTCAAGGCCCTTTATACTGCGCTAAGGATTCTGGTTTGTCATTGAATTGGTCAAGTTCTGCGTGCCCGTCAATTGATTTGTGCCTGTTAGCACCTTAGACGTGGGCAAAGGTGGCATGGTCGGTGGAAGCGGGGTTGGGGTTGGCTCTGGCAGCCGTTTGACCTGCCCTTTTTGCCGTTGCTCTTTCAGCAAATCGTTCAATTTTGTGTCCCGCTCCGTAGTTAGCTGGTTTGCCCGATCCAAAGGTTTGCGCTCCACCACCTGAATAATGTGCCAACCAAATTGAGATCTAACAGGATTGCTGATTTGGTCGCCTTCCAGCGCAAGAGCCGCCTGGACAAATTCAGGCTCAAGAGGTTGACCATCTAATGTGCGGCCCTCTTTGTCAAATGCGCTAAGATCGCCACCATTGTCCTTTGAGCCAGGATCATCCGACTTTTCCTTTGCGAAAGCGGCAAAATCCGCGCCACTCCGCAATAGCCTGACCAGTTCTTCGGCTTCGGCGCGGCGCAACTCAAAGAGCTTTTCATTTTCATCTGGTGTTGGTGTAGCAGCACTCGGTTGCGCTTCCCCAGGCGGCACTTTGAGCAAAATGTGGCGCGTGCGGAAAAGCCCAATCGTCGTAGTCGGTACAAAAGTTGCTTCAGGCACAAGTTCGGTGGCGAGCTTTTCACTCAACACAGACCGCAAAAATTGCTGTTTAAGCCCCTTCTCGAAATCATCCTTTGCAAGATAAGCTTTTCGTTCAGCCTTTTTGATTTCTTCGACATATTTGTCATATATCTTTTCCGAAATTTGCTTTACCTTTAGATTTGTCTCTTGCAAAGTTGGGGTTGGCGAAGTTGAAGGAACTAAATTAGCTGAAGTTAAAGGAGCCGAAGCAGGAGTCAAGACGTTTGTTGGGGTTAAAGTTGTTGTCGGCGTAACAGGTGGAAGCAGAGAACCCATTTCTTTGACGATTTGGGCATTGACTTCAGCATCTGTAGCCTGAAGCTTGCGAGCCGCTGCTGCTTGGGCCAGCAACTGGTCATCCTGCCAGCGCGTGATAACTTGCTCATTTTCGGGCGAACTACGAAGCGTTAGCGCCTGTTGATTGGAAGTGAGGACTGAATCAACCGCCCCATATTGAGCCGAAAGCCCACTTTGGTAGGCCAAAGCGGCGCGGTAAGTTTGCCAATAGGCAGCACGGGAAAGGAAAGCTGTATTCGCTTGGGCTACGGGTTGGCTTGGAACCCAAAGTTGGTCGTAGCAAAGCCCAATCATTAGGGCCAACAAAGCCATACCTAGCGCGGCTCCCGTGCCAAGCGTGATTAACTTTTGGCGCTGCGTCTCAAGTTGCTTTTTTGAAGGTGCATGGCGAGTTGCCCGCGTGGCAGAAGTTGCCGCTTGGACAGGTTTTGGCTTGGGCGGGGGAGCCTTTGGCGTGCGCCCCCGCGTTTGCGAGTTTTTTGATGGTTCTGTCATAATAATAGTGCATTACCACCCGCCAAAGCGGGTGGCTTCTGAATTCAAAACTCTGCCTAAAGAGGATAACTTTCCCTGGCGTTGATTTTGGGCCGTTTCAACCTTTCCCAAAATAGGCTTAGAAAGGAATGTCTTCGTCGCCAATATCAAGGGGACTGGCAAGCGGATCATTGGCTGGAGGATGACTAGCCGAAGCCGAGCGGGGAGGCTCCTGGGGGGGCAAAAAATCCTCTTCAACCTCATGCAAACTTTCCCGCGGCCCTCGGCTGTCCAGAATGATCATATCATTAGCAACGACCTCGGTCTTATAGCGAATTTGCCCACTCTGGCTATCTTCGCGGGAGCGCGTCTGGAGCCGCCCCTCTAAATAGACGCGGGTATTTTTGCTAAGATATTGATTACAGATTTCGGCGAGTTTATTCCAAGTGACAATGCTAAACCACTCAGTTTCTTCGCGTAATTCGCCGCTACTATCTTTCCATTGGCGACTGGAAGCGACGCGAAAGGTCGTTACGGGGTTGCCACTAGCGGTATACCGCATTTCGGGGTCAGTCCCCAGGCGACCAATAACCATTACCTTGTTCAAATCTTTCGCCATACTTTTAGCCTACTAAGCTTTCGTATTCAGGCGCAGGGTAAATTCCTAGGCAAAAGAGATTTTAAGTTTATTCAGGCTCTTCTACCGCTTCTTCTTCCAAGCCTTCAGCATCTTTGGCATCAATTGGAGCTTCAAGTTCTTCAAAATCTGCAAGATTCTCAGCAGGAACAACTTTAGCCTTATGTTCTACAACCGTTATCAAATAGCGCAAAATTGCATCACTGAGTTTGATGGTTCGCTCGACTTCGATCACTTTGGCGGCTTGCAGCTTAAATTGAAAAAAGACATAGAAGCCTTCATGAAAGCTGCGGCGACTGGATTCGCCCCCCGCATAAGCCCGAATTGGATAGGCCAACCGTCGCCGCCCCCAGGGAGGGTTGCAACTTTTTACGACGATTTCGCCACCTTCAGCCTCAATACTCTGCTGAATCCGTTGAATCACCGCCGCGGTAGCTTCATCATTAAAGTGAAGGGGGCTGATGACAAAAACTAACTCATAATCCCGTTGGCGTTCCCGCACGCAAGTCCTCCTATGGTTTAAGCTCTGCTCATTTGTTTTATAAGCTCCCGTGCTGCGGAGCCGAGAGCGTGGCAGAGCAGAAAGAAAATCTAAGAAGGCAGCCCTTTGCTGCCCCGAATGGCCCGATTATAGCATGGTTAGCCCCTTGATGCAACCAATGGGCAAAAGACTCTTTTGGCTAATTATGCTATAATTGCCTAGCAACAGCGATCTGAAGGTAAACGAAAGGATTTGACTAATGAAAGCTTCACAATCGCAAAAAGGACTATTTATTCTCCTCAACATCATCGTGATGGTCATTTTACACGGTAATTCGCGGCAATTCTGGCCCAAAATCCCCTATCTGAGCTTACGTAACGAGTCAACCAGCGAACATTGTCGCCTGATTTTCAACACTTTGAGCATTGTCTCCCTCATTCAATTAGTTTTAGGCTGGCTGCAACGCGAACGATGGTTAGCCCGGTTGGCGACAATTGGGGCGATTCCTGCCTCTTTACCTTTGCTGCTGCTCTTCGGCCACAAAGTTCTGGGCCTAAAGGGCAAAGCAGCCGAAACTTACCATTTATCGCTTGTGCCAATTCTTCCACTTGCCGCAACGGTTTTGGAAGATAGTTTTCTGGTTTTGAACGCAAAGAAAGAGACCGAAGCAGCGATCTAAAGCCTACATAGGCATTAGAGCATGTTTCTTTGGAGGGTTTTGCTGAACTTTATTCCGCAAAAGCTCTAGGGCCCGAATAAGGCGCGGGCGAGTCTCGCGGGGTTCAATGATTTCGTCAACTTGGCCCGCCTGCGCTGCACTATAGGGATTTGCGAATTTTTGGCGATATTCCTGCACGAATTTCTGCTCTAAGGCTTGAGGATCAGCGGCTTGCGCTAATTCACGTCGCCGCAAAATACGGATAGCCCCTTCTGCCCCTAAAACTGCGATTTGGGCCGTCGGCCAAGCATAGACAATATCGCCTCGCATCTGTTTAGAACTCATTGCAATGTAAGCTCCCCCAATGGCCTTGCGTATAACGACTGAAATCTTAGGAACCGTTGCTTCGCAATAGGCAAAAATCACTTTAGCCCCATGCCGAATCGCCCCATGATGTTCAGCAGCCACGCCTGGCATAAAGCCTGGGCTATCTACAAAAGTTGTAAGCGGGATATTGTAGGCATCGCAAATGCGAATAAAGCGGGCAATCTTATCGCTTGAATCGTTATCCAAAGCACCTGCGAGATATTTTGGCTGATTGGCCACAATTCCCACGACATTCCCATGCAAACGGGCAAAGCCAATGATCGCACTTCGGGCATAGAGGGGTTGAATTTCAAGAAAACTGTTGCGATCAAAGACCGATTCAAGCACCCGATACATATCGTAAGGCTCAGATTCATCAAGAGGAATGATTGAATTGAGGGTTTCTTCCATCCGATTCGGCGAATCTGTGCCGAGAAGTGCGGGAGGCGCTTCAAGGTTATTTTGGGGCAAATAGCTCAAAAGATGCTTAACAAGCTCCAGCGCCTTTGGCTCATCAGCAGCGAGAAAATGAGCTACGCCGCTTGACGTATTGTGGACAAAAGAGCCACCTAACTCCTGTAAAGTTACATCCTCGCCTGTTACCGCTTTAACAACCTCTGGGCCTGTACAAACCATAAAGCTGGTCTGTTGAGTCATTATCACAAAATCAGTTAAAGCGGGAGAATAGACAGATCCGCCAGCACACGGCCCTAACATCACGGAGATTTGCGGAATCACGCCCGAAGCTAACACATTGCGGGTAAACATTTCGCCGTAAGCCGCTAGACTTCGGACCCCTTCCTGGATTCTGGCTCCACCTGAATCGTTCAAACCAATCACGGGAACACCGTTTTCAAGAGCCAAATCAAGCATTCGACAGATTTTATTGGCTTGAACCTCTGAGAAAGAACCGCCCAGCACTGTAAAATCTTGGGCAAAAAGACCTACTTCGCGCCCGTTGATGCGCCCAAAACCCGTTACCACGCCATCGCCAAGATAACGTTGTTCCGCCATTTCAAAATCAGTTATCGTGTGAGTCGCAAAGGCCCCTAGTTCTTGAAACGAATCCGTATCAAGTAAAAGCGAAATGCGTTCTCTGGCCGTAAGTTTGCCCCGCTCATGCTGCTGCTCAATGCGGTTTGCCCCTCCACCTAAGCGAGCTTTTTCCCGCATTTCCTGCAAGGTCGCTAAATGCTCATCCATTGAAAGCTTCCTTACCTTCTAAAATAATACTTAACGGACTACTTCCTCAATTGTTGTGACAACGGTCTGCAAATCTTCGTAGCTGATCACTAAGGGGGGAAGGAAGCGTAAGACGTTCGCCCCCGCAGGGAGCGCTAAAACCCCCCGTTCCAGCAGAGAAGTAAGGAAAGGTTGTACCCTTCCCTTCAATTCCAAACCGACAAGAAGGCCTAACCCGCGTACTTCTCGAATTTGAGGAGAAGTAATAGCCCGCAGCTTTGCCAAAAACCATTCCCCCTTCTCAGAAGCTTGGCGGGGCAAATCCTCTTCAATTTGCACCTTCAAAGCGGCCCTTGCTACCGCGCAAACCAAAGGGTTGCCCCCAAAGGTCGTACCGTGTGTACCAGGTTGAAGGGGGCCGTGCTTGGCGTGAAGGGCAATCAAACCCATTGGAAGGCCTGCCGCAATACTTTTGGCTAGAAGTAAGATGTCAGGGACAACTCCGCTATGCTCCAGCGCAAAGAGCTTCCCCGTTCGGCCAAACCCCGTCTGAATTTCATCCAGAAGAAGCAACGCTCCCCGCTCATCACAGATTCGCCGTACCCCTTCTAAGTAGCCAAGGTCGGCAGGGCGCACGCCCCCTTCACCTTGCACGGGTTCGACCAAAACCGCCGCCGTTTCCTCCGTTACCGCTTCGGCAAGGGCGGACAAGTTGTTGTAAGCAACGTGGGAGAAACAAGGGACAAGAGGTTCAAAAGGTTCTCGATACTTTGGTTCCCAAGTCGCGCTCAAGGCCCCAAAGGTACGACCATGGAAGCCCCGTTTGGTGGCGATGATGCCCTTCCTTCCCGTCAGAAGGCGAGCAAATTTGAGGCCCCCTTCCACAGCTTCTGCGCCGCTGTTGGTGAAGAAGAAGCGAGCAGGAAAGGGTAAAACTTGCGCTACTTCTGCTAAGTATGCGGCCCTTTGGTCATTAGGGAAAATCTCTGGGCAAGAGAGAAGGTTAGCTGCTTGGGCCTGAAGGGCCGCGACGATGGTCGGGTGGCAGTGGCCAAGGTTAGCAGACCCTTGTCCTCCCACGCAATCAATGTAGCTCTTACCTTCCGCGTCCCAAAGCCGGGCCCCTTCCCCCCGCACAAGCGCAACGGGGCGTTTAGCGTAAGTTCCTACTTCATACTGCTGCTCTAAAGCAATCAGCGCTGCGTTCTGCATTGACTATACTCCTTACTAGCGGATTTTTTGTCGTTCCCATTATAACACCTTTGCAACCCGTGCTATAATGGGCAGCGCAAAGCTGAGTTTTTCGCTGTTTGAACAAAGCAAGAGGAATGTTGATTCTGTGAAAAAACCTAAATTTCCCTGGCCGCAAAAACCCTTGTACCACTTATTTCTGCTTCTTTGGCTCGATTCGCTGCTGCTGCTTCTTTTGGGGCTACTTATCTGGCAGGATAATGCGCTAAATCGAGGAATTACCTTCACCCCTTCTCTGGAAAGCACGCCGATTCCCTGGACTGATGGCCCACAAGTTGGGGTCAATCTCTACAATTTGCATCTTGAGCCTGAAATGGAAGTTGTAACGAAAACGCTTAAATTAGTCAAAGAATTGGGCGCAAAGTATGTTAGGATGCAAGTTCCCTGGGAGGATTTAGAAATCGCAGGCAAAAATGATTTTTGGGATCGCAGACATTTGACAGCCATGCATCCTGAAGGAATTTCAGCTTGGGAAAAGTATGATCGAATCGTCAAAACGGCTAATAACTTTGGGCTGGAATTGATAATGCGGTTGGATCGGCCACCTGCTTGGGCGCGACCTGTGGCCCTGAACTCGCCGAATTTTCAAAAAGGTCTGTTGGAAGATGGTAATTCGACTGGCCCACCTGATGATTTTAATAATTATGCGGGGTTTGTAAAATTAGTTGTCGCTCGGTATCAAGGAAAAGTACGTTTTTTCCAGCTTTGGAATGAGCCAAATCTAGCGAATGAATGGAATTGGGATGAGCCTCGGCCTGAAGATTTTGTAAAGCTTCTGAAAATGGGCTATCTCGCGGCGAAAGAAGCGAATCCTGCGGCAGTTATCCTCTTTCCCAGCCTTGCTCCCGTTGATGGCTTAGATAAACGCGCCCCAATGACTGAATTGGAATATCTTGATCAGGTTTATAAAGCTGGTGGAGGTGCATATTTTGATATTATGTCGGCGCAAGCCTACGGTTTAGGGCAGCCCCCCAGCGAACATCGCTATATTCGTTTGCGGCCTTTTGATAATTGGTACTGGTTACGCCCTTTAGATACTCGTGCTGATGTAAGTCGCTTAGTTTTATTGCGGGAAGTAATGGAACTTCATGGCGATAAAAAAGCAATTTGGATTGGCGAATTCGGTTGGAACAGTGCGCCTGAAAGTATCCCGCTTGCCCGCCGTTTGACTTGGGGAAAACCTGTCAATGAGCAGGAAAAGGCTCAATTTTTAATTGCCCAAATTGAGCGAGCAAAACAAGAGTGGCCCTCCGTTGGGGTTTTGAACGTTTGGATGTTGCGCTACGGTGGTTTTCTTGAACCGAATCTTGCTGATCCAACGCCTTACTTTGCAATCGTTAAGCGAGACTGGACATTGTTGCCCGCTTATACGCAACTTCAAACTTATCTGAGTCAACCAACAGCAGCAGGCGTGGGTATTCATTCTTGGCAACATCCTGCGGTAGAGAAGATTGCAAATGGTTTCAAATTGCGTTTCGTTGGCCAAAAAGCAACAATGATTGGTGATTCAGAGGCTTTTGATTCGCTTAAAAGTGTCGTGCTTGATGGTAAAGAGGTGATTGCGGAGCGTGGAAGTCTGAAAAATGGTGAGAAGCTACTTACTACACCCCAGCTTCAAGATGGTCTACATACTTTAGAACTATCTGCGTCCGCTAGTTTTACCGCTAAACGCTTTAGCATTGCCCGCAATCCACCTTTTCCCTGGCTTTGTCCGCTGGCAATGGCTCTGATCATCAGCTTATTGCTTTTAAGCGGAGCTGCGACAACGCAAATCCTCTTTGAAAGCCTTGATAGCCTGCTAAAACGTAGCCCAAGCTGGAGCATTCTTCTAGGAATGCTTATCGGCTTAGTGATTTTCTATCGGGTAACGCCCGAAGTACCAATTACGCTGCTGGGATTAGCGATTTTTGGTGGTTTGGCCATGCTGCGGCCTGAGCTTGCGCTTCTTTTTGTGCCACTTACTGCGCCTTTCTTCTTTATGCCCAAAGGAATCTGGGATGATCGCTTTGTTACTCGCGCTGAAGGTCTCAAATTCCCCCTTCAAGAAGTAGTTTTAAGTCTTGTAGCTTTCGCAACTCTACTTCATTGGCTGGTTTTTCATTTGCCTTCGCTAAAAATTCAACGTTCAACGCTCAAGAGAACTTTTCTATCCTTGATTCCTTATGGTTTATTGCTCTTTGCAGGAACGCTCGGCGTGCTAATTGCGGCAGAAAAAGGGCCCGCCTTACGGGAGTGGCGCTGGTTGATTTTTGAACCTTTGCTCTTTTATGGCTTATTGCATTTTTACGAAAGGCAAGCCAAAAACGACGAAAAACCTATCTTTGCAGCGGGAATAGCCTTTGTAATCGCTGGGGCTTTCGTTGGGCTTGTCGGAATCTTACAATTTCTGGGGCTAAACCTTGTCCCTTTAATAGCGACAAAAGTAGGTTTTAGCGGGGATCGGATTTTTGTGGAGGGCGTAAAGCGCGTGAGCAGTCTCTATGGGCATCCTAACAATTTCGGTTTGGCAATGGGGCGTGTCTGGCCGCTGGCTTTAGCTTTGGCCTTCGATTCAGCAGCTAAACGCAAAGTGAAAACTCAATTTTTCTATAGTATCTGCGCGATTTTGAGCCTTGGCGGCTTAATCGTTTCCTTCTCTAAAGGGGCATGGTTTGGGGCTTTGGGGGCCTTACTACTCATTTTGCATTTTCGCTTTCACCTCTTTACCGCTTTTAGGCAACAAATTCGCAAGCCTAAGTTTTTAATAAGCGTGTTAGGGCTTTTGGGAATTATCATTGTAGCAGCATTGAGCGTAGAACGACTGAATCCAATGGGCGAAAGTAGTGGGATTCGCTTGAAAACTTGGTTTTCAGCGCTTCTAATGCTTAAAGATCACCCTCTTTTGGGCATTGGTCTCGATCAGTTTCTGCTCACTTATTCGCGTTATATTGACCCAAGCTTGCTTGGCACAAACGAACAATTTACTTCTCATCCCCACAATTTGATCTTAGATCTTTGGTTAAGGCTCGGAATCTTAGGTTTAGGCGTGTTTAGCTGGCTAATTTTGCGCTTTTATCGGCTTGTCCTGCCTGCTAAAGCATCATTTTTCCAAATAGGCCTTGCTGCCGCAATGACGGCTGCGCTTTTGCACGGCCTGGTGGACAACTTCTATTTTGTCCCCGACCTCGCTTTGAGCTTGTGGTTATTTTGGGCTTTAGCCCATTCTAAAACTACGAAATTGGTTTAAAGAAGCTCAAAAGGCTCCCCTAAGTTTTCTAAACCTAGGGGAGCCTTAATTTTGAGAATTAACGTGACGCTACCTTCAACGCATTCGTGCAACGCATTCGTGGTTATTGTTGCTGAGATTCAAGATTATAGATTGTGTTCCCTAGCTGATTCGCAATGAATTCTAAAGCTAATTGATCTTGATAGGTAAAGGCTTCAATTTCAGCACTTTCAACATTGAGAACCCCCCAGAGTTTGTCTTTTGCTTGAATTGGAACACATAACTCTGAGCCTGCGGCCCAATAGCCTTCAGGCGAAACGTATTCTGGAGCTTGATCTACCTCATTAACCAACAAAGTTACCCCTTCACGGAGCGTGCGCCCTACAAAACCACATTCAATTGGTTGCAAAAACCCAATGGGCGGGGGATAATTGCTCTGTCCTTTTTGAGCTAATAAAATTGCAACTTGCCGCTCTTGATCATAGTAGAAAACACTGGCGATGTAGAAATGAAAATCGTGCTGAAGCGCATTGACCACATACTTCAAGAGGGGTTCTATAGCCCGAAAATGGGTAATTTCTTTGGCTGTTTTCCGCATAACTTCCATATAGCCCGAAGTAAACTTACGCGGGCGAGGTATTTCGAGTGTTAGGTCAAAAGAAGGGCGGAGTTTCGTTTCAAATGCAGGCATGGTAAATTACCTTCCTATATCTTATTAAGCTACACTTAGGAAAAAAGGGCATGTTTTTAATCTCTTTGTGGCCAAAGGAACTTTTACTTTCAAAAAAGAGTCTTTCTTCCTGTTTGGAATGTTGCTTAATCTCTAAAGCATTATAGCTGGCCCTAAAAATTTTGTCAAATTAGGTGCTTATACACAATTAGTCCATAAACTGGGGCAAAGATTTGGGCCTTTTGCACAAGGAAGAAAGGTTGCTTGCCTGGGATTTGATGTTTTCTAAGGACGCATTATCGTGTATAATAAAAAATCTTTGTTGGCGACTCTGAAAGACTCCTTTTCCTTCAAACGACTCTTGGATTGAGGGGCCGCAGAAGGGAACCAAAACTAAAGAAAAGCCTCCTGAAAAGAGATGCTTTGTAGCTCTAACAGCTTAGACAAAGGTGATTGAGCAGAGGGAAAATAGTCAAACGCTCAAGTTATGTCTTTCTAAGGAAAGGGCATAGCACAAAGACAATAGGAAACTGTATGAATGAGGATCGCAAAGCAGAAGTGTTAAGGCAAGTCGTCGAGAAGCAGGTTGAATTTATCAATTTGCAATTTATTGATATTTTAGGAATTGTCAAAAATGTAACTATTCCAGCGCGAGAATTGGAAGATGCCATTAAATATGGAATTTGGTTTGATGGCTCTTCAATTGAAGGGTTTGCCCGTGTCGCGGAAAGCGATATGTATTTAGTGCCTGATCTCAGCACTTTTCGCCAGATTCCATGGGATCAAGGGCCTGGAGTGTCGTTGGCCCGCATCATTTGTAGTGTTTATACGCCAGATGGTCGGCCATTTGCAGGTGATCCGCGCTATGTCTTAGCGAAAATGTTAGATCAAGCAGCCGAAATGGGCTATGTCTATCAAGTAGGGCCTGAATTGGAGTTTTTTCTTTTCAAATATGGCCCTAATAAACGGATTGCACCTATCCCCCATGACGAAGCCAGCTATTTTGATCTCTCTTCTGACCAAGCTACGCACGTGCGACGGCAAATGGTCAAGGCTTTACAGGAGTTTGGCATTGATGTCGAGGCGAGTCATCATGAAGTCGCTAACGGCCAGCACGAAATAGATTTGCGCTATAGCGAAGCGTTACAAGCCGCAGATAATATGGTGAATTGTCGGGTAGTTCTCAAGGCTATTGCTCAACTCAATGATTTATATGCTTCTTTTATGCCTAAGCCGATGGCTGGAATCAATGGAAACGGGATGCATATTCATCAAAATCTAACAGATATAACAACAGGCAGAAATATTTTCTATGATCCGCAAGACCCTTATGACCTTTCCAAGCAAGCACGGCAGTTTATTGCAGGTTTGTTAGCGCATTCACGAGCGATGTGCGCGATTTTGGCTCCCTTGGTCAATTCCTACAAGCGGTTAGTGCCAGGCTTCGAAGCGCCTATTTACCTGAGTTGGGGGCGCACAAATCGCTCGGCGCTGGTGCGAGTTCCGCGAACCAGTGCGGGATTGCCCCAAACGGCACGGGTTGAGTTGCGCTGTCCCGACCCTTCTTGTAACCCTTATCTCGCGTTGGCGGTGATGTTGGCGGCGGGGCTTGACGGCATGAAACGCCAGTTGCCGCTTGGAGAAGCCGTGGAAGAGGATTTATTCCACGTTGATCCGCGGGCCTTGGGCTTGGTAACGTTGCCAACCTCGTTGGGGGCAGCTTTAGAGGCGTTACAAGAGGATGAGGTCGTGCAAAATGCGCTGGGGCCTCATATCTATGAACGGTTTTTGGATGCCAAAGTCCAAGAATGGAATAATTATCGGCAACACGTTTCGCAATGGGAAATAGATCAGTACTTACCAATCTTCTAAAACAAGCAAAAATAGCGCGAAAGCCTGACTTTGCCGCGAGGCCTAGCAGGCTTTTGCTTTAGCGTGAACGGACATATTCCATATTCCCGACTTGCCGAATATAGCCTTTCAATTCTAACATCCCCAGCGTAGATAAAACTAGCGAAGTCGCTAGACCAGATGCACGACAGATGAGGTCCGCGTGCTGTGGCTCACGGGAAAGATAGGTTAGAAGTTTAGCTTCAGTTGGGTCATCGGGCATGGCCAGTGAAACCTCCTGTTGCGTAGAGACTGTCAGCATGTTTAAGGCCTGCAAAATATCTTCAGCCCTCGTTACTAGCCCAGCCCCATTGCGAATTAAGTTGTTTGGGCCTTCGCTAATTTTGCTAAAGATTGAGCCAGGAACAGCAAAGACATCGCGGCCATGGTCAGCGGCAAAATTAGATGTAATCAAAGCTCCGCTCTTGATTCCGCCTTCAATCACTAAGGTTGCCAGCGACAAACCACTAATAATGCGGTTTCGAGGCGGAAAGTTAAACGTGTTTGGGCGTGTCTCTGGAGCATATTCGCTGATTAAGGCCCCGTTTTCAATGATTTCAGTTGCAAGTTGTTCGTTTCTTTCAGGGTAAATCACGTCAACCCCACTACCTAAGACCGCTATCGTGCGTCCCTCTGCTTCAAGGGCTGCCTCATGGGCTACGGAATCGATCCCCATTGCTAAACCACTCACTATCGTAACCCCTTGCCTCGCTAAACCCCTGACAATTTGGCGCGTGGCCTCCTTGCCATAACTAGTTGGGGAGCGGGTTCCCACCACTGCTACGGCCCATTCGTCAACGGGACTGAGCGTGCCACGCAAGTAGAAAAGCGGGGGCGGATTGGGAATTTGGGCTAACAGGCGCGGATAAGTGGCATCTTCGAGCGTGATGAGTTCAATCCCCGCTTTAGAAAACTGCTCCAACTTGGCCTCTAAGTCGAGGGTGCGCTGGGCTTTGAGCAGCGCGGCGGTGGTTTTGGCATCCAAGCCCGCTTTAGCCATTGCGGTGGGGCTGGCGTGCCAAGCGGCCTCCACCGACCCACATTGCTCAAGCAGGCGGGCCAACCGCACCGCCCCAACTCCCGCAACCAAATTGAACCCTAAATAGTAGCGCGTGTGAGGCGGATATTCCATTCAAACCTCATAAAGAAACGCCTTATCTTCCTTAACCTTGTAGTGGGATTCTACTGCAATCCCGCTTTTTTGCAACTTAACCCAGATCGCAAGATCACCATTGGGCTGGAATTCCAAAAGAAACCAAGCTACCCCCGACCTTGGCAAATAAACATCTTTTTACGATCTGCCATCCACCCCTTTGCGGGCAGCAGGTAGCGGAGGCTAGGCAGCTGGCCTGTCCTCCGTCAACCGCTCCGGGAACAAGGATTCAATGGCTTTAAAGACTCCGCTGTACCCTAACCCTTACAGGATTACCAGGCTTTAGAGCTTTCCTGTTTTTGTCCCTTGTTCTGGATGCTTCATTGCCTTTGTTCATAGCTCTAAGGCTGACTTAAAGCGGGGGCTTGCAAAATAGCTTCCCCTTCCCGCACGGCCTTCATTCGGCTCTCATACTGCTTCAATGCGGCTTGTAAGAGGGGAGCCTCTTCTTTCCCTAGTAGGTCATTTTTCTCATCAGGATCAGCCGCAAGGTCAAAGAGCTTTAGACTATCCTTGCGTTGCACTAACTTCAGTTTCCCCTGAATGGCCGCAAAAGTATGTGCGTCACCTGGCCGTCGCACGTAGACGAT
>DCSM01000143.1:0-2062 GCA_002325605.1 Chloroflexaceae bacterium UBA1466
ATTGACGATTATGTGCAAGGCGTTTTAGCCCAAGATCGCACGATTTTGGGCCGTGCAATCACGCTTGTCGAGAGTGATGTGCTGAATCACATTGAGATCGCGCAGGAAGTCTTGCGGCAATTGTTGCCCCACACAGGGAAATCAATTCGGATTGGGATTACAGGTGTGCCAGGCGTGGGGAAAAGTACATTTATCGAGGCATTTGGGCTTTTTCTCTGTCAACAGGGCCATAAGGTTGCGGTTCTAGCGGTTGATCCGAGTAGCAGCGTGAGTAAAGGCAGCATTCTGGGCGATAAAACACGGATGGAATTGCTTTCGCGGGAGCCAAAGGCTTTTATTCGCCCTTCGCCCGCTGGCGGAACTTTGGGGGGCGTGGCCCGCAAAAGTCGGGAAACGATGTTGGTCTGCGAAGCGGCGGGGTTTGATGTTTTGTTGATTGAAACCGTGGGGGTTGGGCAGAGCGAAACGACGGTTCGCTCCATGGTTGACTTCTTTTTGCTCTTAATGCTGGCTACCGCAGGCGATGAATTGCAAGGAATCAAGAAGGGCATTACCGAATTGTGCGATTCAATCCTCATCACGAAGACAGATGGTGATAATAAAGCCCACGCTTTTGCCGCTAAAGCCGAATACAATCGGGCTTTGCACTATCTTGCTCCTGCGACTGAAGGTTGGATTTCCCAAGCCTATAGTTGTTCAGCCGTTACAGGCGAGGGAATTGCTGAAATCTGGCAGATTATTGAGGATTTCCGCCAGAAAACAATGCAATCTGGCGCTTTTGAACGGCGACGAAGGGAGCAGGTCAAGGATTGGGTCTACGCGATGATTGTAGAGCATCTGCGTCAGCTTTTCTTTCAACATCCTGGCGTGTTAAAAAGTCTGCCAGAGATTGAAAAAGCTGTTGTCGCAGGCACTTTGCCCGCCACAACAGCCGTTCAGACCCTCTTACACATCTTTGAAACCCCAGCCGCTACGTAGCTTTTTGGGGCCTGAGATCTTTTTCTTCGCTTTCCCCTGGCAAAAGCCCCGCAGGCCATGGTGGTTCGCTCAACCGCCCGTGAAGGTAGATAAAGATGTCGCGGACAATGGCCGATACAGGAGCCGTCAAGATCATCCCTACAATCCCAA
Organism: Chloroflexaceae bacterium UBA1466; assembly: GCA_002325605.1. Classification (GTDB taxonomy): domain Bacteria; phylum Chloroflexota; class Chloroflexia; order Chloroflexales; family Chloroflexaceae; genus UBA1466. The sequence goes on from DCSM01000143.1 coordinate 1,129, forward strand.
AGGCTTCGCCCCCAATCACTAACAAAACGATGAACAGGGCTGGATGTAAACCTAAACTTTCGCCAATGATTCGAGGCACAAGAAAGTTATTTTCGACAACTTGAACTAAAAGATAGAGCAGCGCAACTGCTAACCCCGTGATGGGGGAATCTAGCAGACTTAAAACGACTGCGGGAATCGCGCCAATCAATGGGCCCACCACAGGAACAAGCTCTGTCAGCCCCGCAATGAACGCCAGCAGAAAAACATATTTGACATCAATCCCCGCAAGACGCAAAAGTGATAAGCCTAAGCCTACTCCAATCCCCACCGTAATGCCTAAAATCACTTGACCGCGCACATAGTTAATTAAAATCCGATCTATGATGCGGATGATGGCCCAAAAATCGACTCGAATTGTTCTGGGCACAACGTGGTCAATGAAAAGAAGCGCGGATCTTTGATCATTCAAGACAAAAAAGATCCAGATAGGGATAATTAGAAAACCTAAAACCGACGAAACAGTACTGATCACTTGCAGCGCACTGGAGAAAAGAAATTTCCCCAGCCCTTGCATGTAGGCTGTGAAGTTAGTTTGAAGCGTTTTGAGCGAATCGCTGGCCCAGCTATTGATTGGCTCTCGCACTTCAAGCGGGACGGTGCGTTGATATTCAGCGAAAAGATACTTTGCTTGGCCTTCAAGCTCTTCCACCGTAGGGGTGCTGCGTAGCAATTGGCCTGTTTGATCTAAAAGAATTGGAATAACGTAGGCAAAAAGTGTCAAAATGAGGAGGAAAGAAGCCACATAGACCATTGTAATAGAGACCCAACGCGGGAAGTAGCGATGAAGATAATTGACTACAGGGAGTAAAACGTAGGCAAAGACTAGCCCGATGACAAAGGGCTGAAGAGCCGCGAAAGCATCTACAAGCAGCAAGCCAATCGTGACCAGAAA
>DCSM01000143.1:2253-8391 GCA_002325605.1 Chloroflexaceae bacterium UBA1466
GGACAACGCAGATTTATGGTCAAAATAATTGCTGTATTTTCACCAACGTTTGTCCAGTTATAAGCCAAATCCTCGTGATAAGAAAGGACATCCCCCGTTTTAAGGAGATATTCCTCTTCGCCGATTTGATACCGCAGCGAACCTTTTAAGAGATAAAGGACTTGGCTGCCCTCACCCGCAAAACCTTGCTGCCCACTGCCTGGTTGGGCCTCAATTTGCCGCATTTCGATGCCCCCACTCGCTGGCAGCAGCGCATAAACTTGCACGGGCGAGTCCTCCAAACTGAGCTTGACCCGCTCATTGGCCCGCACCACTTGCCCAACTTGCTGATTATCTTCCCCTTCAAAGAAGTGAATCATCTGCACATTGAAGAAAAGGGCCAGTTTCCGTAAATTAGAAACTGAAATGTTGACTTTATCGCGTTCCAGGCGGCTAAGAAACGAAGGAGTCAGCCCAGAGCCATCCGAAACCTCTTGAAGCGTCAACCCACGTTCTTGGCGCAGCCGACCTATTTTTTGGCCTAAAGACATTGAAAGAGCCTTACCTACGAAGATCTTTAGAGTAAGACCTTCGCATATTACTACATTTTGCCTATTATACTTCTGAGTCGCCTTTGAAGCAAATTTACCTCAGAATCACTATCACTTTTGTCCTTATTTACCCTTTTGGCTTATTGGCTGTTGGACACTCCTCCCCAAATATGTTAGAATAACACCCTGGCTATACTTGGCTAAGGATTTCCCAGGCCTGAGTTCGTTGCCGCATTCTTGCACTTTCTGGCTTTGCAGAAGCAATCGCGGCATTTTTAGTTTTTAAGGAAAAGAATGAAACTTACCTGCCAACAAGAGAGTTTAAAAAAAGGTTTGGCCACCGTGAGTCACGCCGTGGCCACGAAAAGCCCTTTACCTATTCTCCTGAATGTCTTGCTGGTCACAGATAATGGCCGCATCAAGCTGGCCGCGACTGATTTGGAAATTGGGATTACGTGCTGGATTGGGGCCCGCGTCGAGGTCGAAGGCGGAATCACCTTACCAGCCAAACTCTTTAGCGATGTTATCAGCAATTTGCCCGCCGAAAAACTAACTTTGACCGTCGACCAAACAACTCAAACCCTCAAAGTTGAATGTGGCCGCTTTACGACCAATCTCAAAGGCATTACGGCTGAAGATTTTCCGCCGATTCCTACAATTACCGAACAAGAACCGCTCGTCAAGATTCCACCTGATATGCTCCGCGAAGCGATTGACCAAGTTGCCTTTGCGGCGGCGGTTGACGAGTCGCGCCCCGTGCTGACGGGAGTTCTCCTGCGCCCTGAACTTGGCTCCGAAGAAGAGGGTGAGGGCGATCTTGTTACGCTCGCTGCCGCCGACGGCTTTCGGTTGGCGGTTCGCAAGCTCAACCTGCCTTTGGGCAGCGTTAATCTGCCCCAAATTGCAGCTGATGAGGCAAATGAAACCTCAGATACAGATTTGGAAGCTGACGAAAACGATGAGAATGATGAGAACGATGAGAACGAGGCTGAAAATATTGCGCCTAAAGCTGCGGTGCTTGAGTATATTATCCCTGCAAAGGCTTTCGCTGAATTAGCCCGCATTATTGGCACAGCCGAAGAAGATGTTGAGATTACCGTCACCGAGAATGGCAATCAAGTTCTCTTCCATACGGATATGATCGAATTGGTCAGCCAATTGATTGATGGTAAATTCCCAGACTTTGAGCGGATTATCCCAACCGAATATACCACCCGGTCCTTAATGGAAACGAGCGAATTGCTGAAAGCGGTTAAATTGGCGGCGTTGTTTGCGAACATTAGCCAGAATATCGTCAAATTGGTTTCCCATCCTGGCGATGATGTTTCCCCTGGAAAGCTAGTTATCAGTGCAAATGCTGCTGAATTAGGCGATAATACCGGCGAAGTTGACGGCATCGTGCATGGTGAAGGGGGCCAAGTGGCGACCAATGTGAAATATTTAACCGATGCTTTGAATGCGATTCGCACCGCCCAAGTAGCCATTGAAGCGCAGACCGCGCAAAGCCCTGTAGTTTTCAAACCTGTGGGCAACAGCAATCTGCTCCAAATCGTGATGCCGATGTCCATTCGCAGCTAAGGCTAGTCAAACTTTAGTTCTTCTCAAGCCGATTAGACCTTGAAGTATCTCCACGGGTGTGTTAAAATGCGCCCTAAGAGAGCTAAACTAGCTCCTTCCGCAGGAAGGCCGCCCGTGGTTCGACTTCAAGGCTAAGAAAGATAGACCTGTAATGCCCGTAGTTGTTGATCTAACCCGCTGTCCTTGTGCGACACCTTGTTACCCCGCGAAAGTTTGTCCGCCAAAGGTCTTGCATTTCGATCTCAGCCAGCCAACCAAAGCGGCAACTTTGGATCCTGCTTTGTGTGGGGATTGTAAGGGAATTTGTACCAACTTCTGTGATCCCAGCGCCTTACGCTTTGCGGCAACCCTCGCTGAAGTAAAGTTGCTGGAAGCTGAATTACTGGGCACGCTGACGGCTGAGGAAATCAACGCTGAACGCAAACGGCTAAAGGAAGAAATCGCTCAAAAACAACAGCAAGGAACGGTGGACGTTACAATGGCTAATTTTGAGCAAGAGGTTCTCCAAGCCCAACTGCCTGTAGTTGTTGACCTTTGGGCCCCTTCATGTGCCCCGTGCAAGACCTTTGCCCCTATTTTTGCCCAAGTGGCCCAGGAATATGCGGGGAAGGTCAAATTTTGCAAAATCAACACCGATGCAGAAAAAGGGATTGCTCAAGCTCTACGGGTGCAAAGTATTCCCACGTTACTCTTTTTTGCGGGGGGCCAGTTGCTGGCCAACATTCCTGGCGCAACAGGGCTGGCCCAATTCCGAAGTACCATCGAGAAGGTCTTGCAAGCCCTTGGGGCTGGAGCTGCTACCGTGCCCAATCCTCCCTTAGCTGGTAGCCCGCCCAAACCGCCGCGAAGATTCTAGGCTAAAAGCGCATGGTTGGGAGCAGATCACAAACCTCTATTATTTTGGTTCATGGCCATGCTATCTTCCGCGAAGGTTTGCGCCATAATTTGGCTTGTTTACCCGATTTTCAATTGGTTGGTGAAGCCAGCCATGGGCAACAAGCCATTAAGTTGGTTGAGAGTATTGTCCCTGAGATAATGGTGGTTGAGGTTGACCTTCCAGGGATAAGCGGGCTAGAAGTAGCGCGAACCATTAAGCGTTCTCATGCCCAGTTAAAAATCATTGTGCTTGGCCCTTCAGATGATAGTTCATGTGTGGTCAAGGCCATCCGAGCGGGAGCCGCCGCCTTCTTGCCTCAGAATACTTCTTGGGATGAGCTTCGCCTGACCCTTCAGGAGGTGCGGGAAGGGAAGTATCCAATCAATGATTTAATGCTGACCTTGCCTGCCGTAGCCACTCAAGTTTTGGATGCTTTTCGCCAAATGGTGGCGGATGAGCAGACTTTGCCAATCTATTCACCCCTTTCCTCCCGTGAATTAGAAGTGATTAACCTAATTGCCACAGGGCACAGCAACAAAGAGATTGGGGTCTTCCTGAAGATTAGCAACCAAACCGTGAAAAACCATGTTTCGTCAATTCTCCGCCGCCTGGCGGTAAATGACCGGACTCAGGCCGTCGTTTATGCAATCCGTCATGGTTGGATTCAAAATCTTCAACCCATGGAGGATTTGACCACGTTTTTTGGGACCGAGTTGCCGCTTCCCAATGCTTCAACAAGTTCAGCAACCGACCTGCCCGAAAATGAAACCTAAGAGAGATAGAGGCAGGATGCCTGTACTACTTCAGCAGTGCGCTTCAGGACAAAGCATGAACTCATTTGCCTTTCGCCGCTTTTGGTGGACTCCTTGGCTTTGGCTCTTTCTGGCTCTCGGAGGTTGTAGTCAAAGCTCGGTAAGCCAAGATGAGCGCATTGTCAACCAACTCACGGTTGCGGCCAGTAAACCTTCGGTTCGTCCTGCTTCGGGACTTCAGCAAGTTCAGTCACCGTCTGCAACCGTGCTGCCCAATTCGCCAACTTCTGGCCCTGTTGTGTCGACCCCGATCTCCCCTGCTTCAACAAGTTCAGCAACCGCCCCGACCCCTTTGCCCCCAACTGCTACGCCTAACCCCGCCTTCAAAGACTTTAGTTTTTGTACCCAGACCGCTGGCGGGGATGGGCAAGAGCGTTTTTCAGGCCACCTTTATACCACGCAAGCCGTAGGTTTTCCAGCCTACGAGCGTTTGACCCTCGATTTTGAACGGAAGCCAGATGCCCCACTTCTGCAAGCTCTTGCCGATTGTGTCAATGAACGAGATTTTCGCCTTTTGAACCGGGAGCCAGTGGCTCCTGGCAAGTACGTACTCCAAGTAAAGCTGCCAACTTGGCTCCACGATGAGGATTTCTATAATTCACCTGTCAGGGTGGTGCAAACTTTCACAACCACGAAGGTCATCCAAAGCCTCAAAATCAGCTTTGACCCTCACGCCAATCATGGGGCAACGCTCGTCCTCGGCCTTTCGCACCCGGCCCTCTATCACTTAGAGCTTGAATCGGTCTCGCCAGGGACGGTGCGCTTGGTCATAGATGTTGCGCGTGCTACGACTATCCTCCCCGCAAGTAATCCGTTGGCTGTACCTTTGGGCAGTAACAAGGTGCAAGCCCCACCGCTTTTCTTCCTCCGCGAGGGCGATATTTGGCGGCTAGATGCTTCAGGCGCGATCAGCTTGACCCAGACCTTGGCCGACGAAACAGCCTTAGCGGTCAGCAATGATGGGCAAATGCTGGCCTTCTGTCGCACCCAAAATCCAGGCGTTGATCCAACCGAACATACAGGGGCTCTTCCTAGCACCTTATGGGTAATGAAGGCTGATGGGAAAGAGGAGCGCCAAGTTGCCACAGCGGGAATCTCCTGCGCGGAACCGTCCTTCAGCCCTGATGATTCAATGCTTGCTTTTGGGGTAGTTGAAAGTGAGCTTTTGCCGCTCCAGCAAACGATTTGGATGGTCAGCCTGGGCCGCAGGCTAGAAGCCCACGCTACGCCGCCCAAGAAAGCCACTGCTGCGCCCAAGAATGCTACTGCGACTAGCGCTTTGAGTAATACCGCTGCCCTTAGTTCTACCGTGGCCCTTAGCACGACCAAGCCTTCGGCAAGCTCAGGCTCCGTTCAGCAACCGCCTGTTGACAAAAGCGCGGTCCGCTTCTTAGCTGGCCGCGATGCTTGGAATCGCTCGCAGCCGCAATGGTTGGCAAACGGGAGTCTCCTTTATGCTGCCGAAGCCCAAGATGGCCGGAAGACTTTGCTGCTGCGAGCGCCTGACACAGGCTTAGAAATTGATGTCGGGGCAAATTTGGTCACGAGCGAAGAGTATGAAGCTTTGACCCGACCTTCTGTTTCACCTGATGGAAAGATGGTCGCGGTGGAAGCTTTGCGCGGCGCAAACAAAGGGGCTGACTTGCTGCTTTTGGAACTGGACAAAACGGGGTTCAAAGAGGATTACAAGAAAAATACGCTCAAAAAGGGCTATTGGACGCGCCCCCTCGCTTGGCAAAAAGATGGCTCCCTAATCTACCTTACGACAGCGTGTACCAGTACGCTCGTTGACGATTACGCTCTTTATCGGCGCAGCAAAGATGGGAAAGAACCGCGCCTTTTGGCGACAGGAGCCAATCTGGGGGCTTTGGGCGAAGTCGTGGCGACAGAGCAGGGTTTAGCTTATGTGCTGGCGACACGCGCCCAGCCTGGGACGCGAGGGCCCACGCTTGTTGCACCTCATAGCCCCGCGAGTCTTTGGTTTTGGGATTTGGCCAAAAATAGCAGAGGGAAGATCCAGGGTGCGGAGCAGGGAATCCCCGCCTTGGTCAAAGGGGCAGGCGAAACGACTTTGACCTTCTTGCCTGCTGACTTGCCAACGCCAGAGCCTGCGCCAGCCACGGCGATCACGGCAACTCAAGCGCTTACCGCAACGCCTCCGCTTTCCCCCACGCGAGCTTTGACCACCACACGAGCTTTGACCTCGACCACGACTCGACCTTTGACCACCACCCGCATTTTGACCACCACCCGCTCTTTGACGCGCACAATGCCATTAGGGACCCCAACCTCTACGCCAATGCTTCAGCAGCCTTCGGCAAGCTCAGGCTCCGTTCAGCAA
>DCSM01000143.1:8552-8921 GCA_002325605.1 Chloroflexaceae bacterium UBA1466
CTTCCAGAGGTGGTTAAAGAGTTGGGAAGCTATGAGAAAAATGGCCAAACTTGGCGTAATTTGCTGGTAAAGCCTGGAATAGATGCTCAAAGTTTACTGGCTTTGGCGCAAAAGTTGCATAAGCAAAGCCCTGCAACTCGGTTTCGGATTTTCGATGACGATGCTCAGTTTGCGGAATATCTGGATTGGGATAAAAATTATCCCAATAACAACGCTCTTTATCCCGAAACCTGGGCCGCAGAGCATTTGGTTGCGATGATCAACATTGTTACGCCCATAGGGAAGCCAGGAAAATGGCAATTAGTTAAATCTTCAGGCGAAGTATTTGACTTAGAATGATTTTTCTGGGCTATGAAGATGCCCTCATTT
>DCSM01000137.1:0-14462 GCA_002325605.1 Chloroflexaceae bacterium UBA1466
AAGGGCTGCCCATTTCAGCCGAGGTTCGGCAGCAAGTTGAGCAATGTAGCCAGCAAGCACATAGTTTGATCCTTGTGGCCGTTGACCAAACGCTTGTGGGGGGGCTTGAACTGGCAGCGGCCTTACGCCCCGAAGCCCGCCAGGTGATTCAGTAGTTGCGGCAATTGCCCCAAATTAAGTTCATGTATATCATTTCTGGCGATAACGAAACCCCTACCCGCCAATTAGCTCAGAATTTGGGGATTGAACACTATTTTGCCGAAACTTTACCCCAGCAGAAAGCGGAATTGATTGAGCAATTACAACGCGAAGGCAAATCTATCTGTTACATTGGTGATGGGATTAACGATTCCATTGCTTTGCGGAAGGCCCAAGTTTCGGTCTCTTTGCGCGGAGCCTCAACGGTGGCGACGGATACGGCCCAAATTGTCCTCATGGATGGGTCTTTAACCCAACTCCCAGCCTTGTTTAGCATCGCCCAAAGTTTCTATGACAATATTAACCTTATGTTCAAAGTTACTTTGACCCCAATGGTCGTGGGGATGGCCAGTGTTTTCTTCCTCAACTTTGGGTTGATCCACATCGTCATCATCAACAAATTTGGCTTGATCGGCGCATTGTGGGTCGCCATGCAACCTGCTTGGAAACCCTTGTCGCAAATTGAAGGCCACCTTCTGGAAGGTGAAAAAGCCCAACCGCTAGTTTCTGGCGGCCAAGGTTCAGGATAGGCCAGCCAAAAGGCCCCGACCTTCAACTCCCTTTATCGCCTTCCTCTTTCCTTGCCCTGAATCTAAGAACTTTGGAGGAACCATAATGACCAATTCAACCGAGGCCACTCCCGAAGCGACGGATTTCCCCCTTCACTGGCAAGACCCAGCGGACGCACAGCAGTTGTGGGCTTTCTACGGTGGCTATGTGCCCAAACCATTCGCGCCAATCGAACAGGATTTTGTCACAGAAGCCGTTGCAAAAGGCTTTTGTGAGGCCTACAAGTATTTTAAAATCGGGCAATATAAGGTACGCTTTTTCAATGGCTATTACTATGAGAGTCTTTTCAACACCCCAGCGCTCACCCCAACCGAGTTCGAGACCTTGAAAACGGCGAAAATCGAGCCGCGCATCAAGCAGCATGTGACCCAAGGCTTGCCCAAAGAGGCCTCCTTCGAGGCTTGGGAAGAAGCTTGGAAAGCTAAGTTCAAAGCTCATTTGACGGTAATGGAAGCTTGTGAGCTAGATCAGCCCTTACCTAAACTTTTGGCCTCCCTCGCTGAAGCACTTAACTGCTATAATCAGATGTATGAGCTTCATGGCTTCCAAGCAATTACCGATATCCTTATCCTGCATGAATTTGAACAGTTCTATCAAGACTTAGGGTTGCATGAAGCTATTCCCCCCCACCATCTGCTCCACAACCACGAAACCCATGCCGTCAGGGGCAATCGGCTGTTGTGGCATTTGAGCCGCCAAATCCTCCGCCATCCCCCAAGCCATGAACTGTTCCTAACTGCTTCCCCCGCCGAGGTGCTGGAGCAGCTGCCCCACACCCCCGCAGGGCAAGAGATCCTTGCCGGTTTACAAGCCTACCTTGCCCAACATGGCAAGCAGAGTGAGTTTATCCTTATTTTACGAGAACCTTCATGGCTTGAAGACCCAACCCCTGTAATCCTCAACCTAAAGGCCCATCTGGCCCACGCCGCCCGCGATTTTGAGGTTGAACTTGCCCAAAATCACCAGCAGGGGGAGCAGGCCCTGGCCGCAGTGCGGGCCGAATTAGCTGCTTATCCCCAACCCATCATTGAGCAATTCGAGACTTTGTTGACGAATGCCCAGAAAGCGACCTATATGCTCGACGAACACACTTATTGGATGGAGTTGGCTCCCAACTATCAGCTCCGCCAAATGGGGTTGGCCATCGGGCGCGAACTCCAAACTCTGGGCTGTCTCACCCAGCGGGAAGACGTTTTCTACCTTCACTTGGCCGAAATTCGCAAGCTGGCCGAAAACCCTACTTCGCAGGAAACCCTTATCAAGCACCGTAAAGCTGAACTGGCTTCCTTCAAGCACCTTACCCCTCCACCATTTATTGGAGCCATGCCTGATGACCCGCCTCCCCCCAACCCTGTCGTCGATATTCTGTATGCCCCGTATATGACAACTGGCGGCCCCACCGAAAACCCCAAGCTGCTCGTGGGGTGCGCGGCCTCGCCTGGGATGATCACTGGCCCTGTAAAAGTTCTCAATTCCATGTTAGAGATGGTCAAATTAAACCCTGGGGACATTCTTGTGACTGCGATGACAACCCCACAATGGACCCCTTTCTTTGCTCATGTCGCTGGGATTATTACGGAGAGTGGTGGGATGCTCAGTCACCCCGCGATTGTCGCCCGTGAAATGGGGATCCCAGCAGTCGTAGGGGTCACAATGGTAACAACCGTGTTACACGATGGGCTGCTTGTAGAACTCAATGGTACGACGGGCGAAATTAGAATTTTGGCGGCATGACCAGCTTGGGCCGCAGGTTTGGAAAGAAAGGTCCCTCCATTGGAAAGGCTTAAAGAAGACCAAATCATTTGGTTGGGCCAAGGTGCTGATCCTTCCATGCTTGGGGGGAAAGCGGCCCAATTGAATCACTTGTTTCCGCATTACCCTATTCCCCCTGGGTTTTGCCTCCCCGTTGCCGCCTTTGAGCAGTGGGTGGCGGACGATGGCCCCGCGCACTTACCCGCAGGGTGGGAGGCGCAGGTCGCGCAAGCTTATCAGCAATTGGCCGTAAGGACCCAAACCGCGCAACCGACGGTGGTTGTCCGCTCTTCGGCGGTAGGGGAAGATAGCCAAACCGCTTCTTTTGCTGGCCTCTACGAAAGCTATCTTAACATCGTTGGGGTAGAGTTGCTTTATACTTCTATCTTAGCATGTTGGGGTTCGGCTTTCGGCGAACCAGTCTACGCTTACCACCAAACGGCCCAAAATCAGCTCCAGCTCGGGGTCTTAGTCCAACTTATGCTTGCAGCCGATATTGCGATGGTGGCCTTTAGCCAAAACCCGATAAATCACCAAGCTGAGGTCGTGATCAATGCTAATTGGGGGTTAGGGCAAAGCTTAGTTGATGGGAGTACCACCCCGGATACTTATATTGTCCGACCTTCGGATTATGCTATCATCCAGATCAGCATAGGGTCGAAAGCGGTTATGACCATTCGGGCAGCGACTGGGGTGAAGCAGGTTCCAACGCCGCGCCCCATACGGGCAAAAGCGGTCCTGACGGAGGCACAAATGCGCGAAGTTGCCCAACTTGCGTTACAGTTGGAAGGAGAAACGGGGTGGCCCGTGGATATTGAGGCCGTTTACGCCCAGAACAAGTTATACTTGTTGCAGTGTCGCCCCATTACCACTTGAAACCAACCTTTAGCTATCAGCGGCTTACCTTTACGGAGCAAGCCCCAAACGAAGGTAGATTCTATGTTGCTTGAAATTGCCCTGGGGGGGGCAGTGGTTTACGGTCTCGCCCGGCGCTCGCCTCTCCCAAAGTTGGCTAAAGCTTTCGCGCTTCCCAAACCCGCTTCTTTTGAAAAATTTAAGAGGCGCTACCTTGATCCCTTCTTCGCCAATTCCCGCCAGGCCCATCAAAAAACCCTCAGCGGCGGCACGGCCCCTGAGTTAAGCGACCTTGAGAAAAAACGCTATAACAATGTCTTGCTTACGACGGGTGGCTTGGCTGGGGCGGGGGTCGCGGCCCTAACCGCCACCCCAGGATTGTATCTCTTTAGCACCCTTCCGGCGGCCTACGTTTGGTTACGAAATTTACCCCTGGCCTACCATGCTCTCTTTCACCAACACAAAGTAGACTTTGAAGTACAAAGTGTTATTCTGTTAGCAGGTGCGTTGGCTGGGGGCTTATATTTTGAATTGGCTTTTGGAAGCTGGTTCTTTTGCATTGTAATGTACCTTGTGACCAAAACCGAAGACCATTCCCAGCGCAGTTTGGTGAATTTATTTGGCGAACAACCCCGGTTTGTGCATTCGTTGGTGGATGGGGTTGAGGTTCAAATTCCCTTTGAGCAGGTGCAAAGCGGAAGTATTTTGGTGGTGCAAGCGGGGGAGATGATCCCCGTGGATGGCCGCGTTTTGCAAGGTACGGCGGCGGTTGACCAACACATGTTGACGGGCGAAGCCCAACCAATTGAAAAGACCACTGGTGATCCAGTCTTCAATGCGACGGTAGTTTTAGCGGGCCAGTTGCAGGTTGAAACCACCCAAACTGGGACTCAAACGGTGGCGGCCCAAATTGGCCAAATCTTAAACCAGACCAGCGATTTTAAGGCAACCTTACAATCCCGGGCCATGGTTTTTATTGATCAAGTCAGCTTCCCGGTGCTGGTGGTTTCAGCGGTTACTTGGGCTACCGTCGGCTTAGACCAAGCCCTAGGGGTTATGTTTGTTTATCCTGGCTACCGGATGTTATTCCTCAACCCGCTCAGTATGTTAGGCCATTTGCACCTCGCTTCGCAGAAAGGGATCTTAATCAAAGATGGGCGGTCCTTAGAATTACTTGCCCAAGTTGATACCCTTGTCTTTGATAAAACCGGAACCCTGACCCTGGAGCAGCCCCAGCTCAGCCAAATTCATGCGTGCCAGGGCTTTACGCCGCAAGAGGTCTTACAATTCGCCGCCATCGCTGAACGGAAGCAAACCCACCCCCTTGCCCAAGCCATTTTACAGGCCGCCCAGGAACAGGCCCTGGAATTGCCGCCGGTGGACGAGGCTAGTTATCAACTGGGCTTTGGGATCAAGGTTAGCTTCAAGGGGCAAACGATTCGGGTCGGGAGTCAACGCTTTCTGGCCCAAGAAGGGCTTGTTCTGCCCCCTGAAATAGAAGCCGCGCAGACCCGCTGTCATCAAGTTGGGCATACCTTAGTTCTAGTGGCTTGTGAGGAGACCTTGATGGGGGGGCTTGAATTGCAAGCCACCCTTCGGCCTGAAGCCCAGACCGTTATTCAACAATTGAAGGCCCGGGGCTTCAAACTGGGGATTATCTCTGGGGATCACCCCGAACCGACTCGCCATCTGGCGGCCTCGTTGGGGATTGATGACTATTATGCCCAAGTTTTACCTGAAGCTAAGGCTAATCTGGTAACGCAGCTCGAAACCCAGGGGCAGAAAGTTTGTTTTGTGGGCGACGGCATCAATGATGCGCTTGCCTTGAAGAAAGCAACCTGTTCGGTTTCCTTACGCGGCGCGACCACCATTGCCACTGATACAGCGCAAATTGTGCTGATGGAGGCCAATCTGAGCCAATTGGCCCACCTCTTTGAACTGGCTGAGGGCTATGACAAAAATATCAAGGTCAACTTTATCATTTCAGTCGCACCCAGTGCCTTCTACATCGCTGGAGCCTACCTGTTTGGTTGGCCAATGCTGACGGCCATGTTAATTCAACAATCCACCACCTTATTTGCCTTATACAATGTTATTCAGCCCTTGCTGAAAGAAGAAGAGCATGAAGCCCGGACATGAAGTGAAGTTGCGCGAGCAACCGTGGCGGGAAATTTGCGGCCCGCCGCCGGGCCGCTTTGACGAAGCTTGAAATCTTTGCTACAATGCTATAATTCTCTTGGCGCTTGGCAAGATCAATTGAGTTAGCTTTTATCCTACTAAGGAAAGGTATCATGGCCCAAAAATTAACCCGTCGCCAGTTTATTTCTCTCTCAGGTGCATCGTTGGCCACCTTAGCTCTTAACGGTTGTTCAGCCCCCACCGCTCCTGCCCCCACCTCTAGTGAACCCACCGCAACTTCCAGTAAGCCCCAGCGTGGGGGCCTTTTGCGCCTGGGCTTTACTGACATACCTGACGATTTGAATCCCTGGCAAACCGCAGGGGAGGCTGATATGGTCTTAAAATTAGCCATCTACGAACCTTTGGTCCGCTACGACCAGACCTTCAAGATCGAACCCGCTTTGGCTACCAGCTGGGAAACCAGTGCCGACGGTTTAACCTGGACCTTCAAACTACGGTCAGGTGTGACATTCCATGATGGTTCGCCCTTAACAGCGCAGGATGTAGTTTATAGTTTCGGTGAGATTTTGAAACCTGCGAATGGTTACATGGGCAGTAAGACGCTCTCATTTATTAAGAAAGTGACTTCTGTCGCTGCTGATACGGTGCAGATAACCTTGAAGCAAGCCAGTATAGATTTTCTCATCTACTTGGCTGATGCACCGAGCGCTGCGTTCATCGTGCCGCATACCAAAACCGTCAAGGAATTGATGGCGAAACCTTGTGGCACGGGCCCGTTCAAATTGAAAGAATATCGGCCCTTAGCCTCGACCACCTTAATCCGCAATGAAGCTTACTGGGATAAAGGTTTACCTTATCTGGATGAACTGCACTATATCTGTATGCCCAAAATGGCTACCCAAGTTGCGGCTCTGAGGAATGGCGAATTGGAGCTGCTGTGGCAAGTTAACAGCGACACCATCGCGGCCTTGCGAAAGTTACCGCAACTTAAAGTCGTTGAAGTTCCTGTTAACTCTTATCAACCCATTGTGATGTCCGTGAAGCAAAAACCGTTTGAGAAGGTCAAAGTGCGCCAAGCCATGAAGTACTTAGTCAATCGGGAGGCCTTTGTCAAGACCGTCTTACAGGGGCGGGGGCAGCCAGGCAATGATCAACCCATAAGCCCTAAGGCTCCTTTTTGGGGCAATGTGCCCCCTTACCCGTTTGACCTGGCCAAAGCCAAAGCCCTGCTCGCCGAAGCGGGCTACCCCAACGGTTTTGAGACCACGTTAGCCACCAACAGTTCATACTTTGGGATGCTGGAAAGTGCCACCGTCTTCCAAGAAATGGCGAAGCAAGCGGGCGTGACCATCAACCTCAAGCAATTGCCAGCAGATAATTATTGGAAAGACTATCTGACCTACCCGATGGCCACCTCCGACTGGAAGATGCAACCTAGCACTGACCAAATCCTCACAGCTGGTTTTCATTCAACGGGCGTGTGGAATGAAACGGGGTTGAATGATCCGACCCTTGATAGTCTCATTGAAGCCGCTCGCAGTGAAACCTCCGCAGCCCAACGCCAGAAAACCTATACCAAAATAGAAGAACTAGTCCGTGATGAGGGGGCCGTGCTTATCCCCTATTTCCGCTCAAGTTTCTATGCTCACCACGCGAAGGTGCAAGGCCTCATCTATCCCCGCAACGCGCTGATGCGTTTCCATACCACTTGGATTAAGGAAAGCTGAACCTTTCCTCTGTGGGTTTCATTTACAGGACTAACGCTTGAAATTCGCTGGAGGGGTTGGGGAAGTTCAACCCCTCCAAGTTTTACCACTTTAGCTTTCTATCGTGAAGTTGCGCGATCAACCATGGGCGAAATTTGCAGCCCGCAGCCGGACCGCTTTGACGAAGCTTGAAATCTTTGATACAATTCCCCTGCCTCTTGGCAATGTCAATTTAGTTGGATTTTAGCCTATCTAATCTAAGGAAAGGCATCATGGCCCAAAAATTAACCCGCCGCCAGTTTATTTCCCTTTCAGGGGCCTCGTTGGCCGCTGTAGCGCTTAATGGTTGTTCAGTTCCCGCCGCCTCTGACCAAACCGCAAATGAACCTACCCAAACCTCTAACAAGCCCCAACCGGGGGGGGTCTTGCGGGTGGGCTTTGCCGATATGCCGGGGGATTTGAACCCCTGGTTCACCGCGACAGCAGTTGATTCGGTCCTGAAGTTGGCCATTTATGAACCGTTGGTCCGCTACGACCCGACCTTTGAGATCGAACCCGCTTTGGCTACCAGTTGGGAAACCAGTGCTGATGGTTTAACCTGGACCTTCAAGTTACGCTCAGGGGTAACATTCCATGATGGTTCAACCTTTACCGCAAAGGACGTAGTCTACAGTTTTGGCGAGATTTTGAAGCCCGCGAATGGATACATGGGCAGTAAGGCGCTCTCCTTTATTGCAAAGGTGACTTCGGTTAATGCCAATACGGTGCAAATGACCTTGAAACAGCCCAATATGGATTTCCTCATCCTCCTGGCTGACGCACCGAGTGCTGCCTTCATTGTGCCACATACCAAAACCGTCAAGGAATTGATTAAGAGACCTTGCGGCACGGGCCCCTTCAAATTGAAAGAATATCAGCCTTCCGTCTCAACCACCTTTGTTCGCAATGAAGCCTATTGGGATCAAGGTTTACCTTACTTGGATGAATTGCACCACGTCTACCTTCCCGAAACAGCGACGCAAGTTGCCGCGTTGATGAGTGGGGAATTGCAGCTGCTGTGGCAAATTAACCCCGACTCCATTGCGGTCTTACAAAAGTCCCCGCAAGTTAAAGTTGTCGAGGTCCCTGGCGGTTTTTATCAACCCCTTCTGATGTCTGTGAAGCAAAAACCGTTTGAGAAGATCAAAGTGCGCCAAGCCATGAAGTATTTAGTCAATCGGGAGGCCTTTGTCAAGGCCGTCTTACAAGGGCGGGGGCAGCCAGGGAATGATCAACCCGTAACCCCCAAGGCCCCTTTTTGGGGCAATATTCCGCCCTACCCGTTTGACCTGGCCAAAGCCAAAGCCCTGCTCGCCGAAGCGGGTTATCCAGACGGTTTTACGACCACCTTGCTCACCAGTAATGCTCGCCCAGGGATGACCGAAAGCGCCACCGTCTTCCAAGAAATGGCGAAGCAAGCGGGCGTAACCATCAACCTCAAGCAGGTCCCCGCGGATAGTTATTGGAAAGACTATCTGACCTATCCGATGGCCACCTCTAGCTGGCCGATCTACCCTAGCACCGACCAAATTTTCACAATGGCCTACCATTCAACGGGGGTGTGGAATGAAACGGGGCTGAAGGATCCTATCCTTGATGGTCTAATTGAAGCCGCCCGCAGCGAAACCTCCGAAGCCCAACGCCTGAAAACCTATACCAAAATTG
This sequence comes from Chloroflexaceae bacterium UBA1466, assembly GCA_002325605.1. Lineage (GTDB taxonomy): Bacteria > Chloroflexota > Chloroflexia > Chloroflexales > Chloroflexaceae > UBA1466. The sequence continues at coordinate 8,925 of DCSM01000137.1, forward strand.
AACAACTCGTCCATGATGAGGGGGCCGTGATTATCCCCTATTTCCGCTCTGGTTTCTTTGCTCACCAAGCGAAGGTGCAAGGCCTCGTCTATCCCCCCAACGCGCAGATGCGGCCTCACACCACTTGGATTAAGGAAAGCTAAACCTTTCCTCCTCATTCGCTGAAGGAGAGGCTTGAAATTCGCCGGAGGGGTTGGAGAAGTTCGACCCCTCCTAAGTTTACCACCTTAGCATTCTATGATCTTCTTTCTTTTCCGGCGTTTGATGTTGGGGTTCGTTATCTTATTCCTCGTCTCTTTGGTCATCTTTGGGGTGACGGAGCTTCTGCCTGGTGATACAGCCACCTTCATGCTTGGGCAGCGAGCTACACCTGATTTAGTCACCGCCTTACGCAAGCAAATGGGCCTAGACCGCCCGGCTTCAGTGCGTTATATCGAGTGGATAACCAACATCCTCCAAGGAGATTGGGGTGAATCGCTCCTCCTCAAAACCGCCATCTGGCCCCTCTTGCAACAACGTTTCGAGAATACCCTGGTCTTGACCTTCTTGACCATCCTCCTTGGTACACCCCTTGGGATTGGGCTAGGCCTTCTCGCAGGCCTCAACCAAGGGCGCTGGTTAGACCAAACGATTATTGTTTTCACCACCTTCATTATCTCGATCCCCTCCTTCATTATTGCCATTTTCATGGTCATTCTTTTTTCGGCCTATTTACAATGGTTGCCTGCTTCTAGTATGATTGCCTCTGATGCTAGTTTGGGGGATCGAGTAAGCCGGCTTATCTTACCGATCCTGACCCTCCTTTCAGGGATGTTAGCCCACCTAACCCGCCATACGCGGAGCAGCTTGCTGACCGTGTTACAAGCTGATTACCTTCGCACGGCTCGCGGCAAAGGGTTAGCCGAGGGTCTGGTCATCTTCCACCATGCTTTGCCCAATGCCCTCTTACCCACAATTACGGTTGTCGCTCTAAATATCGGCTGGCTCATCGGGGGCGCGGTCTTAGTTGAGACCGTTTTTGCCTACCCTGGGCTCGGCCAGTTGATGGTGCAGGCGCTGAGTAGCCGCGACATTCCCCTTTTGCAGGCCATTTCACTTCTCACAGCGGCTTCCTTCACCTTAGCCAACCTTGCCGCTGACCTTCTCTACATCGTGCTTAATCCCCGCATCCGCTATTCATAGAAAAAGCCTAGAAAAAGCAATGCTCCTTCTAATCCGTCAACCGCTCGCGCTGCTCGGCCTCTTCATTGTTATAGGCTATTTCCTCCTCGCCCTTGGGGGGCCAATGCTTGCCCCTTATTCCCCCACCGACCAACACTTTGCCGATACGCTCCAAGCACCTTCCACCCGCTATTGGTTTGGAACCGACCAATTTGGGCGGGATGTCTTTAGCCGCGTTATTGTTGGCAGCCAAACCATTATCGTTGTGGCTACCTTTGCAACGGCCCTAAGTTTGTTCATCGGGAGCCTAATTGGGATTTTAGCGGGCTACCTGGGCGGGTGGTGGGATGAAGCATTGATGCGGGCCACCGACGTAATGCTGGCCTTTCCCGCCTTGATCCTCGCCATGTTGATTATTACGATGCTTGGTTCCGACCTTGTCTATCTAATCATCACCATTGCGGTGGTTTTTTCGCCCGGCATTGCACGGGTCATTCGCAGCGAAGTTTTGAGCATTAAGGCCATGACCTATATTAAAGCCGCCCAGGCCCTTGGTTGCTCCCCAAACCATATTATCCTGCGGCATATTTTGCCAAACAGTCTGGGGGTGATCCTCGTTGAAGGGTCGATCTACTTTGGTTATGCCATTTTTGCGGCAGCGGGGCTTGGCTTTCTTGGCCTTGGGGTGCAACCTCCATCACCGGATTGGGGCTTGCAGGTGAATGATGGGCGTAACTTTCTCCTCACGGCTCCTTGGGTTGCCCTTTTCCCCGCGCTGGCGATCTCCTCCTTAGTTGTTGGGGTAAACCTTTTAGCTATGGGCCTCAGCCAAGTTTTTGGAGAGCATTTCGTTCAGTGAAACCTTGTTGGTCTAACAGGCCGTGCTGCGCGACGACAGGCTTCTGGCAAAGGCCCCCAAATTTGCAAAAGAATGCGTTTTATAATATAATCGAGTTGCCAAAATAAGCCTTCGAAGACCTCTGGGGCCTGCGAGACCCCAGAGGTCTTCTTGTTTCTGGAGGCAAGCAACAGGGCGAAACAACACACTGTTTCTATTCTCGCTACCTCTTCCCCGCCGACTTAGCCGCCCTTAAAGAAGTTCCCAGTACCTTTTGCAATTTCACAGGATGCAGCAAAGCCTTCTTCCTCGGCCTTGAGACCATCCGCATCCGTTTTGCCCACTAATTTGACCCCTTCAATGCCATTTCCATTTCCCAAGTTGAACCCCTCCCCCACCAGATTCAAGCTGTCTACTATGTGCTGTTGCAAAGTTCCCGCTTGCGCTTCCTGCTGGCCGACGACCCTGGCGCAGGGAAGACCATTATGGAATATACCAAGATTGTGCGCTTCATTGCTAAAGATTGGCTTAATGTAACCTAGAAATTTGAACTTTATGCTATTTTATGGCATAATTCATTGGTTTGGTTTCCAAGACCGTAGCACAGCCTCGTGGCCTGAGCTTGCCGAAGGCAAACCCCGTGGCCTGAGCTTGCCGAAGGCAAACCCCGTGGCCTGAGCTTGTCGAAGGCAAACCTCGTGGCCTGAGCTTGCCGAAGGCAAACCTCGTGGCCTGAGCTTGCCGAAGGCAACAGAGCAAGACAGGCAAAGATGCCTGTCCTACATAGAAAGCCAACCCATGCCTAAAAGGTTGATTGAGGAAAGCAGTTTTCCCTTTCAAGCCATCTCGAAAGAAGCAGCGCGAGAGAAGTCGATTCGCCACGGCCACATCTCAACCTTGCATGTGTGGTGGGCGCGGCGACCTTTAGCCGCTTCGCGTGCGACGGCGCTGGCCGCGTTGCTGCCCGCCGAAGGCAGTAATAATAAGGAGCTAATGGATTTAGTCAAACAAGTAGCTCCTTGGGAAAGTTCCCTTGACCAGAGTTTGCTCGCCAAAGTGCGAGAGAAGATTTTGGCGGCCTTTAAGGGGGAACCGCCCCGTGTTCTTGACCCTTTTGCAGGTGGCGGTTCCCTCCCTTTGGAAGCTCTACGCCTTGGCTGTGAATCCCACGCCCTTGACTACAACCCCGTTGCGGTCTTACTCAACAAAGCGGTTTTGGAATATCCCCAGCGCTTTGGGCAAACAACGTCGCGGCTATCGTGGGAAACGAAGCCCGTCAAAGCCAACCCTTTACTTGACGCGGTGAAGAAGTGGGGCGCGTGGGTTTTAGCCGAAGCTCGCCAAGAACTGGCGACCTTCTACCCCCTTGAGGCCAACGGTGCAACTTCTGTTGCTTACCTTTGGGCCAATACCGTTCCCTGCGCTAATCCTGCTTGTGGGGTTGAGATTCCCTTACTCAGTAGCCTTTGGTTAGCCAAGAAGCCTAAAAAAAAGGTAGCTCTGCGCTTGTGTCTCGACAGGGTTGCCAAAAAGATTACCTTTGAAATAGTGGAAGATGCGGCCATTGATTTTGAACCAGACAAGGGAACCATCGTGCGGGCCAATGTTACTTGTCCTCTTTGTACCGCAACGCTGGACGCAAAAACTACCCGTCGCCTCTTTCAGACGGGCAAAACTTGCCAACGCTTACTTGCCGTCGTTTTGTTGCTAAAGAAGGGGAAGGGCAAAACTTACCGCCTTGCTACTCCTAGCGATTTAGCGACCGTTCAAGCCGCTGAAGCCGCCCTTCCCCTTAAACGCCAGCAATTACAGGATGCTGACCCCTGGGAAACTGACCCCGTCCCTGATGAGGAGATAATCACACCATGCCACGAAGTTGACCGTCTTCCAATGTATGGAATGCCTACTTGGGGTGACGCTTTCAACTCTCGTCAAAAGCTAACTCTCATTACCTTTGCGTCTAAGGTGAAAGAAGCCCAAGAGCTTATTCAACAAGAGAGTAACGATTCAGAGTTTACCAAAGCTGTAGCTACTTACTTAGCTTTGACTCTTGACCGCCAAGCTGACTACAACTCTAAGATATGCAGATGGCTTAACACAATAGAAGCGTTAGCCAGTACCTTTGGTCGTCAGGCTTTACCAATGGTTTGGGATTACGTCGAAGTAAACCCCCTTAGTGGCGCAATGGGGGACTATCAGTCTGCTCTGGATTGGGTTTGCAAAGTGCTTGACCATTGTTGCCAAATTCCCCAAACTATTCCAGGGAAGGTTACGCAAGGTTCCGCAACCGCTCTGCCTTACGATGCGGACTATTTTGATGCAATTTTCACTGACCCACCCTACTACGATAACATAGGTTACAGCAGTCTTTCTGACTTTTTCTACGTCTGGCTCAAGCGCACCATTGGCGACCTTCACCCTGAACTTTTTAGTACTCCCCTTGCACCTAAGAGTTTGGAAGCGGTCCAAGACCATAATCGGCAAGGGGGAAATGCGAAAGCCAAAGTTTTCTTTGAAGCCAAACTCACAGAAGCTTTCCAAGAAATGTACCGCGTTCTCAAGCCTGAAGGAATTGCAATCATTGTCTTTGCCCACAAAACCACTGAAGCATGGGAAACGGTGATCAAGGCTTTACTGGTGGCAGGGTTGTATCCTACGGCTTCGTGGCCCATAGATACCGAAAGGGTGGCCAGAATGAATGCCCAAGACACAGCTTCCATGGCCTCCTCAATCTACTTGGTCTGTCGCAAGCGCAAAGCCGATGCAGAAGTAGGCGATTATATCACGGTGCGGAACAACATTAAAAGGAACTTGAGGACTAAATTAGAGAGCTTCTGGGCGAAAGGGATCAGAGGGGCGGATTTCTTTATGAGCGCGATTGGCCCTGCGCTAGAAGAGTTTGGGCCCTACTTGAAGGTCGAGCAAGTATCAGGGAAAGTCGTCGAAGTGGCTGAATGGTTGCTGCTGATCCAAAAAGAAGTCGCTGAATTTGCCCTGGAGCGCGTTTTAGCAGGAACCAACCTGGCCGAAGTAGACGTACCGACCCGTTTCTACTTGCTGTGGCGGTTGATGTATGGGCAAGGGTTTGTCCCCTTTGATGAAGCGAATAAACTGGCCCACAGCTTGGGCACGGAGGTCAAGGAGCTAGAGGAAACCTACGGGCTGGTGAAGCAGAAGGGGAAAGAAGTCCAGCTTTTGGGCCCCGTAGAACGAGCCAGAATCGATTTATCCAACCCCGAATCTTCTCCTTTCCTCACGAGTAAACGCCCTAAAACTTTAATTGAGCTTATTCAGCGAGCTTGCAGGTTGTTGGAAACAAATCGGCGGGCGGAGCTGGCCGAATTCTTGGCCCCGCAAGAAGGGCAACGGGAGATGGTGCGCCTGATCGCGCAAGGGTTAAGCGAAATCCTCCCGCCAGGCAACAAAGAAAAGCAGCTGCTCCAGGTCTTACTTTTAGCGCTTCCCTCGTTTAGCGAACCAATGGAGCTAACCACTGTGCAAGGTAGGTTGATTTGACCAAAGGGAACCAAAGCGCAAGC
>DCSM01000137.1:14615-17012 GCA_002325605.1 Chloroflexaceae bacterium UBA1466
ACGTTGTTTAGAAAGGGAATAAGGTATGAAACCGTGGCGTGAAGTCGCAAGGCCTCATAAGATCATTCGGGAAGGGAACTTTGACGAAGGTTCCTTCATGGTGAGTTTTTCGAGCGTTATCGCTGGGCAAGGGCCCGTTGAATATCGAGATTCGCAGACCTTTGCGGCCCAGACCTTCCCAACGCAAGGGTTGGTGAATTTGCTGGCAGCGGTAGTGGGGCGGCTGGCAGGGACCCGGCCTGGCGAGGCCGTCATCGAATTACAAACCCCCTTTGGGGGCGGGAAAACCCATGCTTTAGTTGCGCTCTATCACCTCTTCAATGGGCATCCCCTTCCAGGCGATTTTCTCCAGCCGATTTTGGCCCAGAGTCAAGCGGAGGCGGTTCCCCCAACGAAAGTTGTGACCTTTGCGGGGCAAGAAGAGGATCCCCTAGAGGGGAAAACCCTCTGGGGCCTCATTGCGATGCAGCTGGGGCGCTATGATCTGGTGCAAAGGCATGATACTGAGCAAACATCGCCGGGCAAAAGGTTGCTTAGGGAAGTCCTTGGCTCCGAACCGACGTTGCTCTTAATGGATGAGATTCTAGCCTATGCGCTTAAAGCTAAGTCCTTCCAAGCTCAATTGATGATCTTCTTTCAAGAATTAGCCGAGACGGTCAACGAATTGCCCCATTGTGCGCTGGTCTATACCTTGCCGACCAATCAGCCCTATGAGGAAGAAGGGGAGCGCCTTTTGCGCGACCTAAAGCAAGTCTTGGGGCGCGTCAGTGCGACTCATGTCCCCGTAGGAAGGCAAGAGATCAATGAGATCATTCGGCGGCGGCTCTTTGAAGACTTAGGGGATGCGAAGGAGCGGGAACGAACCATTGAGAATTATTGGCAGTTGTATCAACAAAACAGCGCTGACCTACCGCTTGAAGTTTGTAAACTTGCCTACCGGGAGCTGATGAGCCAGACCTACCCCTTCCATCCCCAACTGATTGATCTACTCTACGAACGCTGGGGCAGCTTCTATAACTTTCAGCGCACGCGGGGCGTTTTGCAATTCCTGGCGCGGGTTGTCGCCGACCTTTATGAGCGGGAGCATTCGGCCCCTTTGATTCAGGTTGCCCACCTTAATCTAGCTAATGAACAGATTAAGACCAAGCTCACGGGAATCATAAGTTCTGAGTATCATCCCGTTATTGAGGCCGATATAGTCAATGGCAATGCTAAGGCCCAGATCATTGATGAGAGTTTAGGTTCTGAGTATAAGCGTTATTGTGTCGCTTCCTCGCTGGCTACGGCGATCTTCTTTGGCTCCTTCAGTGGGAGCAAACACAAAGGGCTGAATAAGCGGGAGTTGCAACTGGCCATTTTGCGCGACGGGTTGGCCCTTTCAGTGATCGACAATGCCTTGCTCCAGCTAGAAAAGAAACTTTGGTTTCTCCACATTGAGCAAAGTCTCTACTACTTCAACACCTTGTCGAACCCCAATCGAGTGATCTTAGACTACGAGAATCGGGTTGGAGGCGACCAAATCAAAGCCGAGCTTGAGAAACGGCTGAAGGCCCTGATCTTTGTAAAGGAGAGTAAGCTAAAGGTGCTTTTCTTTCCCTGTGAGCCAGCAGAAATTGAGGATAAAGCGACCTTACAAATAGTTCTTCTAAGCGAAGAATATCCTTTTGGGCCCGAAAGAACGACAAGCTTTGTAGAAAACCTGCTCAATAAGCATAAGGGTAATGCAGGGCGCGTTTATCGCAATGCTTTGCTAATTCTGGCCCCTGATAAAGAAGATCTAAGTGCTGCTCAGAGCCTATGCAAACGGGCCCTGGCTTTGCAACACGTAAGCAGCGATCCTAATCTTCTGGCGGGATGGACAAAGGAGGTTGTCAAAGGAATCAAACAGGAAGAGAAAGATATCAGCGGCGGCTTAGATACTCTTTTGTTGCGAACCTACCGCCGTTTGGCCCGTATAAGCGACAGTAGCCCTGCACCTCATTGGGATACTTTGGGACTCAACACCAATGAATCCCAGACCTTAATCCAACAAGTGCAAAAAAGGTTGCGCGAAGAAGATAAGCTGCCGAAAGAGATCAAACCCGAATTCATTCGGGAGAAGGTCTGGCCCACAGCCGAAGCCGAAACGGAAGTCCTCTTTGAGGATCTTTATGCGCGTTTCTTCATGTATCCCACGTTGCCCATCTTTGAAGGGCCCGATGTTTTGTGGCAAGCTGTGCGGAAGGGCGGAAGTAAAGGTCTGTTTGGGCTGCGGGTGGAGGGCGAACTCCTTTTCAAGAAGGAACTGACCCTTTTCCCTAACACCGTTCAAGCAGGGGCAATTCTTGTGGCGGCTGAAGTAGCCGAAGCAGAGCTAAGGGCCAAGGAGCCTGAGCCAGTTGAGGCTGAAGGGCAAGC
>DCSM01000103.1:0-1571 GCA_002325605.1 Chloroflexaceae bacterium UBA1466
ACATCGCCCATCAACTTGACTCCATAATCGCGGGCCAGAATCAGGCGAACTTCGGCTCCCTTTTGCTCCGCCAAATGCGGTTGATCGGTCACATAAACGGGCCAAACATCAACGCGCCCGCGCAAAAAAGGCTCCAGATTAAACTGCGCGGGCACTTCATTGATCTTTTTGCGGTCAACGCCTGTAGCCGCTAACAGCGCCCGATATTCCGTTTCAACGTTGTCGCCATAAAAAACGCCCACGGTTTTGCCCACAAAATCATGCGGCGCAGTGATGCCCGATTTGCGCTGAACCATAAAACCAACAGGACTGGCTTGGAAAAATGTGGCAAGTGCTACGACAGGAATCTTTTTCTCGCGGGCCATAAAGATCGTGTCTGGGCCAGCGCTGCCAAAAGTATCTGAACCGCTGGCCACAAGCGGCAAAGGCACAAAATCGGGACTGCCAGGATTAATTGTTACATTAAGTCCCGCATCTGCATAATAGCCTTTGACCAAAGCGACAATATAGCCCGCAAATTGATATTGTGGAATCCATTGAAGGCGCATCGAAATATCGCGGACCTCAATTCCATTAGGAAATTGCTTTGTTTGCTTGCCGCATCCTGCGAAAATAATTGCAAGCAGGAGATAGGTAAACGTAAAAAAGCGCAAAAAGAGCTTCATTAGTGTTTTAACCTAACTTTTCTCAGCTTCTGAACTTAAACTGGATTTTGCCAAAAAACGAGCCAACGTTCCAGCCCCGCCAACAGCCCGTAGAGACTCAGGCTCAAAAGTGTCGCTGTCGCCACCGCCGCGAAAGTCTGGGCCGTTTCGATATGATACGTTGAAACAAGAATCAGAAACCCTAACCCTTTGCTGGCTCCCGCAAATTCGCCCGTAATGGCCCCGATAATTGCTAAAGTCGAACCGATCTTCAAGCCTGCGAAAAGATAGGGCAAAGAGGCAGGGAAGCGCAAAACCCAAAAGAGTTGCCAGGGCGAAATGGCATAGGAATGCAGCAGATCAAGCGTCGTCCTGTCGGTCTGGCGCAAGCCGCGAGTCGCATTCACCAAAACAGGAAAAAAAGTAAAAAGGGCCGCCATCGCCACGCGAGGCCAAAGGCCATTGCCAAACCAAATCGTCAAAAGGGGAGCCAAGGCGACGAGCGGAATCGTTTGGGAAACCACGGCCCAGGGATAAAGCGCGTCTTCCAAGGGCGGATGATGCACAAAAAGCACTGCCAGCCCAAACCCTAAGAGACTCCCGATCATGAAGCCCCCAACGCCTTCTATTGCCGTAAAACCTAAATGCAGCAGCAATTCATTTTCGTTGTGCCAAACGGTGGCCCAAACTTGGCTGGGCAGGGGCCAAATATAACTTGGTAAGCCCAGGGTTGGCACACCCCATTGGCAGCACGCCAAAGTCAGGAAAAAGAAAATAAGGGCCAAGTTAATCCGCCGCATTAGCCGTTCCCAACCTGAGATGGTGGCGCAAAGTTGTTACAGTCTGCTGAAAAGCGGTACTTTCTAAGAGCATTGGGGTACGAGGACGGGGGAAGGGGATGGGTAAGTCGGCCACAAGGGCCCCTGG
>DCSM01000103.1:1763-2011 GCA_002325605.1 Chloroflexaceae bacterium UBA1466
GAGCCAAAAGGTTCGTCCATTAGTAAGACCGCAGGCTCAAAGGCCAGGGCCCGGGCCAAGGCGACTCTTTGTTGCATTCCTCCCGAAAGCTGATTCGGGTAGGCATCAGCGACCATACTGAGGCCCACCACTTCCAGGAAAGAACGGGCAAGCGCTCGGCACTCTTGCTGGGGACGACCTAACAACCGCAGTGGAAGTTCCACATTTTGCCCCACTGAGTACCAAGGTAATAAGACCGTTTGTTGAAA
>DCSM01000103.1:2146-7907 GCA_002325605.1 Chloroflexaceae bacterium UBA1466
GGATTTGCCCAACGTTAAGGGTTTGTAAACCTCCAATTGCGCGGAGGAGCGTGGTTTTCCCGCATCCGCTAGGGCCAATCAAGGCCACAAATTCGCCCGAAGCGACCTGAAAAGAAATGTCTAAAAGTGCTGGATTAGAACCTGTCCGCGTTGGAAAACTAATTCCTAAGTTTTGAACCTTTATGCTGACTGGAGCGGAATTTCCTCTGCTCATGGCCACCGTGCTTTAACCATTTGGGGACTGGGGAATAAAAGAAACTTGCCAGAGACAAACCTTTTGATCTGCGCCGCTACTCGCCAACGTTTGCCCATCAGGACTCCAGGCCACACTCATTACGCGATCCTCATGGCCCTCTAAAGTCTGCAAAAGAGAACCATCATTGGGCTGCCAGAGCGAGATGGTCCGATCATTTACACCGCAGGCCAAAAGTTGCCCATCAGATCGCCAGGCCAAACCATAAACATACGTTCCCGACACCTGAAGCGTCCGCAGAATTTGGCCATCGGCAACTTGCCAGATGCGAATCAATTTATCGCCGCCCCCACTGGCTAAGTATTTCCCATCGGGACTCCAAGCCAAACAACTTACGGGGCCACCGTGGCCTGCCAGAATGTGCATGAGCATCCCTTCAGGGACTTGCCAAAGCCGAACCGTTCTATCAGCACTCCCGCTGGCCAAATACTTCCCATCGGGACTCCAAGCCACACTGAGGACATCTTGGCTATGACCTTCCAGGGAGCGAAGTTCTTTGCCCGAAGCAGCTTGCCAAAGACGGACGGTGCGATCCCCGCTCCCGCTTGCCAGCAGTTTACTATCGGGACTCCAGGTAACGCTTAACACCCAGCCCCGATGCCCTGTAAAACCGCGCAAGAAGCGCTTTTTGGCGGGCTGCCAGAGCCGAATCGTTTTGTCAAAACTGCCACTCGCCAGTGTACCATCATTAGCATAGGCGATACTCCAAATGGCTTCTTTGTGCCCTGTTAAGGCATGTAAAAAATTACCGTCCAGGGCCCGCCAAACGCGCATGTTTTTGTCTTGGCCCGCGCTGACCAAATTCTGCCCATCTGGGCTAAAAACTACGCCCCAGATCGAATCCGTATGCCCCGAAAGAGTATTGGTAAGAATTGCTTGGATCGAAGCTGTTGGGTTTCCTGGTTCGGCCACCGCATTGTTCCCTAGCGGCTTTGACGCGGTCTGATTTTCCCCAGGAGCCGCGAAAAATGCAGGGTTAGTCCTTACTCGTAGGGCGGGCATGTGTTCGTTGGTTGGGGGAGGCTGCGAGATCATTGCGGACGGTGGAATTAGCGGCCCAGTGGTTGGCGTGGCCAAATTTAGCGGTTGGGATATCATCCCAAGGAGGGCCTGTTTCATGGTCGCCGCATTAGGGTAGCGATGTTCCCGTAAGAGCGACATGGCGATCATCACGGAATTTGCGATATGCTCCGAAAGATTGGGATTGAATTCTCGCGGATTTTTGAGCGGGTCAGTTACTGAAGCAATGCGGTCTGAGACGGGAATGGGAACTTGGCCCGTCAACATGTGATAGAGAGTTGCGCCTAAGCTATAGAGATCGCTGCGAAAATCAGTATGTTGCCCGCTGACCCCCCATTGTTCCAAAGGCGCATAAGCGGGAGTCAGCCCGCGCCGCGAACTAAGCGTTGCGCCCGTTCCCTGTTTGAGCAGCCCAAAATCAACCAATTTGATCAACCCTTCGGGCGTAAGCCGAATGTTAGCGGGCTTGATGTCCCGGTGAATCACGGGAGGCTCTTGGCTGTGAAGATAGCTTAAAACATCACAGATTTGCATCGCATAACCCAAAACTTGAGATTCAAGTAAAGGTCCATTTTGTTTATTCAAAACATCTTCCAGGCTTTGGCCTGGGACAAGCTCCATCACCAAATAGCCATTTTCTTGGATGCGAAAAATCTCATAGTAGCGCGGCAAATTAGGGTGTTGAAGCCGATGCAAAACGACAAATTCGCCCTTCAGGTTATTTGTGTTTTCGGTGGCGAACGTTTCTTTAAGGGCCACGCGCACCGCTGGGCGGAGGATCACCGCCGATTCGTAGACGGCCCCAAAACCCCCATGGCCTAAGAGGCGGACAATTTGATAGTGCCCCACCACATCGCCAATATTATGAAGTTGGAGCGAAAACCGCAGGGGCTTGTTACAATGTTGACAAACTTGAGCCCCATCTGGGTTTTCGCCCCCACATCCCGTTCCAGAGCGCTGATCGAGGCAGATTTGCATAAGATGCCCCCTTAATTAGTTCTTTTTCTACCCGCAACTTAGAGCGCAGACCTAAAGTTCCAAAGTCGCGGAATTGACTTGCCAGAGCCGAATCTTTTGATCATCTCCCCCAATCGCCAACGTTTGCCCATCCGGACTCCAGGCCACACTTAACACAAAATCGGTGATTCCATGGAGGGTCTGGAGCAAACGGCCACTTTTGGCACTCCATAAACGCACGGTCTCATCTAATCCTCCAGCACTGGCCAAAAATTGGCCGTCCGGACTCCAAGCGACGCTCAAGACTGGCTCAGTATGGCCCGCCAGGTTATGAAGCAAATTCCCTTCTTTCGCGCCCCAGATTTGCATGAGTTTATCCCCGACCACCAAGGCTAAAAATTGGCCATCGGGACTCCAGCTGACTTTTTCGACACTTTCGCTGTGGGCATGAACGGTGCGGATTAAAGCCCCATCCCCAAACCGCCAAAAGCGAACGGTCCCATCCATCCCGCCGCTGGCCAAAGTTTGCCCGTCCGAACTCCAGGTAACACTGTAGACAAAGCCTTCGTGCCCCTGGAGGATTGCTAACGGATTGCCATCGGCGACGTTCCAGAGGCGTACCGTGCCATCGTAGCTGGCACTGGCTAAAGTTCGCCCATCAGGGCTAAAAGCCACGCTCATGGTAAAGTCTGTGTGGTCGGCCATGGTTTGCAAAAGCTCCCCGTCGGCCACCCGCCACAACCGGACCGTGCTATCATTACTGCCGCTGGCTAAAGTCTGGCCATCAGGGCTAAAGGCCACGCTCATCACGAAGAGCGTGTGTTTGGCCAATGTTTGAAGCAAATACCCATCCGCAGCCTGCCACAGGCGGACGGTATTGTCCCAGCCCCCACTGGCCAAAGTTTGCCCATCGGGGCTAAAGGCCACACTCATTACAAAATCGGTATGCCCTTCTAAAATTTGGAACGGACAAGCACCTGTTGAGACCTTCATAGTTCTAGCGCCTGGGCAACCCTAATTGGGGGGCCCCTCAGCGCTTGCTCCTTTCGTGCTGGGCTTCAAATTGAGAACTCGGTAGCTCTTTAGGGTTGCTCCGAGCGCTAAAACTGCTACTTTCCAAGTACGCAAAATTGTTCCCTCTTCAGCAACTGGCCTAAGAGGAATTTTGTCCTCTTTTGGCTCCCACCAGGAAGCAAAGAATTGGGCAAACAACCCAAAGTAATGATAGCACCCATTGTCTAGGTTGACAAACCGTTTGGGGCGCGAAGGAAAGAAGGGCCCCCCGCCCTGCGCTCGCTGGGCTTAGGAAAACTTCTGACCGCTCAGTTGCAAACCAATTTTGGGGTGAAGTTTTGCTTCGTTTTGAATAAGAAGTCCAAAAATTGCTTTTAAGGCTGGAGGGACTTGGAAAGCGTCTTTTTACAGCAGGTTTTGGTTCCAAATCTTCCTCTTTGTTCTGTTTTTACCCAGGGCTTCCACACCTTGCAACTCCCTTAACTCTATGCTATACTCGCGCAATCTCTTCCAAAGATTATATGCTTTTGATTCTATTCTAAGCTAAAAACCGCAAGGGCCTTTTGCCCAAACAAAGACCCTTAGCCAGAAAGGTGGAGGAAAGATGGCAATCTTGCGCTCGGCTTTTAAGATGTTGCGGCTTGGCATTATTCATTTTGGCCCAGCGTGGATGTTTACCCTCTTAACCTCGAATTTTAATCGCACGGTTGATAGCGATCTGGGTGGAATCGCCGTTGTCATCACGACAATGATTGGTCTTCACCATTTTCTCTCCCCGTTTCAAGTTTTCTGGGGCCGTTTAGCTGACCAAAACCCACTTTGGGGCTATCGAAGGACTCCTTTTATCCTCGTCAGTAGCTTAATCGGTAGTTTAAGCTTTCTTTTTCTGCCATCAATCGCAATTGGTTTAGGCGCAAAAGCTTTGGGAAGTACCTTTTTAGGCTTCGGGCTTTTCACGCTTTTTGGCCTGGCGATGGCCGCCAACGGCGGCGCAACTAATTCTTTAGTTGCGGAAGTAACTACTGAGAAAGAGCGGCCTGTCGCAGTGGCCGTTGTTCGGACTTTGATGATTATGGCGATCATTGCTACAGCAGGCATTTCCAAACAAATAATGCCTGAATTTAATCTTCAGAAAATGCAAGATCTCTATAATCTTACGCCTTTCGTAGTTTTGGGAAGTGCTTTAATTGGTCTACTGGGCCTTGAAAAACGGCTTTCACCTGCTGAACATACCGCTCTCCTTGCTCAAAGGGCTAAAGAAACGACTTCTGAAAATCCCTTTAGACTGGCGCTTCAATTGCTAAAGCACAATCAGCAAGTACGGCTCTTCTTTTGGTTTGTCCTTTTGGCGATTATGGGCATTTTCTTTCAAGACGCGATTTTAGAACCGTTTGGCAAAGAGGTTTTCCAGCTAAAACTGAAAGAAACGGCCACTTTTACTCAAATTTGGGGCGCGAGTGTGCTGTTTGCAATGATGTTAGTTGCTGGTCTGGCGGCCAAATTCTCCCTTTCTAAAAAACTTTTGGCGACGCTGGGTGGGTTGGGCATTGCACTGGGGCTATGTTGTATTGCCTTGGCAGCCATAACCTTCCAACGTGGGCTTATCAACCCTGGCTTGATCCTTATGGGTCTTAGCACGGGGATTTTTAATATTGGGGCCCTGACGATGATGATGGAAATGACCGTTGAAGGGCATACGGGCCTCTATATGGGCTTGTGGGGGATGGCGCAGGGCTTGGGCAATGGCTTGGCGAATGCGCTCAGTGGGGCTTTCAAAACGCTTCTGATCGAATCGGGCTGGTTGACAGTGCGCCCTGGCTATGGGCTACTCTTTGGTTTCGAAGCCCTCACGATGCTGGCCGCCGTTTTAGTCTTACACAACCTCAGTCTTCAAAATTTTAATCAAACTAAGCAGCAAGATTTATCGCCAGCTCTGGTTTTTGAAGCTGCTGGCTAACTGATTTGAGCTTCTTTTGACCCAAAGGAAAAGACTTTAGCATGTATACACCTGAACAACTCCTGCGCCGCGAAGCATCGCCTTGGACAAGAGTCCAGGTTATCCTTGCGCCCATTCAATTTGTTGCTTTTCTCATAAGTCTTAGCTTGGTCATTCGTTATCTTCTTTCCAACCACGACGAACAAGCCTATTTTATAGCTTCCATTAGTGTTTGGGTTAAAATCACCTTGATTTGGGCCCTGACAATCACCGGGATGTTTTGGGAAAAAGATGTGTTTGATCATTATTTTATGGCTAAAGAGTTTTTCTGGGAAGATTTTGGCAATTTAGTGGCGATTATAACGCACAATGCCTATTTTGTCGCGCAAGGATTGCATTGGCCCCCCAATCAAATCATGCTCGTGATGCTTTTCGCTTATATCACGTATTTATTTAATGCGGGGCAGTTTGTGGCGCGAGGCATTCAATCAGCACAATATCGCAGCAAATTGCGGGCGCAGGCTGTGGGGAAACTCACCGAGCCAAAACTTAATGGGCAAACTGAAACTTAAAAGCGCAAG
>DCSM01000103.1:8008-12748 GCA_002325605.1 Chloroflexaceae bacterium UBA1466
GTTATCCCCCGCCGCAATGTGATTGAAATTCAAGAAGTGAGTGTGGCGGAGCCGAAAGCCGAAGATGTCTTAATTCGCACGGCCTACACCTCGATTAGCGCGGGAACCGAGCGGATGCTCCTTGATGGCCGAATGCCGCACCCAGCTTTGTCCTTTCCCGTCGTGCCAGGCTACGAAACGGTGGGGCAAGTTGTGCGGTTGGGAGCCGCCGTGCCGCCTGAAATGTTAGGGCAATGGGTCTACGTTGGCGGCGCACGGTGTTTCAAAGGGATCAATCCCGCTTGGGGAGGGCAAAGCCAATTTATCTCCACGGAAGCGTCCCGCGTGGTTCCTTTGAATGGTCTCGCTCCCGATGTGGGAGTGATTCTCTCTTTGGGCGCGACGGCGTTGCATGGCATAAATGTAGCCCATGTGAAAAGCGGAGATCGAGTGCTGGTGCTGGGGCAAGGGATTGTCGGGCAACTGGCAGCGCGCTTGGCCAAACGGGCAGGCGCAAGCTATGTCGCGGTGGTTGACCGCATTGGGGTGCGGTTGGCTGCTTCGCAAGCGGACCGCATCATTGATCTTAGCCGCGAATCCCTGGAGGAATCCCTGGAAGGTCTCAGGATGGATGTGATTGTGGAAGCGACAGGCTCAATGGTTGCTTTGGGCAATGCGCTCCCGATGCTGGCCGACCATGGCCGCGTTTTGCTCCTGGGCTATTACGAACATTTTGACACGCCTTATGCACCATTGTTTATGCGCGAAGCGCAGATTCTGATTGCCCGTGAATGGGATTTTGGCCCCAAAGGCGATTTGCCGCGCACCCGCGACCTGATTGTCAACCACGAAATAGACGTAAGTGGTCTCTTGACGCACCGCGTGCCCCTCGAAAGTATCCGCGTTGCCTATCGTTTGGCACTGGAAGACCCTTCTTGTCTGAAAGTTGTCGTCGAATGGCCCTGCGAATAAAGATTTCTTAGCAGAAAGAGCCACTTCATGTCTAAAGATGATGAAAAATCCCAGCGCAAAGCCAGAATGTTAGCGATCTATGGCAAAGGCGGGATGGGAAAATCGTTTTTTACAACCAATCTCGTCGGAAAATTGGCTTTACTCGATAAAAAAGTTTTACAATTAGGTTGTGATCCCAAGCACGATAGCTGTAATGCGTTGTTTGGCGGCGTGAGCTTGCCGACGCTTGGCCATACGTGGCGGCAATTCAAAGAAAAACAATGTGAGCAAAGCCTTCAAGTCCATGACATCATTTTCAAAACCTCGATTATGGATGGTCGGGCGACGGTTTTAGGCTGCGAAATCGGTGGGCCTGAAGTTGGGCGCGGTTGTGGTGGCCATGCCATCTCTTTTGGCTTTGATTTGCTGCAAAAATTTGGCATGAGTCAATGGGCTTTGGATTTTATCGTCATGGATTTTCTGGGCGATGTAGTTTGCGGCGGTTTTGCGACTCCTTTAGCCCGCTCTTTAGCCGAAGAAGTCATTATTATCTGCGGCAATGATCGTCAAAGTCTTTATGCTGCGAACAATATTGCTCGTGCCACACAATATTTTGCCAAAATGGGCGGGCAAACGCGGTTGTTGGGCCTGGTTATCAATCGAGATGATGGCAGTGGTGTAGCTGAACGCTTTGCTGAAAAGATTGGCTTGCCCGTTCTGCTCAAAATTCCTTTAAGTAGCCAGATTCGGGATTTGGCCGATTCCTTCCAATTGGCCTTGCATGATCCAGAGTTTGACCTTTTGTTTGACAATTTGGCCAAGGCCATTATCCTGCGTAATACGCCTCACGTGGGGCAAGTTTGCCCGCTGGAGAGCCAAGATTTTTTTGCTACTTTTGGGGCCGATAACACCGCAGCGTTGCCCATGGGAGCTTCGGCGGCGGATTTGTTTGGGGCCAAAGCGATTGAACCCTTGATCAATCTGCAAGAAATGGCGGATTATGGCACGGCTTCGCTCGATGCCCCGACGCGCCTGTTGGTTACGCGGCTCTTTACCGAATTGGGGTTAGCCGTCACTACCGCCAACCAAGACCCCAAAAAGGGTTTGATCTTGACTGTTCAAGGCGACATAACGATTTGTTTTGGCAATGACCAGGATATAGAAAGCAAACTGGCTGTTTTAACTGCTTTACACCAAAGTGGCCAAGCCTATCGCTATCTGGATTTGCGTCGCCCAGCCGCGCCGCTCTATCGCTAGGCCGCTTTTCTTTTTCATGCAAATTTCTGACTCCAAACTGCTAAGTTTGTGGTAAAATAGGCCAAGAATTTTCCCCAAACGCTAAAGGCGTACAGAAAGTTTTGCTGTACTATTGGTGTACAGTCTACTTTTTAGGAGGCGTAAGATGCAATATACCCAAATGTTGGGCCCGTTTGTCCCCAACCTAACCTGTTGGATTGTTCTCTTAGTCACCCTTGCCGCCCTCGGTCTCAGCTTCTATCTCACGAATATCACCGCTTTTGCGCGCCACGAAGCGGGTGGCCGTAAGCCGACTTCTGGCTCCCGTGGGATTGGAATCCGGCACTGAGACTTTGTTTGAATGCTCGCCCAAACTGTGGCCCCGGTGTACCTCACCATTGGTCTGGGGTTTACGCTGGGGCCCTTTAGCGTAAAGCAGCTTTGCTTTGAGCATAAAGAGTCTTTTTTTAAATTCAGAAGTGTAATTTTTTCATTACTCTGCTCTTTTATCGCCTTTGTATTCGTTGGAAGCGGGATGGAAAACTTTTGAATCGATTTTCAGAAAGTTTTTTGTAGAGGATAAAGTAACTAAGCACATGACAACCGTACATACCGATACATCCGCTGTTGGTAACGCTCCCGAAGTCGCTGTACAAACTAATGATCACGAAAAAGCCACGATTCCGCCCTATCCTTTTGCGGCCATTGTCGGCCAAGCTAATCTGAAACAAGCGCTGTTGCTCTGCGTGGTCAATCCGAGTATTGGCGGCGTGATGGTGATGGGGCATCGGGGGACGGCAAAATCCACGGCGGTGCGGGCTTTAGCGGCCTTGCTGCCCCCGATTAAGGCGGTGCAAGGCTGTCCTTATGGCTGTGCGCCTGAACAACCTGCTGGTCTCTGTGAGCGTTGTCACGCCAAAAAGGACAAAAAAGCGGCGGACAAAGATGAGCCAAAGCGGGCCCCACGTTCGATCAATGTGCCTGTTCCCGTAGTTGATTTGCCGCTCGGCGCAACTGAAGATCGGGTTTGTGGGACGTTGGATGTTGAGCGAGCCTTAACACAAGGAGTCCAAGCCTTCGCCCCTGGTCTCTTAGCCCGTGCAAATCGAGGTTTTCTTTACATTGATGAAGTAAACCTGCTGGAAGATCACTTAGTAGATGTTTTACTCGATGTCGCAGCGAGCGGAGTCAACGTCGTCGAGCGGGAAGGGATAAGTATTCGCCATCCGGCCCGTTTTGTTTTGGTAGGGAGCGGGAATCCTGAAGAAGGTGATCTGCGACCTCAATTGTTAGACCGTTTTGGGCTTCATGCACGAATTACAACCATTAAGGATGTCAGTGAGCGAGTTGAGATTGTCAAACGGCGACAAGCATACGACAGTGATCCGATTGCCTTTCTGAATGCCTGGGAAAAAGAACAGGATAAGCTGCGGAAGCAAATCAAAGCCGCGCAGAAACGCTTACCAAGTGTTATTTTGCCCGACCCCATTCTTTACAAGATTGCTGAATTGTGCGTAAAACTTGAAATAGATGGGCATCGGGGCGAATTGACAATTGGTCGAGCGGCAATCTCGCTGGCAGCGCTTAAAAGTCATAAAGAAGTAACAAACGATGATGTGCGTCAAGTAGCTGTTTTAGCTTTGCATCATCGGCTCCGCAAAGACCCCTTAGAAACGCAAGACGACGCGGTGAAGATTGAGCAAGCGGTGGTTGAAATTTTTGGAAGTGGTGCAAAACCGTGACCGTTCAAATGCTTCCCTTTCCCGCCTTAGTGGGCCTAGACGCGGCACGGCAAGCGCTTCTTTTGCTGGCCGTCGACTCGACGCTCGGTGGGGTGGTCTTGGCTGCTGGCGTAGGTACGGGCAAAAGCAGCCTAATGCGGAGTTTCGCTAAATTGGTTGGCTCCTCCTTGGCGCAAGACGAGTTGCTCCCGCACGATTCTGCGCTGACCTTTGTTGAAATTCCCGTCGGCGTTACGGAAGATCGCTTGCTAGGGGGCCTTGACTTAGAAGCAACGCTGGCTTTGGGGGAACGGGTGCATCGGAGCGGGTTGCTGGCGCGAGCGCATAAGGGGCTGCTTTACGTTGACGGGGTGAACCTTTTAGAGGAAAGCACCGTCAACCACATTTTGGCCGCTTTTGATGAAGGTATAGTACGGGTGGAGCGGGAAGGATTAAGTGTTACGGAGCCAGCCCATTTCTCCCTCTTAGCAACGTATGACCCTGCTGAAGGCCCACCCCGTCGCCATTTATTAGATCGGGTGGGGCTTATTCTTGCGCCGATTACCAAAGCTCCTGCCACAGCACGGGCTGAAGTAGTACGAAGGAACCTCAAGCCGCAAGCCGAAACCTTTAATGATTGGGCTGAGGAAGAGCAAGTAATGCGGGCGGTGATCTTGACGGCCCGTGAAACTTTACCCAAGGTCAAGATCACGGAGACCCAAATTGAGCAATTGGCGGGGACGGCCTTGGCTTTAGGGATTGAAGGTCATCGGGGGGATTTGTTTGCCGCACGGGCCGCTTGTGCATCGGCGGCCTTAGCGGGGCGGGAAGAAGTTATTGATGAGGATTTAGA
>DCSM01000070.1 GCA_002325605.1 Chloroflexaceae bacterium UBA1466
CGCTATAGTTCCCAAGTTAAACCGGGGCCGCGACGGGCCTTTTTGCACTGGCTCAGTACGGGGCAACTTTTCAGTTTTATTCTCTTTCTTAGCACAATTGGGGCCTTAGTTTTGCTCTTCACGTCAAACCGCTTTCAGGTGCAAAAAATTGCGGTTGAAGGCAATAGCGTGTTGGCCAATGAAACGCTGGCCAAACTTTCGGGTTTGACAGGAGCTTCGGTCTGGTTTATCGACCAGCAAGCCGCTGAAAAACGGTTGCGCCAAAATCCCTACATTGAGCAAGTCAGTTTGAATGTTGCGTTGCCCGACCAAGTGAAGATCAAAGTGCTTGAACGGCGGCCCGAAGTGCGTTGGCAAGTGGGTGGTGTGCAATATCTGGTGGATGGCAATGGGAAAGTGATTGACAAGGCTCAGAATCCACCTGATTCGCAAACTTTGGTGCTGGAAGATACTGCCGCTGATTATCAACTTGCGCCGCGTCAGCAGATCGACCCCGATGCGCTTAAAGTGGGCCGCGCTTTGAAGTTGCGCTTACCGACGGAGCTTGGTTTGAATCCAAGCAAAATCGGGTGGGACATCGGGTTAGGGGTCTATTTGCTGACGAATGAGAAGCAAACCATTGTTTTTGGGCAAAGTGAAAATCTGGATCATAAAATCGCTGTTTTAAGCTATCTCCGCCGCGCAAAGACCCCTTTTACCTACTTAGATTTACGCCCTTCCGTGCCCTATTATCGCAATCTCACTGCGGCGCAAGGGGTTGGGGAAGGGGGCTGAGAGGCCGCGCCGACCCGTGGGGTAAGTGAATTCAACGAACTTCGGCGCACACCGAATCTTGAGGAAAAATCCATGCAACGCACCATTGTTGGCATTGATGTCGGTTCAACCAAAATCTGTACTCTTGTGGCCCAAGTCCAAGCGAGTGGCAAAATCAACATCTTGGGCGTGGGGTTGACCGCCAGCAAAGGCTTAGATCGGGGCGTAGTCGTCAACCTTGATAATGCCGTGAGCGCTATCGCGGCCAGTGTTGAAAAAGCCGAACATCTTAGCGATTACCGCATTGTTACGGCTTTTGCGGGAGTTTCGGGGCGGCATATCTCCTCGCTGAATAGCCGAGGCGTAGTGGCGATCAACCAAGCCAACCACGAAATCACGCGCAGCGATGTGGTACGGGCCATCGAAGCGGCGCAGGCCGTGGCGATCCCTTCCCAACGCGAAGTAATCCATGTTATTCCTCGCGCCTATATTGTTGATGGCCACGAAGGGATCCGCGATCCTGTGGGGATGAGTGGTTTTCGGCTGGAAGTGGAAACCCATATCGTCACAGGCGAAGCGATGGCCATTCAAAATCTGATCAAAAGCATTCAAAAGGCCGGCGTAGAAATTGACGACCTCGTGCTACAACCTTTAGCTTCTGGCGAAGCAGTCCTCACGGCTGAAGAGAAAGAGCGCGGTGTAGTTTTAGTCGACATCGGTGGAGCCACCACAGATATTGCCATTTTCATTCAAGGTGGCATCTGGCATACCAGTGTTTTGCCTGTCGGTGGCGACCATTTTACGAATGATCTTGTCTATGTCTTACATACCCCGCATAATACAGCCGAATATCTTAAAATCAAATATGGGCAAGCCATTGCAGATGCAGCTTTTGAAAAAGATTCGGACTTGATCGACACTGAAACCTTAATTATCGGTGAGCGCCAACAGATTAGTTGTCATTTGCTGAATGAGGTAATTCAGGCCAGAGCCGAACAAGTAGTAGAATTGATCTTTAATGAAATTCAGCGCAGTGGTTATAGTGGTTTACTCCAGGCGGGCGTGGTCTTGACGGGGGGCAGCGCGCAGATTCCCCGCTTTGATGAACTAATGCGCGAGATGTTGGGCATGCCGGTCCGCATTGGCATTCCCACCGGCTTGACGGGCCTGGCGGATAAACTTGACAATCCAACATACGCCACAAGTGTCGGCCTGCTCCGCTGGGGCAACCGCCATGGGCTTTCGACTTTTGAAACCGCTGAGAGCCATTCGGAGCAAGATAGTTGGGGCCCGATCTATAATCGGCTCAAGCGGTGGTTGCGCGAATTTTTGCCCTGAGACCGCAGCCCCATAAAACGAACAAAGTAATCGGTGAGAAAGGTAGCTAACAAAGCAAGCATTATGGATCTTAATACAGAAACCTACTTGGAAAACTTTGCCCAAATCAAAGTTGTCGGTGTAGGTGGTGGCGGCTGCAATGCCGTAGATCGAATGATCGCGGAAGGTGTCCAGGGAGTGGATTTCATCGCGGTCAACACGGATTCGCAATCTCTCCTGCATTCCTTAGCGCCCGTGCGCGTGCGAATCGGCGATAAACTGACGCGGGGCTTGGGGAGCGGGGGCAACCCTGCCATGGGCCAAAAGGCAGCGGAGGAAAATCAGGAAGACCTTTATGAGCAGCTGCGCGGCGCAGATATGGTCTTTGTGACCGCTGGGATGGGCGGCGGGACGGGCACGGGTGCTTCGGCTGTGATTGCCAATATTGCTCACGATCTGGGGGCCCTGACCGTTGGTGTAGTTACCAAACCCTTCTCTTTTGAAGGCAATCATCGCCGCAAAATGGCCGAACAAGGGATTGAGCAATTACGCCCCGTGGTTGATACGTTAATTATCATTCCCAATGATCGCCTTTTGCAAACGGCCAGCAAAAGCACCTCGGTTTTACAAGCCTTCCAGATGGCAGACAGCGTTTTACGGCATGGGATTCAAGGCATTTCCGACTTAATAACTCAACGCGGCTTGATCAATGTTGACTTTGCCGATGTGAAAGCGATTATGTCGCAAGCTGGCTCGGCGCTGATGGCAATTGGGACAGGCAGTGGCGACAATCGGATGATTGACGCGGTCAACCAAGCCATTTCAAGCCCCTTGCTAGAAGTGAGCATTGATGGGGCACGAGGCGTGCTTTTCAATGTTACGGGTAGCGAAGATTTGGGGATTCTGGAAGTCTATGAAGCAGCAGATATTGTTGCTAAAGCAGTTGATCCTGAAGCGAATATTATCGTTGGAGCCGTGATTGACCCCAGCCTCCCCGATGGGCAAGTGAAAATCACCTTGATTGCAACAGGTTTTGACCTGGACAAACCCGCAGCCCAGCGGACACGAGTCTATCCCAGTGCGGCAGTACCCCAGTCACCCTTACCGCATCCAGTGGCTCC
>DCSM01000031.1:0-332 GCA_002325605.1 Chloroflexaceae bacterium UBA1466
TACGCATTTGTATCTCCTTAGTTCTTAACTGTAACTAGCCAACAATCCCCTAAATTATACCACATTCCCCGAATCCTCTCAAAAATGCCAGAAAGTAGCGAGAATTGGGGAAACCATATTTCAAAACAAAGCCCCTCTACCCCAGAAGTTTCTGGAATAGAAGGGCTATGTTGGCAAAAGGCAGACGAAGCGAACTAGACCAATTCTAAACGCTGATTAAGCTCTTGCAAAATCTTTTGGGCCGCAAGCGGAATCACGGTTCCAGGGCCAAAAATCGCGGCGGCTCCATGCTCCCTGAGATATTCATAGTCTTGAGCAGGAATCACGCCCCC
>DCSM01000031.1:389-11230 GCA_002325605.1 Chloroflexaceae bacterium UBA1466
TCTTGAGCAGGAATCACGCCCCCCGCAACGACCATAATATCTTCGCGCCCTAATTTCTTGAGTTCTTCAATCAATTGGGGCAGCAAAGTCTTGTGCCCAGCCGCTAAAGAACTCATCCCGACCACATGCACATCGTTTTCAACAGCTTGACGGGCAACTTCTTCAGGCGTTTGGAAGAGGGCCCCAATGTCCACGTCAAAACCCATGTCGGCAAAAGCGGTTGAAATTACTTTTGCTCCGCGATCATGACCGTCTTGCCCCATTTTGGCGACCAGAATGCGGGGGCGACGGCCTTCGTGCTGGGCAAATTCATCGGCCAGCTTCCTGACGGTAAGCATCTCATCTTTTTCACCGAATTCGCTGCGATACACGCCAGAAATTGAGCGAATAATCGCTTTGTGGCGACCAAAAACCTTCTCCAGCGCTAAGGAAATCTCGCCTAACGAGGCTCGCGCTCTGGCAGCATCTACGGCTAACTCTAATAAGTTGCCTTCCCGCGTTTCAGCACATTTGGTAAGGGCATCCAGCGTTGCGGTAACTTTGCTTTCGTCGCGCTCGGCCCGTAACCGCTCTAAACGCTGAATCTGCGACTGCCGCACAGCACTATTATCTACTTCGAGGATTTCAAGCGGGTCTTCTTTCAGCAACCGATATTTATTGACCCCGACAATCGTCTCTTTGCCCGAGTCAATATGGGCTTGCCGCCGAGCCGCGGCCTCTTCAATCCGCATTTTCGGTAAGCCAGTTTCGATAGCTTTCGCCATGCCCCCTAGCTTTTCGACTTCTTCGATATAGCCCCAAGCACGGTGCGCCAAATCATTTGTCAAAGCCTCGACGTAGTAGGAGCCACCCCACGGATCAAGCACACTACAAATCCCTGTTTCATCCTGGAGGTAAAGCTGCGTATTGCGGGCGATTCGAGCGGAAAAGTCGGTTGGCAAAGCGATTGCTTCATCAAGCGCATTGGTATGAAGCGATTGGGTATGCCCTAAAGCAGCGGCCATCGCCTCAATACAGGTTCGGGCTACATTATTAAAGGGGTCTTGCTCTTGCAAACTCCAGCCCGAAGTTTGCGAATGCGTGCGTAAAGCCATAGATTTGGCATCTTTGGGGTTGAATTGGTTTATAATCTTCGCCCAAAGCAAGCGCCCAGCCCGCATTTTAGCGATTTCCATAAAATAATTCATGCCAATGGCCCAGAAAAAGGAAAGCCGTGGGGCAAAAGCATCTACACTCATGCCCGTATTGATGCCTGTTCGCACATATTCCAAGCCATCCGCGAGGGTATAGGCTAATTCCAAATCCGCCGTCGCGCCCGCTTCCTGCATGTGATAGCCCGAAATGCTAATACTATTGAATTTGGGCATTTTCTGCGCTGTGAAAGAGAAAATGTCGGCAATAATCTGCATAGACGGTTCTGGCGGATAGATGTAGGTGTTACGTACCATATACTCTTTGAGAATATCATTTTGGATAGTCCCAGTAAGTTGTTGCGGCTTAACACCTTGCTCTTCAGCAGCCACGATGTAAAATGCCATCACAGGCAGCACAGCGCCATTCATGGTCATCGAAACCGACATCTTATCAAGCGGAATGCCATCAAACAGGAGTTTCATATCTAAAATCGAGTCAATGGCTACTCCTGCTTTCCCAACATCGCCCATAACCCGTGGATGATCAGAGTCATAGCCCCGATGTGTAGCAAGATCGAACGCGATAGAAAGTCCCATCTGCCCAGCGGCGAGGTTACGACGGTAAAAAGCGTTACTTTCCTCCGCCGTCGAGAAACCTGCATATTGCCGCACAGTCCAGGGGCGCGTAATGTACATTGAAGGATAAGGGCCCCGCAGAAAAGGCGGTAAACCTGCCAGATAGTCAAGATGCTCTAACCCCGTAAGGTCTTTTTTCGTATAGAGAGGCTTGACATCAATCTGTTCCATCGTGCGCCAAGTGAGTTCTTCCAGGCTTTCGCCTGCTTCATGCTCGGCTAAATCCCGCCAAGCATCAAGGTCTGGAGTTGGAAATTTGCTCTCATAAGCGAGAGTTGTGAAATCGGGGGAATTGGTCATGCCAAAACTCCTGTCTTTTGCAGTAATTGCTGCAAGGTTGCATAGACATCTGAGCGAATATGGATAAATTCATCCACGCCAGCCGCCCGATGAGCCTCGATTTGGTCTGGAGGATAGCCTGCCAAAACAATGTTTACCGTGGGATTTGCAGTTTTGAGCAGTTTAGTCAGTGGCGGAACAAGCTCTGGATAGGTTGCGTCGGTTGAGCAAATTACGACAATCGCTGCGCCAGAAGCAATTGCAGCGCTGGCCGCTTCTTCAGGTGTGGCAAAACCGTCGTTGCTTACGACCTCAAAGCCCCCAACCCCAAAGAAGCCTGTCGCAAATTCGGCTCGGCCTTTGTGCTGAGGAATGGGGCCCATGTTCGCTAAAAAGACTTTGGGGCGCGAGCCAGTCTGGGCTAATTGCGCTTGACAAGCAGAGCGTAAGGCTTCAAACCCTTCTGAGCCTCGCTGGGCAACGATTGGCTGAATCGTTGGTTTTTCACCTGCGCCAGTTCGCACGATTTTCGTGATCTCCCCAAGCGTTGCCCCAGCTTCGACAGCTTCAATCGCTGCTTCAATGAGATTTGCTGCGCCAGATTTGAGCTTTTCGATGGCTGCTGCGTGTTTAGCCTGATCAACTGAAGCCTGATGAGCCGCAAGATCGGCGATTCGGGTCTTTTGAATCGCTGCATAATCAGGAATATGCACTTCCAAAGGCTTTTCTGTGAGGTTTGGATACATATTTGTCCCCACGAAAATGTCTTTGCGCTTGGCGAGATTTGCAGCGCGGTCAGCAGCAGTTTTGGCTATTTGCGCCTGCGGAAAACCTGCTTCCAACGCTTTAAGCATCCCACCTTGGCGTTCGACTTCCTGGAAAAGTTCCCAAGCCTTGTGGCCTAGCGAATCCGTAAGTTTTTCAACATACCATGAACCCCCAGCAGGGTCAACAACTCGCTCAAAATGACATTCTTTCTGGAGAATGACTTGGATATTGCGGGCAATGCGGCGCGAAAAATCATCAGGAACGCGAATAACCTCATCAAACCCACCGACATGCAAGCTATTGCAGCCTCCCATTACGGCTGAAAAGGCTTCTGTCGTGGTCCGCAACAGATTTACATAGGGATCATAAACGGTTTTATTCCATAAGGCTGTTCGCGCATGAAGCGTCATTTTCTGCGCTGCGACGCTGCCCCCAAAGGCTTGCACAATCTTCGCCCAAAGCAACCGAGCCGCTCGCAATTTAGCGATTTCCATAAAAAACTTGGAGCCAAGAGCGAAGGAAAAGCGCATTTGCTGGGCCGCATCATCTATTGAAATGCCGCGTTGTTGCATTTCACGGAGATATTCAACTCCCGTAGCCAGCGCAAAAGCTAATTCTTGCACTGCATTTGCCCCACCATTATGATATGGTTGGCTATGAACGGTCAAAGTTTGCAGCTTAGGCGCATTTTCCTTGGCCCAAAGCGCTAATTGCGCGATAGAATCATATACTTTCGCCAGGGGCCGCGAGAGCGTACCTTTCCGCACCAAAGAACCTAAGGGATCAATCGCTATGGCCCCTTTGATCTGCGCGGTTGGCAGCCCTTTTTGGCGGAGCGCAGCCAAAAAGAGAGCCGTTGTAGAAATGCACGCTGTCTGGGCTTGAATGATAAACGAGGTCTTTGGAAGGTCAATTCCAGCCAAAACCTTATTTACATCAGCGAGACAGGCAATTGAGACTCCACCGCGCCCAACATCGGCTTGAGGAGCTTCAGCAGGGTCTAAGCCTGCCAAAGTCGCTTGATCAAGCACGATGTTCAACGCCGTTTGGCCGCGTTCCAAATCCGCACGGGCAATGCGATTTAGCTCCTCAGGCGTGGACGCGGGCAATTCCTGACAAATCTCCCAGGGAGCCGTTAAGTAGCCGAGCGCGTTCCCAGCGCGGGTATAGGGCGGAAAGGCAGGGAGGCTTTCAAGATGCGGTAGATCACCGATGTCTTCCCGCCGATAGACTGGCTGAAGGTCAATTCCTTCATAAGTTTTGGTGATCAGCCTTTGCTCAATTGTGGCTCCTTTGAGCGAAGCCTCCGTTACTTGTCGCCACTCAGCGTAGGTTGGCGACGGAAATTCAGCAAACAATTTGGCTTGCCCGTTGCTTTCGGGCGATTCAGGGCTGTGAGATTCAGATGGCATACACTTTACACTCCTCATAAGGATACCTAAACCAAAGCACGATTCCAGAAATTGGGTCAGAAAATGTCACCTTCAGACAGGCAGCTGAAAGACGCAAAGAAATCTTTGCTTGGAGCAGCCCCAGAAGGCTAGAACCCCGCAGGCGGGGCCTCTTTTTGCGAAAGTTGAGGGCGTTTGCGGGCAAGCACCAGAAAGGTGTGGGGCAGATCATGGGGGGCCGCAAAGGCCCCAAGCCGATAACGCAAACCGTAGGCCAAAAAGGCCCGCAGCATTCTGCCTACACTGCCCCGCTGGGCCGAAGGTTGGGCAACTACTTGGGGTTGGCTTGAGTTTGAGGGGGCCTTTTTAAGCCCTTGCTTTGCCCCTCGCGCAATCTTTGAGAGCAGCAACTGGGGCAGAAGAAGATAGCGATGCAAAGCAAGACATTCTAGGCCGGCCTGCTGAAGCAACAGAGAGATATTTCGTTCGGAGAAGAAGAAGAGATGCTCTGGGTAATCAAATTCCCCAACAAGAGGCAGATAGCAGGCCGCGACATCACCCAAATTGCCAGTTTCAAAGACCAGGAGACCATTCTCAGTCAGGCGTTCGGCCATCTTTTGAAATTCGAGAATTGGGTCATAGAGATGGCTTAATACATTACACAGATAGATTAGATCAAAGCGCTTGCCTTGAAAGGAAGTTGCACTGAAAGGGCTATTTTCACAAGAAATACCCAGCTTTGTACTCATAAAAGTTGCCAGGGTTTGATTCAGTTCAATGCCATGCACCTCAAACCCCACCCGGCGGGCCTCAGCAAGAAAGTAGCCCGCGCCTGCCCCAATTTCGAGCAGCGTCCCCTCACTCTTATGGCGGCGGAGAATCGCCAGCTGATGCTTTGCGTAGAGGCGTTTGACGAGCGCGGCGGCAATGTGTTCATTGGCCGAGATAACCGTATCATCATCATGATACATTGCCTGAATAGCTGCCTGGGGGGGGCGTGGCGAAAGATAGATGAGACCACATGTGGGACATTTCCGCCCGATATAGCCATTTTCTATAATCAGTGCTGGGTGATCAGCCGTGCCACAAAAGATACAGCCCAGCGATTCATGGTGCATATCTAGGTTCCTTAATGCTACTCCATAGACCAGAACCTTGCAGGACAAAGAAGACGATGCCCAAAGTTTAACTTGGACATTATAACACAGCCAAATTGTTGCCTGCGGCGTTGAGGTGGGCGCATTCGCACCCTAAGAATGCAAAAGCCAAGCAACCCCCGAAAATGTGGTATAGTATGGGCTAGGTTTGTTTTTGGGAAATGGCTGAGGTTTTTGGAGCAGATTCGCTTGGCGAAGTGAAGTTCAAGGCTTTAGAAGAGATCATTTAGAGATTTAGTTTATGAAGCAAATAAATTCACCTTTTCAAAATAAAAACATCCTCATCACTGGCGGGCTAGGCTTCATTGGCTCTAATCTAGCGCGAAAATTAGTTGCTCTCGAAGCTAATCTCCTTTTGGTTGATAGTCTTATCCCCGAATACGGCGGAAACTTATACAATATTGCAGGGATTGAGGATAAGGTAAGGGTCAATATCTCAGATGTGCGCGATGAGCATAGTATGCGCTATCTGGTGCAAGGCCAAGATTATCTCTTTAACCTCGCGGGCCAAACGAGCCACATGGATTCAATGAGTGACCCCTATACTGATTTAGAGATCAATTGTCGGGCACAACTCTCGATTTTGGAGGCTTGTCGCAAATATAATCCTGAGATAAAAGTTATTTTCGCTAGTACTCGCCAAATCTATGGCAAACCAGACTATCTCCCTGTTGATGAAAAGCATTTACTGCGGCCTGTAGATGTCAATGGCATTAACAAAATGGCTGGCGAATGGTATCATATTCTCTACAACAATGTATATGGTCTCCAAGCTTGCGCTTTACGTTTGACCAATACCTACGGCCCAAGAATGCGCGTGAAAGATGCCCGCCAAACTTTTCTCGGTCTATGGATTAGGCTGCTCATTGAAAGCAAACCCTTTGAAGTGTGGGATGGTGAGCAATTACGTGATTTTACCTACGTCGATGATGCAATCGATGCTTTACTCCTTGCAGCTATCAAGAATGAAGCTAATGGGATGATTTTTAATGTAGGGGAAGAAAAGGCAATTAGCCTAAAGACTTTAGCTGATTTGTTGATAGCCCTAAATGGCGCAGGAGCATATCAAATTCGGACTTTTCCCCAAGATCGCAAGCGCATTGATGTGGGCGATTACTACGCGGATCATCGGCTAATCTCTAACCTGCTCGGCTGGCAACCCAAAACCCCTTTAAGTGAAGGCTTGTGCCAAACGCTTGCTTTCTATCATTCGCATCTTCAAGATTACCTCTAATTCCTCCTTTCGCGCTGCCCAAAATAAACCCCTCAAAAAAGCTGGTTGACAAAGTTCCTTTAAGCCCTAAACTGGGTAGCAGATCCCAAAAATCATGCTTGAATGAAAGGCTTATTCACCCCTATGGAGAAAGCTGTGCTACCTCTCAACCCATGGGCAATCCTCGACATGTTGGCTGAGGG
Organism: Chloroflexaceae bacterium UBA1466; assembly: GCA_002325605.1. Classification (GTDB taxonomy): domain Bacteria; phylum Chloroflexota; class Chloroflexia; order Chloroflexales; family Chloroflexaceae; genus UBA1466. The sequence continues at coordinate 7,170 of DCSM01000031.1, forward strand.
AGTCGCAATTCTCGATCCTGAGGGCCTTATTTGCTACACTAATAAGGCTTTCCAGCAAATGTTTTCTGCGCTCTCTAGTGAAGATGCTGTTTTTGATCAAGGGTACAAATATCTTGATCAATTAAAATTCTTCTTTTCGCAGCATAAAGCAGTTTTTGAAACAATAGCAAATGGTTTCCAAGCTGTGCTGACTGGGGAGAAGCAAGTTATCTCCTTAGATTATGCCTTGCCCTGCGCTGAAGCTAACTTTTCTTCCCAACAACATTGGTTTAAGCATTGGTTTAAGCTCACCCTTACGGCTTATGATCTTGGCGGGGAGCGCGGAATCCTTCTGCAACACCAAGACCTAACAACGGTTAGAATCCCTGAGCAAACTTTCCAAACCGCAGCGGATTTCGCCGAAATCGTGGCCGATATGGCTCCTGTTTTGCTTTCTTACATAGATAAAGAACATCGCTATCGGTTCAATAATGCTTTATATCGGCAATGGCATGGAGTTACTAACCGTAATGAAGCCTATGGCAAGCATTGCAAAGAGGTCTTTGGTGAAGCGCATTATCAACGAATCAAACCCTTCATAGAGCAGGCTTTAGCAGGAGTATCGACAACTTTTGCATCGTTTGTGACTGATAAAGATGGAAAGGTTCGAGACATTCAGGTACAATATGTGCCTCATTCCAATGAACAAGGTGAAATCGAAGGCTTTGTGGTGATAGTTACTGATATTACCGAGTCTAAGCGATTAGAAAAGGAGCTTAGGCAACAACGAGAACTCTTACAAAGCATTGCTGATACGCTTCCCGCCCTTATTGCCTACATTGACATGGATCAACAGTATCAATTTGTCAATAAGACCTACGAAGCCTGGCATCAGTTTTCCCGTACAATCATGTATGGGCATAGTATGCAGGAGATTCTTGGCCTAGAACTCTATCAGATCATTGAAAAGAAGGTAAACCTTGTGCTTAGGGGCCAAACGATCTCTTTTGAAACGGTTATTACCTATCAGGATGGCAAAACACGGCATGTACGGGCCCAGTATACACCACATTTTGATTCTGAAAAGATCGTTAAGGGCTTTGTCGTCTCAGTCATTGATGTTACGGAGTATAAGAATTTAGAGCATGAACTAAGAGAAAAAGAGAGACACTTTCACACCTTCTATATCCTCGCCGAAAATGCCCCAAACGGGGTCTCGGTTGTTGATTTTAATGCTGAAAGGACCATTAGCTACGCTAATCTGGCCTACCGCCAGATGACTGGGTGGGGGAAAGATGCGGATTTGATGGAAATGAGTCGAGACCAGTTAGCTTTATTCCCAGAAGCAACGGTCAAACAGATTTCTCAACAACTCCTTACCACGGGCTTTTGGCAGGATTCGGTTGCGGTGCGGCGGAGAGATGGTAGTACCTTCCCTGCTCATGTGAGTAGCTTCTTCATCCGTGATGATAAAGGGAACCCCTTAGCGGTAGCTTCCATCATCGTTGATCTGAGTGAAAGGGTGCGCCAAGAGGCCGAACGGCAAGCTCTGCAAGAGCAAGTTATTCATACTCAACAAGCGGTTTTGCGAGAAATTTCAACCCCGCTTATTCCAATCAGTAAGGGTGTGGTGGCGATACCTTTGGTTGGGATGGTGGATAGTGGGCGAGCCCTTCAGATGGTAGAAACCCTTTTGGAAGGGATAGGGAAGCATCGGGCAGACACAGCAATTTTGGATATTACTGGTGTCCCCGTGGTAGATACGCAAGTTGCAAAGGTTCTTCTGCAAGCGGCTCAGGCGGTCAAACTGCTTGGCTCCCGCATCGTGATCACGGGGATTCGGCCTGAAGTAGCGCAAACGCTTGTCGCTTTGGGGATGGATTTAAGCAGCTTAGTTATTCGCTCTGATTTACAGAGCGGAATTACTTATGCGCTAGAACAGCAAAGAAATGTCCGAGGCAAAGGAAGATGAAGAAACTTACTCCCCCCCACGCAGCCTGGCCTTTAGCGCTCCTCCTTCTTACTTGTAGTCTTCTCTTCCTTCTGCTTGCCCAAACCGCTTTCTCTTATACCTTTCTGGCTGGCAAAGATTATGGCCCCTTTACCGATCTACCCTTTTTGCAAGGTTTTCATGAAGGGGAAAAGGAATGGTTGTGGAGCGAAGACCGTTATCGTTATTGGCGCTGGTCGCGGGGGGAAAGTAGCCTGGAGCTTCCAGGAGTTGGGCAAAGGGAGGTTGCCATTGCTTTCAACGTTGTTTCGCATCGTGGGCATTGGTATCCCAATGACGCGCCACCTTTGCTCAAGCTTCAACTCAGCGACGGGCTAACGATCCCGCTCGCGCTGCGCCAACAACCTTCCCGCTATCGGCTGCTTATCCCTTCCCAAGCGCTCCCTAAAGGGACTTTGCACCTTAACTTTAGCACGCCTCCTTGGCAGATTCCCGCAGACCGACGCGAAGCTTTAGGGGTTGCGCTGGGCGATGATTTTACGATCTCAAGCCTTACTTCTCCAGGCTTGGTCATTCCTGACCTTTCCCTCCTCTTAGCTTGGTCGCTCAGTCTGCTTCCTCTTTGGTTAGCTTTGCGCCTCCTGACCTTTTCCCCTAAAACCGCTTTCTGGATGCTTCTCCCGCTTGCTTTAGGTTTTCCCCTTCTCACCTTGCTGGAAGCTCCCCGCTTAGGCTGGGGAAATTCTTGGATCTGGGAAGTAAGCCTTTTGAGTCTGTTAGGAGCTGCCCTTTCGGCCTGGCTTTTGCCGCGCTTGCTTCGACGGTTGGATGCTTTTCCCGCTGAAGAAAAACAAGGGAGGGAAGTTCTGCGCTGGCTTTCCCTCTTAATCGTCGTAAGTTTTGCGCTCAAATATGGGGGCAGACTTTATCCCTTCTCGATGCCAGGCGACCTTCAATTGCACGTCAATCGCTCTTGGGCCACGATCTTAGGCCACGTTCACATTTTGGCCCAACACCGGGGTTTACCCTTTCCCTTCCCCAACGGCCCTTACTTTATCCTTGCACCCTTCATGCTGTTAGGGCTAGACCTTCGCCCGATTCTTGAAGGAGGAACGGCTCTGTATGAAGCTACAATCCCTCTTCTGCTCTATTTGATTCCCATGCGGGCCACGAAGAAGGCGCGGTTAGGCCTCCTTACGGCGGCGATCTATACCTTTACGGCGGGCGGGTTTATGACGACCTGGTTTGCTTTTCATACCCAGGTCGCGGCGCAATGGTTTTCCCTGCTTCTAATTGCTTTTCTGGTCGCCCGGTGGCCCCGTTATCCCAATTTACAAACCTGGCTGCTGCTGGTCTTTCTCTTTACCCAAGTCTTTTTAGGGCATATTGGTTTGTTCATTAACACAGCCCAGGTGGGCCTTCTTATCGTTCCCTTACTTTGGTGGCGAATGACTCGTCCTGAAGAACGGCAAAGTACCCTTTGGCTCCTTGGGGCTGGAACCTTAGCGGCTACCTTCGCCATCCTGGGTTATTACAGCGCCTTCTGGAGCGTAATCCAAGAACAGCTTTTTGGCGCAGCGACCCACGGGCTGAATGAAGTCACGAAACGGCCCCCCATTCCGCGCCGCGAAAGCCTCCACGCCCTTTGGGAATTCGGCTTGATCACCCACTTTGGCTTTTTCCCCATCGCTTTGGCAATCCCTGGCACTTTCGCCCTTAGCAGCAAGAAGTGGCGAACCTCGCTCGTTCCCCCGCTCGTCTGGCTGACCTTCCTGGTCAGTAGTTTACAAGCCAGCCTTCCCTTCATAACCCTCAATTCCATTACCACGCGCTGGCTGATGTTTTCGGCGTGGGGGATTGCCCTTACGGGAGCGCTTGGGTTCCAACTCTTTTGGCAACGCGGGCGAACTTCGCGCTTTATCTGCCTGACAATGGCCAGCTACGTCGGCTGGCTGACCTTCAACCTTTGGCTGGAAGCAATGGCCTTGCGGACCGTTCCCATTGAACCTTTTTGAAGAGCAAGCAGCGGCCCCGTTCCCTGAGCGGTAACTGAGCTTGCCGAAGTGCCGCAGGGAACGCTGGTTTCGACAAGCTCAACCAGCGAGCGGCCCGTTCCCTGCGCGGTAACTGA
>DCSM01000031.1:11287-13167 GCA_002325605.1 Chloroflexaceae bacterium UBA1466
TGCCGAAGTTGCCGAAGGGAACGAAAGCAAAGACCTTTGCGGTTGCCAAAACTGCAAAGGTCTTCGGGTAAGTTCAACTAGCTTTAGACCTTAGAAGGGAATGTCAGATTCAAGTTCAAGTTCACTCGCTGTGTTGAAATCCTGAGTGGCAAGGTATTCGTTGCCTTTCCTACGGTAGGCAAACCCGCGACGGCGGTAGGCCTCAGCAGATTTCGGGTTGAGTTTAATCGCTTGGGTGAAATCCTGAATGGCAAGGTCAAAGTCGCCTCTCTCATAGTAGGCAACCCCGCGAAGGCGGTAGGCCTCAGCAGATTTCGGGTCTAGTTTAATCGCTTGGGTGTAATCCTTGAAGGCAAGATCAAGGTAGTTATTCCTCTCGTAGGCATACCCACGATTGATGTAGGTAAGGTCATCTTTTGGGTCGAGTTCAAGCGCTTTGGTGTAATCCTGAATGGCAAGGTCAAGGTCGTCTTTCTTTCTGTAGGCATCCCCACGATTGTAGTAGGCTACAGCATCATTCGGGGCTAGTTTAATCGCTTGGGTGTAATCCTGAATGGCAAGGTCAAAGTCGCCCTTATCATAGTAAGCACGCCCGCGATTGTGGTAGGCAAAGGCAGATTTCGGATCGAGTTCAAGCGCTGTGGTGTAATCCTTGATGGCAAGATCATCGTAACCTTTATCAAAGTAGGCAGACCAGCGCCCGTAGTAGGCATCAGCATCTTTCGGATCGAGTTTAATCGCTGTGGTGTAATCCTGAATGGCAAGATCAAAGTCGCCTTTCTGTCTATAGGCCTCCCCGCGATTGTGGTAGGCTACAGCATATTTCGGGGCTAGTTTAATCGCTTTGGTGTAATCTTGAATGGCAAGGTTAAATTCGCCTTTCTCATAGTAGGCACGCCCGCGATTGATGTAGGCAAAGGCAGATTTTGGATTGAGTTCAAGCGCTGTGGTGTAATCCTGAATGGCAAGATCAAATTCGCCTTTCTTTTCGTAGGCATCCCCGCTACTGAGGTAGGCAACAGCGTCGTTAGCGAGGTAGACAACAGCGTCGTTAGCATCGTTTGGAACGATTTGCACAACTGGGGTTTCGCCATGCTCCCAACGGGCCGCGCGGGCCGCGCGGTAGGCTTTATTCATTAGCTCGTTGTTGCCCTTCGCCAGCGCAAGCGCAGTATGTTTGATCTCTCTATAAGGTAAGCCTAAACCCTCACAGGTATCAGCTACTTTATTAGCATCTGGGATCCCCCCTAAAATCGCAGCATAAACCTTCTGATTATTAGCCTGCGAATAGATCAGGAACATTAGCTTAATTACCTCTTCAGCGGTTGGCTTTTCGCCCTTGACCTCAATCCAACAGTTGAACTCAGGTAGCCAAAAGTCGGGCAAATACTTACCCACTTTGCCTAAATCAAAACCCTCCTTCTCATATTCCCATTTCACGCCCAAGGTATCAAAGAAGACCGCCCAACGAGCCTCAAGCCGACTACGAAAGCGATAATATTTATATTCGGTTTCGATAGCTTTTGGAACAGACATCAGCTTTCTCCTTACAGAAGCCTATAGCTATCCGTCTATTATAACACTTGTTTCCAGCCCTTCGCGGCGCGGGCTTTCAAGGGTTTACGCTATTGCAACATGGGAGACCTTTGCAGTTTTGGCAACCGCAAAGGTCTTCGGGTAAGTTCAACTAGCTTTAGACCTTGCGAAAGCTAGGGTTGCGCTCCCAAATCTTTCAATTGCTGCTCTAATTCCTGGCGTTTAGCTGGGTCTTCGGTCAATTCCAAGGCTTGCCTATAGTCTGCGATGGCTTTTTGCTTGTAGGCATCCCCGCGCTTGTTGGAGGCAAGGGCAAATTTTGGGTTGAGGTTAAGCGCTTGGGT
>DCSM01000031.1:13336-35993 GCA_002325605.1 Chloroflexaceae bacterium UBA1466
AGCTCGCCTTTTTTTTCGTAGGCACTCCCGCGACAGAAGTAGGTAGCAGCATCGTTAGCCTCGTTTGGAACGGTGCTTTGCACAACGGGGGTTTCGCCATGCTCCCAACGGGCCGCACGGGCCGCGTGGTAGGCTTTATTCATGCGCTCGTGGTTGCCCTTCGCCAGCGCCAGCGCAGTATGTTTGATCTCTCTATAAGGTAAGCCTAAACCCTCACAGGTATCAGCTACTTTATTAGCATCTGGGATCCCCCCTAAAATCGCAGCATAAACCTTCTGCTTATTAGCCTGCGAATAGATCAGGAACATTAGCTTAATTACCTCTTCAGCGGTTGGCTTTTCGCCCTTGACCTCAATCCAACAGTTGAACTCAGGTAGCCAAAAGTCGGGCAAATAATAACCAACTTCGCCTAGATCAAACCCCTCCTTCTCATATTCCCACTTCACGCCCAAGGTATCAAAGAAGACCGCCCAACGAGCCTCAAGCCGACTCCGAAAGCGATAACCTTTATATTTGGTTTCGATAGCTCTTGGCCCAAACATCAGCTTTCTCTCTTAGGGTTTTGGCGTTGGGCTTCCTTTGCATTGGTAAACGTCATAGGGGTCACAGGTTGGCGTAGGGGTTTGAGAAGGGGACGGAGTTAAGGTCGGCGTTCGGGAAGGTGTGAAAGTCATGGTGGGCGTGAAGGTCATGGTGGGCGTGACCGTCGGTGTGAAGGTTGGTGTAAGGGTAGCTGTTGGCGTAAGGGTGGGCGAAGGTCTCAGGGTCGGCGTAAGCGTTGGGGTAAAGGTTGGAAGCAAAGGGTCCCGATAGCGCACAATGAGCGGCGCATAAGCTCTGGGCGACATAGGTCCAGGGGTCGCGGTGGGCCCAGGGGTGAGGGTCGCAGTAGGCGTGAGGGTGGCGGTGGCGGTAGCCGTCGGGATTACGACTCCGCCGCTGCGCCCTCCTGGGTCGACGTTGTAACGGATGGCCTGCGTGCTTTCATAAGTCCAAAGGGCAACCTTGGCCCGTGCCCCAACGGAGATCGAAGGCCCCGTGCTTTTTTCACTAGCGCTGATCTGCAATTGCCCTGGAGGCGAAGCGACCTGCCCATTGGGGTCCCGAATCTCAAAGTAGATTAGCTGTTTATCATACTTATTGTTCTTAATATCCCAATGGCGCTGCTCCGTGGTGAGATAGGCATAATCGTTGGCCGCTGAAATGGAAGGGTTGGCTGCCCAGAGAGTGCCAATTACGTTTTTGTTGGCTGCCCAAGTCGCGCCCCCATCGGCGCTGGTGGCGAAAACTAGATCGTAGCCGTCAGTAAAGGTTGTACTCTTTGGCAAAACAAAGGAGGCAAAGAGGCGGCCTGTGGCGGGGTCTACGGCGATGGTGGAACGCTCGATGTGGCTATCTGGAACCGCATAGCCTAAACTGCTTGAGAAGTTCCCGTAGCTAAATGTTCCCCCAAAGGTTCCGCTTGTGTAGCCAACCGCGAACTTACTTTTATTCTCCGTCTTTTGGTAATCGTAGGTTACATGGATTTTAGCCGTTGCGCCGGCCCCAAGGATCGTGAGGTTGGGGTTGCGTGCAAGGTAGTTCTTATCAGTGATCTCAACGCGGGGAATCCAAGCATTGGGGCCGGTGCGGTAAGCCAAAACGATGCGGCCATTGCCATCGCCGATGCCTTCACCCCAAACTACAACAGGTGTGCCATTGCCATCAACCGCAATGTTCGGATTGTAGGTTTCGCCAGGGTTGACCACCGCGATGGTTTCAGCGCTCCAGGAAGTGGCCTCAGCACCACGGGTGGGGTTACGATAATACCACATTGTGCCGCCGGTGTCGCCAAAAATGAGATGGACTGTTCCCAGGTCATCAACCGCAATGCGGGCAAAGAGGGTTGCTTTGCACCCCCCCTCCTTCCCAATCTGTTGGGCCGTCCCCCAAGTAACCGTGTTCCCACCGGCATCCAATTCCCCCCGAATGTAGCGCACGGTTGCCGCATTTCCGCTGGGATTCAACCAAACCGCATGGACAAAGCCAGCTGAATCGACGGTCACAAAGGGCCAACTGATGTTCCCTTGGTCGGCCGGGAGGGTTGGGGGCGTAGTTTGCCAAGCCAAAGTTAGGTTTGTGGTTAAAAGCAAACCAAGTGTTACGAAAAGCCAATAAAGCCGTGGCCGCCGTCTGAGTAAAGTGAACTTTACGCGCATTTTGTCTTCCTTCTTTCTAGGATTCAAAAAAGTTTCCAACGAAAATCCTGTTTCAGCCGCTTCCCCTTTGCCGTCAATTGTTTCTGCCGGCGCTTGGGCCGGCCTCTATGATAGCAGAAAACAGCAACAATACAAATATGTCAGAGTGCAAGGTAAAGTTATGTAAAAAAGAGAACTTAGGAACCAAGCGGGCTAGAAGAGGGGTTTTCTGCTATTCCTTGCCCCTTCTGGCGTTCTGTGGTATGCTTTGAACGAGCAAAAGGCCTCCTCAAATTTCGGCGCAGGCAAATCAGCAGAGCCTTGAAAAACTAACCAATTTTTAACCTTAAATTCAGAGCGGGAGAAGTAAGCTTGAATTTGCTGGCCGCGAATTTTGCACGGTTGCTGAACTTGTTGAAGCAAAGGTAGAATTCTTTGCACTTCAGCAGCTTTGAGAAAGTGCAAAGTAAGCTTAACCTAGAGCCAAACTAGGCCCTCCACTTGGGAATAGCACAATCAGTTGAATAGGTAAAAATGACAAAACATCCCTTAGAACCTAAAGGAAAACCCAAAGTAGAACCTAAAGTAGAACCTAAAGGAGTAGAACCTATGAGTAGCGCTCCTGAAAAGGAGAAGGCTCTGGCGGCAGCAATGAGCCAGATTGACCGCAAGTTTGGCAAAGGCTCAATTATGCGGATGGGCGAGGCAAACTCACGGTTGGCCATTGGGTATATTCCGACTGGCTCGGTGGCGCTGGACATTGCGCTGGGCGTAGGTGGGGTTCCACGGGGGCGAGTCACTGAAATCTATGGCCCCGAAAGTAGTGGCAAAACTACGTTAGCGCAACATATCATCGCTGAAGCTCAAAAAACAGGTGGGATCGCGGCTTTTATAGATGCCGAACACGCTTTTGACCCGATCTATGCGGCTCGTTGCGGGGTCAACATTGATGCTTTACTCATCTCGCAGCCCGATACAGGGGAACAAGCCTTAGAAATCTGCGATATGTTGGTGCATTCCAGTGCGGTAGATGTTATCGTGATTGACTCAGTTGCAGCGCTTGTGCCTCGCGCTGAGATCGAAGGCGATATGGGTGATTCCTTGCCTGGTCTGCAAGCCCGTTTGATGAGCCAGGCCCTCCGCAAACTTTCGGGCCCGATCAATAAAAGTAGTACGTCCGTAGTTTTTCTGAATCAACTTCGCATGAAAATCGGCGTGATGTTTGGTTCCCCCGAAACGACTACTGGCGGCCAAGCACTAAAGTTTTATGCTTCGGTGCGCCTGGATATTCGGCGCATCGAAACCCTGAAGCAAGGCGAAGACCCGATTGGGATTCGGGCCCGGGTCAAGGTCGTCAAGAACAAAGTTGCCCCACCCTTTTTGCAAGCCGAATTTGAAATTTTGGCCAATGAGGGCATTTCCCGCGAAGGCGATATTTTGGACATGGGGGTAAAATTTGGCATTGTGCGGAAAAGTGGGGCCTACTTTTATCTGGGCGAAGAGAAACTGGGCCAAGGGCGCGAAAATGCCAAGCAACTCCTGCGCGAAAAAACTGATGTGCGTGAAGAAATTATGCGCCTCATTCGCAGCCAAGTCCTTGAGGGGCCAAAAGCGCTGGCCGCAACTCTGGCCAGCGCGAGGGCCGAGGAACTCGACCCAGATGCTGAATTGCCGGAAGCTTGATCCCAACCCAAATTTCGTTTAGTTCAATCTTTTCAAGGAGCGTTACTTTTGGCTGAAATTTCCTATTTGGGGCATGCCTGCTTTCGGTTGCGGGGGAAGGAGGGGATTGTGCTTTGCGATCCCTATCACCCCACGCTGGGCCTGGAGCTTGGCAAGCCGACGGCCCATATTGTTACCCTGAGCCATGGGCATCCAGGACACAGTAATGCCGCTGCTGTGCGCCCGGTGCAAACCCAACCCTTTGTGATTGATGGCCCAGGCGAGTATGAAGTCCGCGGCATTTTGCTCACGGGGGTGCGGAGCTACCACGATAAAAACAAAGGCTTGGAGCGCGGGTTTAATACGATTTATGTGATTCGGCTTGATGACATTTCCTATTGCCATCTAGGTGATTTAGGCCATGATTTAAGCCAAAGTCAATTGGAAGAAATCGGCAATGTGGATGTGCTTTTTGTCCCTGTGGGCGGCGAAGAAACCATCGGCCCCACTGAAGCCGTCAGTGTGATTAGCCAGCTTGAACCTCGGCTGGTCATTCCCATGCACTATGCTCCGCCCCAAAGTTCTTTTGCCCGCCAACTTCTGCCGCTTGAGGGTTTTATCCATGAAATGGGCTTAAAAGATCTTGTTTCCAAAGAGAAAGTTTCCGTCACGGCTTCGAGCCTGCCTGGGGAAGGCGAAGAAATGCGCGTTTTGGTCATGCAGCCGAGTAATAACTGAGCTAAACCAAACTTAACGACGGTGCTTTTTGCAACTACACACGGTTCAGCAACGGACCCTGGCGGGACACAAGAGGAGGCTTTCAGCAGGAGCAAATTTTGCTCCTGCCGGAGCCTCCATTTTATTCGGTGGAAAGTTCAGCTCATTCTATGCGAAGGAAGCGGACTCCTTCGTTTTTTTAGCAAGCTAGATTTCTAAACCGCTGGAGTCCAGAAAGAGAGCTAGTGCTATTAGTTAATCGAAGGCTGATGACGTTAGTGGGCCGCAACATTTCTCTTCGTCTGTCTATTAAAATACGACCTTGTGTAGTTTTGTTCAAAGAAACACCGAGCGAGAAGCATTGCTCAATGGAGCAATCTTTGAAAGTTTCAACCTCGCTAATACCGAAGCTTTCTTTTGGAGTGGGTCCTTGCCTGGCCACAGGTGTGGGCCACTCCCTTTCTTTACCACAGAAAAAAGCCTTTTTTGGCGAACGTTGGCTGCTAAACCTCCCTTGAAGGCTCTCTATTTCCGGCTTTTGTTGGCTTCAAAACCCTGTTGGCTTTTTTGTTTTGTTGGATTAAGAAGAGGTATAAGTATGGCAAAATATATCTTTGTGACGGGTGGAGTCGTTTCTTCGGTGGGCAAAGGGATCAGCGTCGCTTCCATTGGGTGTTTGCTGAAGAGTCGGGGGCTAAAAGTCTCGGTGTTGAAGCTTGACCCCTACCTCAACGTTGACCCTGGCACGATGTCGCCTTACCAACATGGTGAGGTTTTTGTGACCGAAGATGGAGCCGAAACCGACCTTGACTTAGGGCATTACGAACGCTTCATTGATGAAAATTTGTCGCGTTTGAGTAATGTCACGACAGGCCAGATCTACTCAGCAGTCATTCAAAAAGAGCGGCGTGGGGATTACTTAGGGGGCACAATTCAGGTTATTCCCCATATTACCGATGAGATCAAAACGCGGATTGTCGCGGTTGCGACGCAGACTCAAGCCGACGTGGTGATTGTCGAAATTGGCGGCACGGTTGGCGATATTGAAGGGTTGCCTTTTCTGGAGGCCATTCGGCAAATGCGAAAAGATGTGGGCCGTGAAAATGTCGTTTATATTCATGTTACGCTTTTACCCCATATTGGGGCCACCGATGAGTTGAAAACCAAACCCACGCAACACTCGGTAATGGCCCTGCGCGGGGTTGGAATCAATGCCCACGTGATTTTGTGCCGAGCGGATTTCCCGATTCCCGAAGAAGTTTTGGAGAAAATTGCTTTTTTCTCAGATGTTGAAGTCCGAGCGGTGATTCCTGTCCAAACGGTAGAGACTATTTATGAAGTGCCGTTAGCTTTGGAAACCGCGGGGCTAGGCGACTATTTAGTTGAACGGTTGGGTTTACCAACAATTAAGCCAGATCTGACCGAATGGCACAATTTGGTAGCCATTATTCGGCGGGAACGCCGCTCCTTGCCGATTGCGCTGGTGGGCAAATATGTTGAATTGCGCGATGCCTACATTAGCGTCGCCGAATCGCTGCGCCACGCAGGTTTGCATCACGAGCGCGAGGTGGAAATTCGTTGGGTTTCAGCTGAACTGTTGGAACAAGAAGGCCCAGAACACTTGTTGGCCGGTGTTTATGGCATTGTGGTTCCTGGTGGTTTCGGGGATCGAGGCATTGAAGGCAAAATTACGGCTGCCAATTATGCCCGCTGGAATAAAATCCCCTATTTAGGCTTGTGTTTGGGGATGCAATGTGCCACGATTGGGTTTGCCCGCGAGGTTCTCCAAAGCAACTTGGCTAATAGCACCGAATTCGCTCCAGCGACTCCCGAACCCGTGATTGACTTGCTCCCCGACCAGCGTGAAATTACCGAAAAAGGCGGCACAATGAGGTTGGGAGTTTATCCCTGTGATCTTTTGCCAGGCACGAAAGCTGCCATAGCCTACGGGCTGCCCCAAGTCAAAGAGCGGCATCGCCATCGGTTTGAATTTAACAATCGCTACCGTGAAGTTTTGGAAGCAGCAGGTTTGGTGATTAGCGGTCAGTCCCCAGATGGGCGCTTAGTCGAAATTATTGAACTTCGTAATCACCCCTGGTTTGTGGCCAGCCAATTTCACCCTGAATTTTTATCGCGCCCCAATCGCCCTCATCCTTTGTTTCAAGGCTTTGTAGCGGCGGCGGACCGATTTCTTGATGAGCAGGAACCTCGGGCCCTCGCTCGTGGCGAAAGCTATAGCCAGAATGGTCTGCGCCCCATGTTAGTAGCTGAAGTCTAACTTTGCGCTGAGAATCTCTGCGACCCTCGCAAGCTGGGCTTGCGAGGGTCGCATGCTTGTCCCCCAAATTTGGACTGGTCTAGCTGTGCTATAATAAAGGCGCAGATTGGCGAATTGCACGATTCCGCTATTTCAGAAAGAAAATCATTGATGAATACTTATGAACCGCCGATTTTTGAGCTTTCAGCGCCTGGCAAATATGGCGCGAATCTGCCCGACCTTGATGTGCCCTTGACGGCTTTGCCCAACGACCTCCTGCGCCAAGATGGATTAGCTTCGCTGCCCGAATTGAGCGAAACCGAGGTCGTGCGCCATTTTACGCGCCTTAGTCAGCGTAATTTTTGCATTGACACAGGAATGTATCCGCTCGGCTCGTGTACAATGAAGTATAATCCCAAACTGCATGAGGAAGCTGCTCGTTTACCTGGGTTTGTAGCAGCTCATCCTCTGCAAAATGAGGCTTTAGCTCAAGGGGCCTTGCGCCTGATCTATGAACTCCAGAATGATCTTGCTGAATTGAGCGGTTTTGATGCAGTCTCCTTACAACCCGCTGCTGGCGCTCAAGGCGAGTTGGTCGGAATTCTCCTTTTCCGCGCTTATCACCTTGATCGGGGCGATTCAGCCCGCACTGAAATCCTCGTTCCTAATGCCGCGCATGGCACAAATCCTGCGACAGCTTCAATGGCAGGCTACAAAGTCGTCGAAGTTAAAGGCGATGACCGAGGAAATGTAGATTTAGCCGATCTTAAAAGCAAACTTTCGCCGCGAGTCGCGGGCATGATGTTGACCAACCCCAATACATTGGGGCTTTTTGAAGAGCGAATCGAAGAGGTTTGTCGTTTGGTGCATGAAGCTGGCGGCTTAATGTACTGTGATGGTGCAAACTTTAATGCAATCTTGGGCATTGTCAAACCTGCCGCATTAGGCTTTGATTTTATGCACTACAATCTGCATAAAACTTTCGCTACGCCGCACGGTGGTGGCGGGCCAGGGAGCGGTTCGGTGGGATGCACGGCAGCGCTTGCGCCCTTTTTACCTGGCCCAATCGTGCAGAAAACGGCTGAAAGTTATGAGTTTTTCATTCCAAAGAAGAGTATTGGGCGCGTAAAGGCTTTTCACGGTAATTTTGCGGTCTTAGTAAGAGCTTGGGCCTACATTCGGACGTTAGGGTCCGCAGGTTTACGCACAGTTTCTGATCTTGCAGTCTTGAATGCAAACTATATTCGGGTGCAATTAGCTGAAGTCTACCCTCCTGCCGTAGAAAGAATCTGTATGCACGAGGCTGTTCTCAAGGGCCAATTGGCCGCAGCGCCCGAAATTCACACTTTGGATATTGTTAAGCGTCTGATTGACTATGGTTTTCATCCGCCAACAATCTATTTTCCCCTTATTGTGCCTGAAGCGATAATGATTGAACCGACTGAAACCGAAAGTAAGCGCGAGTTAGACACTTTCATTGCGACGATGCGCCAAATTGCGGAGGAAGCGGCGACGCAACCCGAACTTTTGCGCCAAGCTCCCGTTAATGCACCTGTGCGGCGCGTAGACGAAGTGCGGGCTGCTCGGCAGCCTCTTTTGCGCTACAATAAGGAGAAATTTGCGGAACTCCGCAAAAGTTGAGGCTTTGAAAGGCCGAACAAAGACCTGACCGTCTTTCAAAAACGGTCAGGTCTTAGCAAAGTCTACCCGTACAACTTAGCTAATCTTTTCCCCCACCACTAGCAGCATTGAGCGGGTCTGGGGGAGCATTTTGGTTAAAGTCGCCAGCAAACTTTTGGCCAAAACTCGCAAAGGTTGGCTTTTCCACCGCCCTTTCTCGCCCAGCCCGACCCGTTCCCAAGCGGCCACGTACTCTTTCTGCTGAATCTTAAAACCCGCCTGTTCTATTGTCCAGCAAAGTTCGGCCAGGGTATAAAGCCGACTGTGAGTCGTGTAACGGGCTTCGCCTTCCAGCCGCATTTGGTGCTGAAATTCAGCAGCTGACAGCAGACTTTGCCAGCAGAGCAATCTTCCCAAAGCCTGGAGGCGACTCTTAAAATACAATTCATTGGGCGTAGTAAGCAGGATTTTCCCGCCAGGCCGCAGAACGCGCTGAAACTCCCGCAACACGGGCAGCGGCGAAAAAACCAGATGCTCCAGCACTTCGGAAAAGATGACCCACTCAAAGGTTGCGGAAGGAAAGGGCAATGATTCTCGCTCCAGGTTAGCTTGCCGCACATCTATTCCAAGCTGCGTCCAAAGTTCCTGCCGCGAAGCGGGATTCAGATCAAGCCCACTGACTTGGTAGCCCGCTTTGACCAACAAGCGCGTACATTGCCCTGGCGTAACCCCAATTTCCAACACTTTTGTGCCAGGCGGTGTGCCTTTCAAGGCCGCGAGAATCGCCGCAAAACGGGAGCGATGCAGCCGAAAATAGGCGCTTTTGCCCTCAGCCTGGGCCGCTTGCTCAGTCTGCTGAAAAAAGAGGGCGTGACTCTCAGATTCGTGGTTATTTTTTGGAAACAAGCCAAACATTATGCTCTTATGAAGGCCAATGAAAGATTTTCTTCAAACTCAAAAAGAATCGACAGCTGAAATAGGCCATCTGATTTTGCGCTGGCTGATTAGCTCTTTGGCAATTTTCGTTGCCATTAAAGTGATTCCAGGGATCACATTTGAAGGCCCTGGCTGGCAACTTGGAATCGTGGCGCTAGTTTTGGGCCTGCTCAATTCGTTGCTTCGCCCACTTCTTTTGCTCCTTTCCTTGCCCATTCTGCTCTTAACTTTGGGGCTTTTTAGCTTGGTAATCAATGCCCTGCTGCTTGAACTAACTTCCGTTCTTGCAATCTATTTGGACATCAACTTTCATGTGAATGATTTTTGGGCCGCCATGGGCGGCAGTTTAGTGATTTCGCTGGTCACGACGCTGTTAAGCTCTTTGGCCGGCGACCAGCGAATCAAGATTCACATCGAAACCCACCGCGATGCTTGAAGTTTAGTTAGCGCAGAAAACGGCGAAAAAAGCGTAAAATCCCTTGATCCCAAGCTACTCGATGAGTTACACCGCTCACGCCTTCGTCAATCTCTCGATAATGTTCCAAATACCATTGATAGGAACGAATCAGAGCTTCGGCATTGCTAAATTGTGCTTTCCAGCCCAGAGCTTTTTCGATTTTCTCTGTAGTCACAAACGAATCTTTATCTGCTGTGGCATAAACCCAGGGATAAAGCGGAGAAAGATGCAAAGCCTCAAAGACGCGCAAAGCCAACTTGATTGGGCCCGCGGGGGTGGGCAAAACCCGTGCGCCACTTTTGGCATACGCACAAAGAGCCGTAACATCTTCTTTGACCGTTTGGAAGCGGCTTGCGCCGATATTGAAAGTGTCATTAGCTGCTTCGGCGGGCCCCGTAAGCGCCAAAAGCGTGGCATCCACCAAATCCTCAACTTCCAGCAGTTGATAGCGATTGTCGCCTGAGCCAATCATCGGAATTCGGTTGCCATTATGCACCCAATCATACAAAATCTGAAAAACCCCTAAGCGTGCTGTGCCAATAAAGGTTTTAGGCCGCAGAATTGTGACTTGCTGCCCCATCCCCCGATATTTTTCACAGATTTTCTCAGCATCAATCTTACTGTGGCCATAAGGCCCCACGCCAACGAGGGGATCAGTCTCTTCAATCGGATGCTTTTCGGGCACACCGTAGACTGCCGTCGAGGAAATATAGACAAAACGTTTAACTTTGCGCTCGCGGGCAGCTTCCAAAGCTACATTTGTGCCATCAACGTTTGTCGAAATAATTTCCTGGGGTTTCCACAAAGGTAGAGCCGCCGCCGCATGGACAATCCCATCACAACCTTCCAATAATTGGTTGAGCAGCGTTGCATTTCGCACATCGCCCGTATGAAACTTCACCCCCGCAGGATACTCTTCTGTCCGAAAAGTGGCAATATCCAGGAGAATGACTTGATGCCCTTGGTTCGCAAGCTTATTCGCCAGGTGCAGGCCCAGAAAGCCTGCGCCGCCAGTAACTAAGATCTGCATAAAATTGTGCCTCGCTTTGCTACTAAAACTATTTGAAATGCTAACCTTTGGAATAATAGCAGAAAAGTAGAAAATGTGCAACTTCTCAATAAACTCAGGATTTGGCTTTTACTACCAAGTAAGGAAACTTTTTTAGATGTCGAATACGCAACAATTTGACTTTATCCGTTTGGCTACTCCGCTTGTAACGATTATTATTATCATTTTAGCAGGTTTTATTATCGAAAAAGTCGTTCTTGGCTGGTTTCATAAACTACTAAAACGCAAGTCTTGGCGAGGTGGCGATTTAATTCTCGGTGTTCTGCGCGGGAAAACGGTTTTGTGGTTTGTTCTCTGGGGCTTTTCAATCGCTATTCCCAAAACTCCGCTCACTCCAGGGCTTTTGCTCCTCCTTCAGCAAATTCTCCTCGCGGTTTTTCTCCTTTCAGTAACGGCAGCGCTGGCCAACATCGCCACTGGATTTGTAGATATATATGGTCATCGGTCACTCATTCCGCAAGTTTCTCTTTTTGGCAATATCATCCGAATCGTTATCTACGTCCTTGGAATCTTGATTCTCCTCCAATCAATCGGAATTGAAATCACGCCGATCCTTGCGGCGCTGGGCGTTGGGGGTTTGGCCGTCTCTTTGGCTCTCCAGGATTCACTTTCTAACCTTTTTTCAGGGATTCAAATCCTCGTTGCCAAACAAATTCGGCCCGGAAACTATATCAAACTAGCCACAGGCCAAGAAGGCTACATCGTTGATATAAATTGGCGCAATACTCAAATCCGGCAACTCGCTAACAATATGGTCATTGTGCCTAATGCTGCTTTGAACTCAGCGATCTTAATCAATTACCACGATCCCGATAAGCAATTAGCCATTTCGGTTGAGCTTAGTGTAAATTATGATTGCGATTTGGAAATTCTTGAGCAGATTACGACAGAAGTTGCCCGCGAAGTAGAGCAAACTGTGGCCGGCGGAGTCGCCGATTTTGAACCAGTCATCCAATATACTGCGTTTGGGGAGGCGCAAATTAAGTTCACGGTAACCCTGCGGGCTGAGGAGTTTTCAGATCAATTTCTGCTGAAGCATGAGTTTATCAAACGGCTGCATAAACGCTATCAACAAGAGGGAATTGCAATTCCTTTACCTTTACGCAATGGTCTGGCGAAGGATTCACTTGAAAAAGTGTGAAAAAGTTGAATTCCAGGATTGTTGCTTCAAAAAGCGATTTCTTGCAACTGCGCCATTAACTTCACTGTTTCAACGCTTACCGTAAGCACTTTTCCAATCAAACGCACGATATATTCTGGCTCATCTGCTAGATTTGGGTCATTTGGAATGCCACTGCGCTTATCTGTCGTGATTTGATATTGATCTATAACCCATTCCAAAGCTGAACGATTGCCCAATTGATATTCAAAAGCCTTTGCGGGAATACCGTGCAGCATCAGACAGCGATTGACGATGATTGCATCTTTCGCTTTCGTCAGCCTCATTTTCTCAACCCGCCATGTCCAGGGAACTTGCTTATTTTCAACCCATTCCAAAGGATATTCTGCCACCATTTCATAGTTCAAATGCAGATCAGCCAGCTTTTGCCCAATTTCAACCAGCGTCAAGAAGGTTTGACGATCTCCGACCAGCGGCAGCCGCGGCAATTCCCGCTTGAGATTTTCCTGATAGCGTTCGCGGTAAAGCGGATGCTGCAAAAGCGCATAAACATAGAAGAAAATCGCTTTTTTAGTTGAGCCGTTGCCTTCGGCAAGCTCAGGCAACGGCCCGCCCTCCCCGCGGTTGAGGGGGGGTTGAGCTTGCCGAAACCCCGAAACCAGCAGGTCTGGGCCATACTGCGCTTCAAACTGCTTAACCGCCCAATCAGTGATGTTTTCCTGGCGGTTATTGCCATCTTCGGCATAGGTATAGAAGGGAAAACATTGCGAACTAGCCCCAAAACCCGCAGTTACGACTAAATTTGGAATGAGGTTAGTTATGAGGCAAGTGAAAGGCCTTTCTGCGCCTATGCCCGTCAAGCAAATTACCAGATTCTCTTTTTCACTGGCTGGGGTGGGGAAGATGCTTGGAAACTGGTAAACGCGCTCGACCATAAGGTGATTAAAGTAAAGATATTGCCTGCAAAAAGGTCGATAGAGCGATGATCTGACTTCTTTAGCATCAAAAATAATTGATCTACCCCGTTCAAGGTAACGCTTAAAACTTTCACTCCACTTGATTTTCGTTTCATCATTGATAATGAAGTCATCAACTTGGGCATCTTTATTGCTGCGTTGTTGCCAACGTCCGACTTCGTGATTATAATGCTGAATGAAAAGCTGAAGGTTTGCTATCAGTGCAATTTGATGAAAATTGTAGGCCCATGTATCTCGATTGGTTTTTACTCCATTACTATAGAGCTTAAAAAGAGCTTCTGATCGAGTTGTTGTTTTTGATTCCTTCGTTCCCA
Organism: Chloroflexaceae bacterium UBA1466; assembly: GCA_002325605.1. Lineage (GTDB taxonomy): Bacteria > Chloroflexota > Chloroflexia > Chloroflexales > Chloroflexaceae > UBA1466. The sequence continues at coordinate 26,643 of DCSM01000031.1, forward strand.
AAGGTAAAAAAGCCTCAAAATCAGGAAGCAAGCCCTCTGTAAGCCAATTGTTTTTCGCATCAGGTTGCAAGATTTGCCACTCAAAGCCCTCTATACTCTGGCATTTGGTTAGCAAAGCTAATTTTTCTGCACCTTTTATTTGGTCAGCAAGCGCGTGGTAAAGGAGCGTCGCTTTTGCTGGAGCTTCGATGAGCTTTGCCCTCTTTCGTACTAAAATCGTAATTCCTACACCGACCATGATCCCAAACACACTTCCGCCGCCACCTTTACGAGCGTTACCGCCCAGATTAAGATGATAGATTGTCGTAAAATCCTGCATCAGATGTTGCCGAAAACCATCAAAAGCGATCCCTTTAAGAAAACTGTTATTTGACACAAAGCAAATAAGGCCATCCTGACCATCTAAACAATCTACAGCCCAGCGAAAGAATTTAACATAGGCATCACTGAGCGCATTTTTATTCGTGGCCCGTGAAGATTTAGCATAAGTTTCGCGGATCCGCTGATCAATTACAATATGTTTGCAATTTTTATTGTTGTCGTTCTCATTCTTTTGCCCCACATTGTAGGGCGGGTTGCCAATAATCACCCTTAGCGGCGCAGCTTTTTGCCGCGCCACCCGCTTGCTGTTTTCCTCATTGAAAAAAGCGAGTTGGGGGCTTTCGGCCAGGTTTAAAGTATCAACCAAACAGATTCCAGGATAACTACGGTACTGTTTCATCAATTCAAAATAGCAATGTTCAATGTTCAAAGAGGCAATATAGTAAGGTAAAAGTAAGATTTCGTTGCAAAAGATTTCGTTTTCATATTTGCGCTGGAGGTCTTGGCGTGAAAGGCGGTTGAGCAAAGTGAGAATAAAATTGCCCGTGCCGACACAAGGGTCAAGAATTTGCACCGTAGGCGCAGACAGCGTGATATTAAACTCTTGCTGCAAAATTACTTCAACGCTGTTCCACATAAAATCAACAATCGCTTGCGGTGTATAGATGATGCCGTGGGTATCCGCTTGCTTAACTGAAAAACCTTGAAAGAAACGCTCGTAAACCAGATTGAGAAAAGGTTGTTTAGCGCTAAGGTTTTCAATTCGTTTCGCATTCTCCTCCAGAGTAAGATAAATATTATCGAGTTCACCGAGGAAATCGTTGCGCTTAAAGGTTCGGCTTGTCAAAACTTCAATAACTTTCTCGATTTCAGCGGCGATGACATTGCGGCGCACAAATTCAGGGTTATCAAAGACGGTATGAAACAGTCTTTCAGTCAACAGATGTTGCACGAGCATCTCCACGACAACTTCGCGGCTGGTTTCTTTGTGCAAAGCTTGTTGGCAAAGCGTGTGAAACTTCTGAAACGCTTGCCCAAAATCCAGATTCTGCGTGAATTCTTCCTCAATTCGTTGGATTAAACCTTGCGCCAACTGGGGAATGCGCTTCTGAAACTCGCAGACGGCGGCCTGAAACTTCTCAATGTCTGCACCCATGTAATTGAAAAAGCGCGAAAGCAAGGTGGCTAACTGCTCTTTTTGGCGCAAATCTACTTCTAACACGATCTTGTGATCTTGATAAAGAATTCCAAACTCACTATTTTCAAAGATCGTATTGAACAGATCGTAGCCTTTAGCGATCTTCTTAGTTATCTCGATCTCAAGTGGCAAGTGAGCTTGCCGAACTTCTTTGGGGGCTTTAGCTTCCCAAGAACCTCGTGGAATCCGCAGATTATCGAGTAAAACCCCATCGGGGCGTGGGCGACTGCTAAAATTGCGCTCTAAAATCAATGGCCAAGCGACGTTAGCCGCAACTTCTTCCAGCAAGCTCGCAAAGGCTTGGCGCAGACCTGTTTCGTTCGAGGTTCCCTGGTTGCGATAGTTTTCCAAACGGGCATAATAGGCTTGCAACGCAGGATCATCGGCGGAAAGCGTGAATGAAGCCATGAAAAAATCCTTTATTTGGCAAACATTTCGTCATTGGAATAAAGATAACACCTTCGCTAACCTCACAATTCCAGCCGGTCTAGCCCCCAAGCCCCTAAGCGCAAACTAAGCCAAACGACTAAAGCGGTAGAAGCTAAGGCCAAACCCCAACCCCCCAGATTCAGCGCAAGAATGATGCCGAGATCGGAATTTAATTTCGCAGCAGCGTAGGGGATGGCTAAAATAAGAGTCAAAAGAAAGAAGATAAGGAGCGGTGAAAGGAGCAAAGAGAGGCAGCTTGCTTGAAAAGTCGTTTGTCTTTGAGGATTATCCCAATTCAAACGGGGAAAAATAGCTCCTAAACTGAGTGAAACAGCTGAGGTCCCCAGCCCTAAAAGCAACAAGATCCCCCAGATTCGCACGAAACTAAGGAAAGGGGCATGCTGCAAAAGCATTAGGATGATGAGCCATGGTGTGCCAACAAGGGGATAGGGGAGAAAGATGAGCATAAGTTTGCCCAGCAAAATGCGGAGGGAGCTAATTGGCGCGGTCTTGAGGAGCCAAAAAGCTTGCTGTTCCCGGCTAATGCCAGGCCCAGCAATAGCGTTTGCCAAAGCCGAACAAACAAAAATGGCGGTTCCTAAACTTCCTATTTCGCGCAGGAGCGCTAAGATTTCAACCGTTTTCGGGTCTTCCAATTCGCTTCTAAGCTCAGGGCTATCCAGAATTAAGCGAATGGTCCAGATTCCTGCGAGAAATAAGGGAAAGACCGCTTGTTGCAAATTCCGTAAGTCGCGGGGAAAAATCCGCCAATCTTTGCCGAGAATCGCTAAAGATTGGGTCGGCAAAAAGGGGAAAAGCTGCTTGTTAAAGAAGAAAGTGAAGTTATCCGCTAAATTAAATGCGCTTTGCTTAGGAAGATCTTTTGGTTTTTCTTTGCTTTTACCTCCTTGAAAAGCTATATTGCTCCAACCGATATAATATAAATGTTCAGCAAAGACAAGACAACCACCAAAAACAGAGAGCGAGAGCAGGGCAAATGAGCTACCGTAGATGCAAAGCGTAAAGAAATCATGTTGACCTGCGGCAATGAGAGCTTTTCCTGCCCAGACTGGTGGAAGAAACGGTTTATCAAATTGCAATAACGACTCGAGATTCTGCTTTCCTACAAACTTAGGTGCAAGTTCAGGCATTAAACTCAAAAAATAGAACCCCATAGCCAACAAACCCCCTAAAGCACTCACCACTTCCCGCGCTAATTTAGCGGGAATGACGCGCACCACAGCCATAACCAAGATGGAACTCAAGCCTGCGGGCAATAAAGGCAAAAGCAATAGGGTAAAACATGCTACAACTTGATAAATTTCGTCGTAACCCATCCCTGCACCGAAACCAAGCAAAATTGGTGCAAACAGAAAGAAGAGGAAAACATATTGGGCAAATAAGCCGCTAAAAAACTTCAGGATAAAGACTGCTCTCATTGGAATCGGTGCAACTAAGAGCAGATCTAAATCGCCAGAAAGATAGAGATTACTCAAAATACTATTAAAGCTTGAGAAAGTCAGCATTGCCCAGGCGAATAAAAGTAAGAAACTCGGTAAAGCCAGCAAAGAAGCCATTATATTGGGAGTCAAACCAGGTTTTTGGGCCGCCGCTTTGCTTAAAGCCTCAGTAAAAACTGGGCTTTGCACAAACCGTACTAGATCGGCACTTTTTTCATAGAGCCAAGTCATCAGAAACCCAGTGGCCAAGATTAAAAGGATTGTACTTATCTTACTTCGCAGCTTGCTGTGCCCAAAAGTATTTTTAGCAATGTGCAATTGCGCTCTAAGCAAGACCCAGATCGTCGTTAAGCTTTTCATCGCAGAGCCTCCGCTAATTCTGTTTCTTCAGCACCCCCCGTAAGCGTGAGGAAAATGTCTTCAAGACTCTTATCCGTGCCTGCCCTAAGTTCTTGCAGCGTTCCCGCCGCGATAATCTTGCCTTTATTAAGGATCAAGACCCGATCACACATTCTTTCAGCGATTTCCAAAATGTGTGTAGACATGAGAACTGCAGTTCCCCGTCCAGCGACATCGCGCAAAATATCTTTGATCAACCGCGCACTTCGCGGATCAAGCCCAACTGTTGGCTCATCCAAGAAGAAAGCTTGCGGATTGTGTAATAAAGCGCCCGCCAAAGCTGCTTTTTGCCGCATCCCATGAGAATAACCACCAAGTAATTCATTTTTGCGCTCGGCCAAACCAAAGATTCGCAGTAATTCCTCGCTCCGTTGCTTGGCTATACGCCAATCTAATTGATAAAGACCGGCAATAAATTCTAAAAACTCACTGGCCGTGAGCTTTTCTGGCAAATAAGGCTGGTCAGGAACATAGCCAATCCGGGCTTTGGCCTCCAAAGGTTGGCTTTGAATGTCAAAACCCGCAATGCGGGCCTGCCCCGCTGAAGGGCGCAATAAACCGACAAGCATCTTCATGGTCGTCGTTTTCCCTGCGCCATTGGGCCCCAGAAAACCAACTATTTCACCAGGGTAGACAGCGAAATTGACATTTGCTACCGCCAAATTTTCTCTAAAAAGCTTTTCTAAGCCGTGAGCTTCAATAACGGGAAGCGCCGAAGCAATTTCTGTAACCATTAAATTCCTCATGAGTAAATTAGAAGTCAGTATGCCCTTATCAGTCCATGCGTGACGATGAAATCCCCCCTTGCTGAGTCCACGGCTTTAGCCGTGCCCCAACAGCTAAAGCTGTTGATTCCGAGGGAAAATAAAGCGGGTTTCATATCAGATTGAATAGAATCCATTATAACCTATTTTCTTTTTTGCGACAGGGAAAATCTCAATAAAGGAAGAAAAAAGTGAAGAGGCCTCCGTAATGAAGGCCCCTCAACATAGCAAACTATTTGAACGCTTACTTAGCTGTTACAAAATCACCATATCATCTCGATGGACGACTTCTGAGCCGTATGTATAGCCTAAAACCTCAGCGATCTGGGCGGAATGTAAGCCTTTTATCAGGGCCACCTCTGAAGCACGGTATTGCGTTAAACCACGCGCTATCTCTTGGCCCACCGAATCATAGATTCGTACAGTTTCGGCGCGGTCAAAATCTCCTTCTACCGCAATGATCCCCGCAGGTAAGAGGCTTTTTCCTTGATGCAAAAGAGCTTTTGTTGCTCCAGCATCAATAACAATGTGGCTATGGAGGACTGTCTCAGCTAAAAGCCACCTTTTCCGCGATTCGAGCGAGGAAACAGTAGGCAAAAACCGTGTACCAAGGGCTTCGCCCGCCGCCACGCGCAAAATGACATCGGGTTCACTCCCTTTGGCAATCACGACGGCCACCCCAGAGCGCGTCGCCAAATCGGCAGCTTGGATTTTTGTTCGCATTCCTCCCGTACCACGCTGCGTCCCGCTCCCACCCGCCTTGGCCCAAATTTGCTCATCAATCTGCGGGACAACGGGAATCAAAACGGCAGCAGGATCTGTCCGGGGATCAGCCGTATACAAACCTTCAATATCAGTAAGAATAAGCAACAAACGCGCATCAACCACATTAGCGACACGGGCTGAAAGATTATCATTGTCTCCAACTCGGCTTTCATAGGTGGTGATAGCATCATTTTCGTTGATAATTGGCACGATGCCATTTTCCAAACAATGCAAAAGTGTATTACGGGCATTCAAATAGCGTTGGCGATCATGAAGATCATCGCGGGTCAGCAAGGCTTGGGCAACATTAAGATTATAAATATCAAAAAGTTGCTCATAAAGGTGCATCAACCGACTTTGGCCCACCGCCGCTAAAACTTGCCGAAAGGTAAGGGCTGTCTTTTTTTGCCCGCGCTGGCGCGGCGGAAAGCCCAACCGTTCCCAACCCGCTGCAATTGCGCCCGATGAGACGAGCAAAACTTGGGATCCTTGGGCGCGCAAAGTTGCCACTTGCCGCGCTAAGTCTACCAAAAAGGGCCGATTGAGCCGATCACTTCCCGCAGTCAAAACGCTTGTCCCGATTTTTATAACCAAGCGAAGGGTATTCTCTGCCATTTTTCAATACTTTCTGCTGGGCTAAGAAACTTTTGGCCTATTGTACTCTAACTAAGCAGGTTTGAAACGCAAACTCTATGTTACAATAGATGGCATGGGACGGAAAACTCTAACGCGCACAACGATGTTGGCCCAGCAACTTGCGGAACGCAAATTGCGGCAGCAACAGGAACAAATGGATTTTTTGCACCTTTTGCCTGGTCTTCAAGATGTGCCAGAAGAGGAATTGAAATATTTGCCCGATCTCTGCACTCTCCGCGCTTTCACGCCCGGCCAAATTCTGTTGAGCGAAGATCAAGAAGGCGAGTATCTCTACTTGTTGCTCCAGGGTACAGCTTCCCTTATGTTGCAAGACCAACAAAAGCTGCTTGGGCCAGGTAGTTGTTGTGGAATCGAAAATCTTTTTGACCCCGAGCTTCCCCGCAAGCGGCTGGTTGCCGAAACCTATTGTTATGCGCTCCAGTTTGCGGGGCCGAATGTCAAAATGTTATTATTAGCTTTACCCCAGCTAAGTGCGGCTTTGCAGCAGAGTTCGCGGCCAGCGGAAGAGCCTTAAAAATGCTATAATGGAAGCACACTCGATAGGAAAGCTCCCTTTTGCTTTTTCTTGGAAGGGTTAATGGTCTCTCTCCCTTTACCCACATCCCTCGCCGATTTTCTCACGCCTGAACTCGCGGCCCATTTCGCCCAAAGTGGCGATCTGCCGCCCACAGTGCGCGCTAACCTTGCGACTGAATTACGCCGCACGTTAGTAGCTTGTGCGGCTTATTTGCCCAAGCGGTTGGTACAAAGTCAAATGGCTGCCCCCATGCCGGGGCGCGTGCAGGGCGCTTTTTGGCAAGGCAGTTTGCTCTTTGCCGACCTGAGCGGCTTTACGACTTTTTCAGAAAAATTGAGCTTCCTGGGAAGACAAGGGGCCGAAGAAGTAAGTGCGGTGGTCAACCATTTGTTTGCAATCTTGGTTACGGAGGTGGTTCAGCATCATGGCGAACTGCTGAAATTTGGCGGGGACGCGCTCACGGCTTTTTTTGATGCCGAATTGTTGGGCGACAACCATGCTGCTGCTGCTACCAGCGCCGCTTTGGCCCTCCAAGCCCAAATGCAGTCCTTTGCGGCTGTCGAAACGCGGGCCGGTACTTTTCGGTTAGCTTTGCGCGTGGGGGTGCATAGCGGCTGGGTTTTTGCTGCCGAAGTTGGCGATTGTAACCATATTGAACTTTTTATCACTGGTTCTGAATTCAATCGCGTAGCTTTTGCCCAAGAGATTGCTGCGCCAGGGGAAGTAGTGATCTCTGAAGCGACTGCTGCGTTGATCAAGCCCAGCTACTTAACCCCTCGTAAAGTCGGTTTTCATCAAATCACGGCCCTAGAGCCGCTTAATTTGCCCCTTTCGCTCTCAAAAACTATTATCTATCCTTCTGGAGATGACCTTCAAACCCTAGAGAAAATGGCTAATCAGATCACAGCCCTGCGCCCTTATCTTTTACGTGGTTTACCTCGCCGCTTTTTAGATGCTTCCACGGTGGAGGTTGGTGAATTTCGCCCTGTCAGCGTGCTTTTCGCCAATGTCCGCGATTTCAATAAGTTGATTAAAGCCCCAACGGATGATCCAGCCCAAGCGGTAGCGATTTTGAATGCCTATTTTCGGCGGGCCCAAGAGGTGGTTCACCGTTACGACGGTGTAGTCAACAAAGTAGATATGTGTACGCAGGGCGACAAACTGATGGTTTTGTTTGGGGCCCCAGTGACCCATGAAGATGACCCTTTACGGGCGGTGCGGTGCGCTCTGGAGCTTGAAGTTGCGCTGGCCGAAGCCAATACGGAGATCGAGGCCATCTTTGAAGCGGCGGGGCAAACCGAGCTTCCCGCAAAGCCTTTTCTCAAGCAGCAAAGTGGCATCAATACAGGGAGCGTTTTTGCGGGGCGCGTTGGGGGGGCCCAGCGCTATGAGTATACGGTGATGGGGCAACCTGTCAATTTGGCGGCGCGCCTGATGTCGGTGGCCCCAGCGGGCGCGGTTTGGCTTTCGCCAGCCACAAGAGCGGCTGTCGAGCAACAAGTCGCGCTGGTGGAGCAAAACCCAGTGCAACTCAAAGGCATAACTGCGCCGCTGATCCCCACCCAAGCGCTCTATACCCTTGAAAGCAAACGGAAGCCCGTCCCAGGTGCGGAAACAAGTTTGGGCCGCCCCCCACTTATTGGCCGCAGCCTTGAGTTGGCGCTTTTGGAGGCCGAAGCCCTCGAAGCTTTGAAAGGCGCAGGCCGCGTCTTAGCGTTGGTTGGGGAAGCAGGCATCGGCAAAACTCGCTTGACCGATGACCTCATCTTTATTTTACGCCTTGCTTCGGGACTTCGGCAAGCTCAGTCACCGTCTGCAACAGCTTCGGGACTTCGGCAAACTCAGTCACCGTCTGCAACCGGCAAGCTTCCGCCCACCGAAAGTGAAGCCCAGTTTTTAATCCATCGGGTTGATCGCTATTACTACGACCAAAATACTCCTTATATCACCCTCCGCACGCTTTTGTATCATTTGTTAGGCTTCGCGGTCAACAATCAAACCCGCCCCCAAAGCTTTGAACAATTTACAGGCGACAAAGGCAGTTTCTTTAACCGCCTTCAAATGCGAGTAGATCAACTTGCCCCCCAATTGAGTCGTTTCACGCCCGTCCTCAGCGATGTTTTTGGCATCACCCTTCCAGAGACCACATTGACGCAGGCCCTAACCCCAGAGCAGCGCCACGAACGGGTGCAAGAATTGGTCGTGGCTTTGCTCTTGGGGGCCGCTACAAAACAACCCTTGCTCCTCGTGATTGAAGATTTGCAATGGGCTGATGCCTCTTCGCTTGAATTGCTTGCTCGCTTGGCCAAAGTCTTAGCCAAAGGGCCCTTCCTCTTGCTGCTGAATTACCGCCCCAGTCCCCCGATTCCCGAATTATGGGCTAATTTGCCGACCACGACGCGCCTGACTCTTGACGAATTATCCAGGGAAAACAGTGCCGCGTTACTGGCCGCGCTCTTGGATGACCAGCCACCTTCCGAACTGCGGACGCTCTTGGAACGGACGCAGGGCAACCCCTTTTTTATCGAAGAACTCGTCCGTTCTTTGATTGCTTCAGGCACGCTGCTGCGGGATAAGCAAGCCCAATGGCAACTAACGCGCCCCATTGACCAGGTGGCCGTCCCCAATAGCATTGAAGGCCTGATTATGGCGCGCCTTGACCAATTAGATGAGCCGCGCTATGAGCTAGTTCAAACCGCTTCGGTCATTGGCCAACGCTTTCACCCGCAAGTCTTGGAAGGGGTCTATCAAAAAGTTGACCTCCTGGCTGAGGGTTTACAAAGTTTGACCGTGGCCGAATTGATTATTCCCCAGCCGACGGGGCCGGCGGGGCCGGCGGGG
>DCSM01000031.1:36057-43474 GCA_002325605.1 Chloroflexaceae bacterium UBA1466
CCGGCGGGGCCGGCGGGGCCGGCCCCAAGCTCCGCCTCCGGCTCAGGCTTCGCCCCAGGCCCCACGCAACTTCCTGACCTAATCTATCATTTCCGCCATGCCCTCTTGCGGGAGGTAGCTTACGAGACCATCCTCTATGCACGGCGGCGCGATTTGCATCGCCGAGTGGCCGAGCGCATCGAGGAATTGGTCGGCGACACGCTCGATGAACACTTAGGGCTTTTAGCCCGCCACTATCTTTTAGCTGAAATGTGGGATTCTGCTTTTCACTATCATCTAGCGGCGGCGATCCAGGCGCAAGAGCGGTATGCCAACCGCGAAGCGCTGGCGCTCTTTGCCACGGCGCTCGAAATTGCGCCCAGCCTTAGGCAGCCTGCGTTGCCTGCGGGGCCTGCGCCAAGCTCAGGCTCCGGCTCAGGCTCCGTCTCAGGCTTCGCCTCCTGCGTTCACCTGCCCCAAGCTCCGCCTCCGGCGTTCACCTTCGCCAAGCCCAGACCCCACCCAGAACCCGTCGCTAAAGCCAAAACCAAAGCTGTTTCTGCTACTCTGCTACCCCATACGCCTTTGGTTTTTCGGCTGACAGAAGTCTATGAACGCAGTGGCAACATTCATTTACTGCTTGGGGAATATGAAAAAGCGCAGACAGCGTACATCAATGCCTTATCTCTGGTTGAAAGCGAGGCTGAGAAAGCCTTTGATCAGCAATTATTGATTAAACGCATCCGACTGCACAAACTGTTAGCCAAAGTGCAAGAACATCGTTCAGAATATGATGCCGCTTTCAGTTGGCTGGAGCGGGGGATGGCCCTGGCAAATACGGAAGTGGCCAGCGGCGAGCTAGTGGGCTGCTATCTGTTGGGGGCCAGCATCTATCAGCGCCGAGGCGAACATACCAAATCCCTGCGCTGGGCTAGATTGGGCCTTTCCGTGGCCGAAAATACCGCCGATCAAGCTCATGCTTTGCTCTTAATGGGCAATTGTTGGCGCGAACAAGGCGAATTTGGCTTGAGTATCCCAGCTTTAGAAGAAGCACGCGGCCTTTTTGAGAAAATCAATGATGCAACCTTGCTGAGTAATGCGCTTAACAATTTAGGCGAAGTCTATTATCGTGTTGGGCGCTGGCGACAAGCGACAACTTGTCACATGAAAAGCTCTCAAATCAGCGAAAGTATTGGGGATGTCTTAGGAATGGCTCAGGCGAATACCAGTTTGGCCGTGATTATGGCGAATCGAGGCGAATTAACCTTGGCCGAAGAACTCTATCGCTATAGTGGTGACCAATTTCGCAGTATTGGTTCGCTGTTAGACGTAGCGATTACAGAATTTCGGCAGGGCGAGATTCTGCTCTTAGGCAATAAGCCGCAAGCTGCTTTTGACCTTTTGCAGGAAAGTATCACCAAGCTAGAGCGCATTAAAGCGCGGATTTATCTGCCCGAAGTTCTCCGTTTAGCTGCGGAGGCAGTTCTTTTCTTGGGCGACTCGGACCAAGCAGTGGGTTTTATTGCCCGTTCCTTAGCGATTGCAGGCGAATTGGGCATGGTGATGGAAGAAGCTGTTTCACAACGGGTTGTGGCCCAAATTGCGCTCGTCCAAAAGAATTTTTTGACTGCCAAACAGCATTTAGAACTCAGCCACATCGTTTTGGAGAGACTCAAAGTACCTTACGAATTGGGGAAAATCATCTTTTGGCAAGCCGAACTGGCTTATGCGCTGGGGAAAGATGAGCAAGCCGCAGCTTTAGTCGCCCAAGCCCGCCAGATTTTTAGCGAATTGGGGGCCCGCCGAGATTTGGAACGCGTTTGCCCTTCGATCTTGGAAGCTACGATCCAAAAAGAAGCCTAAAAAGTCTACCTAAAATTGTGGGGCCACGGCTATGCTTCAGCAAGTTCAGCAACCGCTGGGGATTCCTGACCATAAGCTTCACTCCTCCTGATTTTAGCACTACCAGCCGTTGCATGCAATAGCCCTTTAGGACAGAAGTATCTGGAGTTTGGGTTGGGGGCGAAATTAAGACCCCCAAGGCTCTGGAACCTTGAGGGCTTAGGCAGCAGTATTTGTTTCTTTTGTGCAGGAGGCTCTGTAAAAGCTTTTTTAAGCTACAAGTCGCAAGTTTGTTTGGGGAACAAACTCTTGGTTTAGTCTACTCCACTGGCCAATCAGGCGTTCACGGCGCTCTGAAATCCAGCTTGAAAGCCACATGCCCTGTTCCAAGACGGCTTGATGATAATCGGGAGCGCCTTCGGGGGTGGAGAAGACCCGCGCTAACTCGCCTTGGAGCCAAAGCAATTCAATTACCGTGGGCAGGGCCGTAAGTTCGGCTGGGGTAAGCGGTAAAACTTGCCCATAAGCCTCAATTAGTTGCCCAGCCAAACGCTCATCGAGCGGCCCTTGGAAAACGCCACCCCAAAATTGCGGGGAATTTTCCTTAGTTGAAGCGAAAGCTACCAGTGCATCGGCCAGGTCAACAATGCGCGCATCCCAAGCAGCTTGATCATAATCCAGCAAGGCCGCAACATGATCATTCTGAAAGATGAAGTTGTCACGGTGAATATCCCCATGAATGACGATGTGGGGCAACTTCTCATAAGCTGCGGCTGGTAAGGTGTTTCGCAACTGCACTGCACGAGCATCATACCAAGCAAGTTCAGTGAGTTCACCCATCATATCGCGCTCCAGGAGGCGCTCCGTAAGCGCTAAAACATCCTGGGGATTATAGCGATGTTGGGCTTCCCAGCCAAAGGAAGGAAAGCTCTGCATTGCTTTGTGATACTGGGCCAAGGTTAGGCCAATATTTTCCAATTGGCGCGGATGCTTGGGATCGTAATCGCTCCCATTGACACAAACCATGACTTCGTAAAACCGATTCTCAACGTTTACTAAGGTTTCATCATTGCGGTCTGCAATTATTGCGGGGGCGGGAAAACCCTTGCGTTCCAAGTGGCCGATCAACGCATGGCGGGCGCGGTGGCGGTCTTCGCTCAAGCGGCGATGATTGCGCCGTAAAACGAAGCGTCCGTGAATGGTTTGAATGAAGGCAGTTTCATTGACATAGCCTCGGCAAGCCTGACTAATACTATACAAGGTTCCGAGGTCATAAAGTGCCAAAACCTGCTCAATATCTAGTGGTGTCAACATCATTGTAGCTCCAACTAGGCTCGTATCCAATAAATACACTTTGGCTACCTTGTTCGCTTTAGCGAAGGTAACAGCTTTGGGGTAGGCCCCAGGCTGGGTAGCCTCACAGCTTTTGTCTATTATAAAGGCCTTAGTAACATTCCAGACCAAGAAAGGTTTATAATTCTACTATAACACAGCAAACTATCAAAGGGAAGTGTACTTTTAGGCTATTCTAGCCCCTGACTGGAGTTCTGGCGGGCCCCTGGGCAACTTAGCCTCTTGCCAAATTTAACGAGGTCTTCTAGGCCTTTTCTAGGCTAAAAAACCGCCAGAGCAGAATGCCCGTTTTTTTGCCTTTCTCTTTTTCTGTGATATAATAAGCGTTGTCTTTTCAAAGTTTCAGGTTTGCTAACCTAGCTCATTCGCAAGTTGCAGCAGGAGGCACAAAAGGCAGGTCTTTTCACACCAAAGTAGCGCATATTTCTAGCTTGGAGCAGGTAAAATGGGCTGGCCTCCGTAGATTTGTGTTAATGAGCCAAGTGGCAGGAATCCATCCAAAAACCTTTATAAGGGGATTAGCGGTGACTCGAACAACGATAACGATTGACGGGAACGAAGCGGCAGCAACGATAGCGCATAAATTAAGCGAAGTTATTGCCATTTATCCGATCACTCCCTCAACGCCGATGGGCGAATTGGCCGATGCATGGTCGGCGGTGCATCGCCCGAACTTATGGGGCACGGTTCCATTGGTGGCCGAAATGCAGTCGGAAGGAGGCGCAGCGGGAGCGCTCCACGGGGCAATCCAAACTGGGGCGTTGACGACCACCTTCACAGCCTCGCAAGGGTTGCTCCTCATGATTCCCAACATGTATAAGATTGCGGCAGAATTGACTCCCTCGGTCTTCCATGTTACAGCCCGCACAATTGCCACCCACGCGCTTTCAATTTTTGGCGACCAGTCAGATGTCATGGCGGTGCGAGCGACAGGGTTTGCCTTACTTGCTTCCAACTCTGTGCAAGAATCCCACGATATTGCAGCCATTTCCCATGCGGCGACTTTGGAAGCCCGTGTGCCTTTCCTCCACTTTTTTGATGGCTTTCGGATTTCCCACGAAGTCAGCAAAATGGAGTTGTTGGACGACGACGACCTCCGCGCTCTGATTAACGAAGATTTGATTCGGGCCCATCGAGCGCGAGCCATGAGTCCTGAGCATCCCGTCATTCGGGGAACATCTCAAAATCCTGACGAATTTTTCCAAGCCCGCGAGACGGTCAATCCGTATTACGATGCTTGTCCAGGGATCGTTCAAGCCGTAATGGACCGCTTTGCGAAGATCACTGGGCGGCAGTATGGCCTCTTTGAATATGTGGGCGCGCCTGACGCAGAGTCCGTAGTCATTGTAATGGGTTCAGGGGCCGAGACAGTTCAGGAAACGGCGCAGTATCTCATTGACAAAGAAAATGCGAAGATCGGCGTAGTTAAAGTTCGGCTTTATCGACCTTTCTCCGTAGACCATTTCCTCAAAGTTTTGCCGGCCAGCACCAAGCGCATTGCGGTTTTGGATCGGACAAAAGAGCCAGGTGGCACAGGCGAGCCGCTTTACGTAGACATTATCACTGCTTTATCTGAAGGCTTGGCTCAAGGAACTGCTCCTTTCAGCACCATGCCCCGGATAATCGGGGGCCGCTATGGGCTTTCCTCGAAAGACTTTACCCCCGCGCAGGCCAAAGCGGTTTTTGCTGAATTGCAGAAAGACAAGCCTAAGAATCACTTTACTATCGGCATCAACGACGACGTTACCCACACCAGCCTGGAATACGACCCGACCTTTGCTATCGAAGACCCGAAGACCATCCGTTGTCTTTTCTGGGGGCTTGGGGCAGATGGGACGGTGGGTGCAAACAAAAACTCAATCAAGATCATCGGCGAAGAAACCGATAACTTCGCGCAGGGCTATTTCGTCTATGACTCTAAAAAGTCAGGGTCTTACACTGTTTCGCATTTGCGCTTTGGGCCAAACCCGATTAGCTCTCATTATCTCGTGAGTCAAGCCGAATTCATCGCCTGTCATCAATTTCCCTTCCTCGAACGTTATGACATTTTGAAGAGTGCGGCTCCAGGCGCGACCTTTTTGCTCAACAGCACCTTTGACAAAGATCAAGTTTGGGATCAATTGCCCCGCGAAACGCAAGCCACAATCATTCAGAAGAAATTACACTTCCACGTGATTGATGCTTACGAAGTAGCTCGCAAAACGGGCATGGGTGGGCGCATCAATACCATTATGCAGACTTGCTTCTTTGCGATTAGTGGGGTTTTGCCCCGCGAACAAGCGATTGAAAAGATTAAAGAAGCAATCAAAAAGACCTATGGCAAGCGCGGCGAAGCGGTTATTCAGCAGAACTACCAAGCCGTCGACCAAACCTTGGCCAATCTGCATGAGGTTAAGGTTCCCGAAAGTGTCACAAGCACGCTCGTGATGCGGCCTGCGGTCCCGGCCAACGCTCCAGCTTTTGTGCGCGACGTGCTAGGGAAGATGATTGCGGGCAACGGGGGCGACCTCCCCGTCAGCGCCATGCCCAAAGATGGTACGTTCCCCACGGGGACAACGAAATGGGAAAAGCGTAATATCGCGCTTGAAATCCCCGTTTGGGAGCCAGACCTCTGCATTCAGTGCAATCAATGCGCTTATGTCTGTCCGCACGCCGTTATCCGCCCCAAAGTCTACGATCCCGCTCTTTTAGCGAATGCGCCTGCAACCTTCAAGAGCCGCGATGCCAAATTCAAAGAGTTTCCAGGCACGAAGTATACGATTCAAGTTTCGCCCGAAGACTGTACAGGGTGCGAATTGTGCGTCGAAGTTTGCCCCGCGAAGGACAAGACCAAAGTCGGGCGCAAAGCAATCAACATGGCTTCCCAACCGCCAATCCGCGAGTCGGAGAATGCGAACTGGGAATTTTTCCTCTCCTTGCCAGAGGTTGATCGCACTAAACTGAGCTTGACCAACATCAAGAACTCGCAGCTTTTGGAACCGTTGTTTGAATTCTCAGGCGCGTGTTCGGGCTGCGGCGAAACGCCGTACATCAAGCTGGTTTCCCAGTTGTTTGGGGATCGGATGATCGTGGCCAACGCGACAGGCTGTACCTCGATCTATGGCGGGAATTTGCCCACCACGCCTTGGTCGGCCAACAAGGATGGGCGCGGCCCCGCTTGGGCCAATTCGCTCTTTGAGGATAATGCCGAATTTGGCTTAGGCATGCGCTTGACGCTCGACAAACAGCAGGAATATGCTCAGGAGCTTGTCAAGCAATTTGCCAGCGATTTGGGCACGGAACTGGTGGAAGGCCTGCTCAAGGCTGACCAAAGCTCTGAAGCGGGGATCAAAACGCAACGGGAGCTAGTAGCGCAACTCAAAGCGAAAATTACGGGCATAGATAGTTCCCCCGCCCGCGATCTGCTCAGTATTGCGGATTCTTTGGTACGGCGCAGCGTCTGGATTATGGGCGGCGACGGTTGGGCCTACGACATTGGCTACGGCGGGCTGGATCACGTTTTGGCTTCAGGGCGCAACGTCAATGTTTTGGTCTTGGATACCGAAGTCTATTCCAACACGGGCGGGCAGGCTTCCAAATCTACGCCTCGTGCTGCGGTAGCCAAGTTTGCGGCGCAGGGCAAAGACATTTCCAAGAAAGACTTGGGCATGATCGCCATGTCTTACGGTTATGTTTATGTGGCGCGGCTGGCGATGGGAGCCGATTATCAGCAGACGTTGAAAGCCATTTTGGAAGCCGAGGCGTTTGATGGCCCCTCGTTACTGATTGCCTATAGCCACTGTATTGCTCACGGCATTGACATGCGGAAAGGGTATGAGCAGCAAAAACTGGCGGTACAATCGGGCTTCTGGCCGCTCTATCGCTTCAACCCGAATCTGGTCAAGGTGGGCAAAAATCCGCTGGCGCTCGACTCGAAACCCCCCACGATTCCCTTTGAGAAATACGCCTACAACGAGACTCGCTATAAGATGCTCGTGCAAAGCGATGAGGAACGAGCCGAAGTGTTGATGAAACACGCGCAAGAAGATGTTGATAGTCGCTGGCGCTTGCACCAACAAATGGTTGCAGCCTTTGAACCGATTGTAAAATAGGTTTTAAGGTAAGCGTTCGCAAGCTATTTCGCTTGGGAAAAGCGCAAACTAATTCAGACGATGAGCCTTGGGGCGGGTATGGCGAGCGACCTGCTCGCCCCAGGCTTGTCTTTATAAGCCTTTTGCGCTTGCCGTTGCCTGAGCTTGCCGAA
>DCSM01000031.1:43611-63376 GCA_002325605.1 Chloroflexaceae bacterium UBA1466
GTGGTCTGGCCGTGGCCTGAGCAGGGGAAGATAAATTGGGTTTCAGACTAGGAACTTTGAAGGTGAACACCTAGAAAGTAGCAGCAGTTAAGTGATAGATCTCACGACGACTTACATGGGTCTCCAGCTAAAAAACCCCTTGGTCGCCTCCGCTTCGCCTCTTTCCAAAAAGGAAGAGTTAGTTCAGCACCTGGAGGAGGCTGGAGTTGCGGCCATTGTGGTCTATTCGCTCTTTGAAGAGCAAATCATTCATGAAACCCGTGAACTTGATCACTATCTCCACCGAGGCACAGATTCCTTTGCCGAGGCCCTTTCTTATTTGCCTAAAACAGGAACTTTCAAGCTGGGGACCGAAAAGTATCTGGCGCATCTTCAGCAGATCAAAAACCAAGTAAAGATTCCCGTGATTGGCAGCTTGAACGGGGTTTCTTCAGGCGGGTGGGTCGAATATGCCAAGAAAATGGAGGCCGTCGGGGCGGATGCGATTGAACTCAATATGTACTACGTTCCCACCGACCTTCAGTTGGAAAGCACTGAAATCGAAGCGGTCTATGTCAAGTTGGTTCAGGACGTAAAGGCCCAAATCACGATTCCGCTGGCCGTCAAGATCAGTCCTTTTTTCAGCGCTTTGCCGAATTTTGTCACTCGGCTGGCCGAAGCGGGAGCCGATGGGCTGGTGCTGTTCAACCGTTTCTATCAGCCTGATTTTGACCTCGAAGCGCTTGAAATTGTCCCCAGCCTCACCTTGAGCGCTCCTTACGAAATGCGCTTACCGCTGCGCTGGATTGCCCTTCTCTCAGGCAAAGTTAAAGCTGATTTTGCGCTTTCGAGCGGCATTCACGATGGCCAGGGAGTCGTCAAAGCGGTTATGGCGGGCGCAAAAGTAGCTATGACAACTTCTGAATTGCTCCGCAATGGGATTGGGCGAGCGAGCGAGATTTTACGCGAAGTCGAAGCCTGGTTGAAAGCTCATGAATACACTTCGCTCCAGCAAATGTGTGGAAGTATGAACCAAGAAGCAGTGGCTGAACCTGCGGCTTTTGAACGCGCCAACTATATGCGGGTTTTGAGTTCGTTTGATGAAGGCGAAGCGGCCCATACCGCAATTAGTGCTAAGTTGATTCACCCTGTTTTGACAGCTTCCACTGAGCTTTGGGGAGATTCAGAGTAAACGCCGAAAGTAAGAAAACAGCATTTTCTAGCAGCTAGTGTGGCAAATTGCCCAAAAAGGCTTCCCATGCAAGCCTCATGTTCTTGCTGTCAAGTTAATGATTGCCCTAACTCCCAGTGCTGTTCAACGTTGTGGCTGGGGGTTGGGCTTTTTTGTAATCATTTTCCCAAAGAAAGGATTGTGTAGATGCAGCCAGATACTGGCAAAATTGCCCCGCCCTCCGATGACCGACGGTGGCGTTTAATTGGGGCTTCCATGCGGCGGCACGGTTATCAATCCCACGCTCTGATCGAAATTCTGCATACTGTGCAAGAGGCTTTTGGTTGTTTAGACGAGGATTCCCTGCGCTACGTAGCTCTATCGCTGCGGGTCCCGCTCAGTCAAGTCTATGGTGTAGCGACTTTTTACCAATTTTTTACTCTCAAACCCCAGGGCAAACATTCGTGTGTGGTTTGTTTGGGAACGGCTTGCTATATTAAAGGTGGCACAAACATCATCACGGCCATTGAAGACAAATTCAAGCTCAAACCTGGGGGCACGACAGCCGATGGGCAACTTTCGCTTCTGACGGCTCGCTGCCTGGGTTCGTGTGGGTTAGCGCCTGCTGCCGTTTTTGATGGGCGGGTGGTTGGCAAACTTGATAATGCCGAAGTCTTAAAACAACTTACGCATTTACTCAAACCGCAGGCAGCACCTACGGAAGAGGTGCCTTCATGATGCCTGAAGAATTGCAAGAAATTGCAACTATCGAACAAGTTTCGGAACAACAATTTCAGAGTCGCATCTATGTTTGTGTCGCTGCGGGTTGTCTTTCCTCCCAAAGTGACCAAGTCAAAGAGGCGTTGGACAAGGAAATTGCGCGGCGGGGCCTCGAAAAATGGTGTCAAGTCAAAGGCGTAGGTTGTATGGGCTTATGTGCCGCGGGCCCGTTGGTTTCGGTCAACGGAGGTGAATATCTCTACCAAAGTGCAACGCCTGCTGACGCGCTTGATCTGGTCGAGAGCCTGAATGATACGCCTGTAAAGCGGCTCCTTTGTGCGACTAACATTCCCTTTTTTCAGCGGCAAAAGAAAATTGTCCTGGAAAATTGCGGCAAGATTGACCCTGAGCGCATTGAGGATTACATTGCGAACGAAGGTTACACTGCGCTTCTGCACGCTTTGACTGAAATGAATCCCAGCGCCGTGATTGAGCAGGTGGTGCAAAGTGGGCTGCGCGGGCGCGGCGGTGCGGGTTTTCCCACAGGCTTAAAGTGGACAACAGTAGCCAAGGCGCTTGGGGGGCAAAAGTATGTTATTTGCAATGCCGATGAGGGTGATCCTGGAGCTTTCATGGATCGAAGCGTTTTAGAAAGCGATCCTCATCGGATTTTGGAAGGTATGGCGATTGCAGCATACGCGATTGGGGCGAATCAAGGGTTTATCTACGTAAGAGCCGAATATCCCTTAGCTATTAAGCGCTTAAAAATTGCGATTCGGCAAGCAGAACGCCTTGGCCTCTTAGGCAGTGCGATTTTTGGCACGCGCTTTAACTTTCACATAGATATTCGACTCGGCGCAGGGGCTTTTGTCTGTGGGGAGGAAACCGCTTTAATCGCTTCCATTGAAGGCAAACGGGGCACACCGCGCCCGCGCCCGCCCTATCCTGCGGAATATGGTTTATGGGGCCTGCCGACCTTGATCAACAATGTCGAGACTTTCGCTAATATCACCCCGATTATTCGCAAAGGAGGCGCATGGTTTGCTGAAATTGGCACCGAGAAAAGCAAGGGAACCAAAGTCTTTGCTTTAGCGGGCCAAATCAATAACACAGGCCTCATCGAAGTGCCGATGGGAATCTCGCTGCGCGACATTATCTTTGAGATTGGCGGTGGAATCCCTGGGGATCATAGTTTGAAAGCTATCCAAACAGGTGGGCCTTCAGGTGGCTGTATTCCTAACAGCTATTTGGATATGTCTGTAGATTATGATTCGCTGGCCCAAGTTGGCTCAATTATGGGGTCAGGCGGCATGATCGTGATTGACGAAACCTCGTCTCTCATAGATGTCGCTAAGTTTTTCATTGAATTCTGCATGACCGAGTCCTGCGGGAAATGTGTTCCATGTCGTGTCGGAACCAAGCAAATCTATCAAATTCTAACCAAAATTGCCGATGGCATGGCTAAACCTGATGATTTGACCCTGTTGGAAGAGCTTTGTGAATTGGTGCGGAACACGAGTCTTTGTGGGTTGGGGCAATCCGCAACTAACCCCGTTATGAGTACCTTACGCTATTTTCGGGAAGATTATTTAGCGCATATTCGAGTCGATGAGCAAGAATCAAGTGAGGTTCCTGAATGATCGTAGCTCAAAGGCCTATTTTAATAGCGAAGCAACCGTTGCAAGGCGATTGGACAGTTGCCGATTGGGAACAATTGCCTGAAGATAGCTATTGCTATGAAGTTCTGAATGGAAATCTCACGATGACCACTGCGCCAAGTAGCTTCCATCAATGGATTACGACTCGGCTTATGCGCTATCTTGGCTTTCCTGCGGAAGATCAAGGTTTTGGATTGTGTTTTACAGCCCCGATTGGTGTTTTTCTGGGCCCAAAAATTGCAGTGCAACCTGATTTCTTCATTTTACTCAAGCCTAATTTAGGAATTCTGCGGGGCGGGCGGGTTCGTGGGGCCCCTGATTTGGTGATTGAAATTCTCTCGCCAGGCAATACGGCCAAAGAAATGCGGGAGAAACAAAAGCTCTATGCCGCCGCAGGTGTAGCAGAATATGCCGTTATTGAGCCTGAAAAGCGTATTTTGCGCTATTATCAGCATCTAAAAGATGAGGTCTATAGTGAGGAACGGGAATTCGCTGAGGGCGAAACGATAACTTTCGCTTGTCTACCTACGATTCCCTTAGTAATCGCGCAGCTTTTTGCCGATGCTCCTGATCCTACAATCTATGTAGAGTAGAATATAAAGCTTTCAAGCCTAAAAAGCACGAGAGGAATAGCGTATGACGATTCAGTCGCAGATCAAAACTCTCAAAATTGATGGCCGTGATGTTGGGGCCCGCGCCGATGAGACCATTTTGGAAGTTGCCAGGGAAAATAACATTTTCATTCCCACCCTTTGCAATGTAGATGGTCTAACGCCAATTGGAGCCTGTCGGATGTGTTTGGTCGAGATCAAAGGCTCAAATCGCCTTTTGCCTGCCTGTGTCACGCATGTTCAGGAAGGTATGGAAGTTATCACCAATTCCGAACGGTTGCTGACCTATCGTCGCCTTATCCTGGAGCTTATTTTCTCAGAGCGCAATCATAATTGTGCCGTTTGCGTTTCAAATGGACATTGTGAATTGCAAGCGCTCGCCCAGAAAATCGGCATGACGCATGTCCATTTCCCCTATCTTTTTCCCCATCTTAAAGTGGATGCCTCGAATCTGCGGTTTGTAATCGACCATAATCGGTGTATTTTGTGTACGCGGTGCGTGCGCGTTTGCGATGAAATCGAGGGAGCGCATACTTGGGATGTGATGGGGCGGGGAATTGATGCTCGTGTGATCACCGATCTCAACCAAGAATGGGGAACTTCGGAAACTTGCACTAGTTGCAGCAAATGTGTCCATATTTGTCCAACAGGAGCGCTCTTTGAGAAAGGTAAATCGGTGACAGAAATGGCTAAACGGCAGCAATTCTTAGCTTATCTCACTCTGATGCGGAGCAAAAAATCATGAGCAAACCAACCCTGGCGACTCTTTGGTTAGACGGCTGTTCAGGCTGCCACATGTCTTTCTTAGATATTGACGAGCAGATTATTACCCTTGCCGAGAAGGCGGACATCGTTTATTGTCCCTTAATTGATGTCAAAACCTTTCCAGAGATGGTGGATATTACTTTAGTTGAGGGTGCAGTAGGTAATAAAGAGCTTTGGGAAAAAATCTATCACGTTCGGCAGCACACTAAAATCCTTGTTTCGCTAGGGGATTGTGCTGTAACAGGGAATGTACCTTCAATGCGGAATCCTTTTGGCGTGCATCCCACCTTAGAACGGGCTTATCTGGAAGAAGGAAATCTCTTTCCCCAGATTCCCAGCGAAATCGTACCGCCGTTGTTGAGCTATGTGCGGCCCGTTCACGAAGTTGTCAAAGTTGATGTTTTTGTCCCTGGCTGCCCGCCGCCTGCGGAGGCCATCCTCTTTGTGTTAAGCGAATTGTTGGAAGGGCGGCTGCCCGAAATTGGTGAAAAAAGCAGATTTGGCAGATAGGAGTTTGCAAAATGGGCCAAACCATTCTTATTGATCCTGTGACTCGCATTGAAGGTCATGCCAAGATTACGATTCAACTCGATAATGAAGGTCAAGTGCAAGATGCACACCTGCATATCGCGCAATTTAGAGGTTTTGAAAAGCTCTGTGAAGGCCGCCCCTTCCAAGAAATGCCTTCTTTAATGGCACGTGTCTGTGGGATTTGTCCTGTAAGTCATTTGGTTGCAGCAGCTAAGGCTTGTGATGCGTTAATGGCGGTGCAAATTCCCCCGCCAGCCGCGAAGTTGCGAGCCATTATAAACTTAGCCCAGTTGATTCAATCTCATGCCGTGAGCTTTTTCTATCTTGCTTCGCCAGATTTGTTGCTCGGTATGGATAGTGCGCCCGAAAAGCGCAACATTTTTGGGGTTTTACAGGCTAATCCTGGCTTGGCGCGAGATGGGATTCGGCTGCGACAGATGGGCCAGCAGATGATTGAGTTGCTGGGGCAAAAACGGATTCATCCCGCTTGGATTGTGCCTGGCGGCGTTAGTGCGCCGCTCACGACTGAGCATCGGAGCCAAATGCTCCAAATGATCCCTGAAGGCTACACCCTTATTGAACGAACGCTCAGTTGGTTCAAACGTTCCCTAAATAATTACCGCGAAGAAACACAATCTTTCGCTAATTTTCCCTCCTTATTTATTGGTTTAGTGAATAAAGATGGTGAATTAGAGCATTATGATGGTCATCTTCGAGTCGTAGATTCAATGGGCCACATCGTTACCGATAAAATTGACCCAACTGACTATCAGGAATATGTTGGCGAAGCGGTGGAACCGTGGTCTTATTTGAAAAGCACCTATTATAAACCGCTTGGTTATCCTCAAGGAATCTATCGGGTAGGGCCTCTTGCTCGTCTAAACATTATTGATCGTTGCGGAACGCCATCGGCTGACCAAGAGTGGGCTGAATTTAGAGAACTTCATCGAGGAGCGGTATTAAGTTCCTTCTATTATCATTATGCTCGCTTGATCGAGATCCTTTACGCCTTTGAGAAAATCGAGCGGTTGCTCAATGAACCCGATATTATGGACAAGCATGTGCGGGCTTTTGCGG
Organism: Chloroflexaceae bacterium UBA1466; assembly: GCA_002325605.1. GTDB lineage: Bacteria > Chloroflexota > Chloroflexia > Chloroflexales > Chloroflexaceae > UBA1466. Next base: position 50,124 of record DCSM01000031.1, read on the forward strand.
GCGCAAATAATATGGAAGGCATTGGGGTTTCTGAAGCCCCTCGCGGCTTCTTGATTCATCATTTTAAGATTGATGAAAATGGCTTAATGAAGTGGGCTAATCTTATTATTGCCACTGGGAATAATAATTTGGCAATGAATCGCGGGGTTCTCCAGGTTGCAAAACATTTTATCACTGGCCAAACGATTACGGAAGGAATGCTGAATCGAGTAGAAGCAGTGATTCGTTCTTTTGACCCTTGTCTGAGTTGCTCAACTCACGCTTTAGGGCAATATCCTCTGCAAATTCAATTGTTAGCCCCTAATGGTGAAATCCTAGATGAGGTTAAAACTGAGGGCTAAAAGCTTTTAGGTCAATGATTCTGATAATTGGCTATGGCAATTCTCTGCGCGGCGATGATGGATTAGGCTGGTATGCGGCTAATTCTCTCGCCCAAACCCTCGCTTCGCAGGCTCCAGCTGTGCAAGTTTTGGCTTTGCAACAACTAACGCCTGAGCTTGCGCTACCAATCAGTCAGGCTGATTTTGTCGTTTTCATTGATGCTTGTTGGTCTACAGAAGTTTGCAAAAAAGAACAAGCGCTTGTTTTTCAAGCCATTAAGCCAGATCAAGGAGCAAATTATAGCCTGACGCATCATCTCAAACCTTCAACGTTATTAGCATATTCACAACTGCTCTATGATACTTTTCCCTCCGCAGTTCTCTTTTCTATCGCCAGCCAGCATTTTGGCTATGGGGAAGCTTTATCAGCGCAAACTGCTGCTTTGTTGCCCGCTTTGCTTGAAGCGGTAACTAACCTTTTAGTGCAAAGGAATAACGAAAACGATGAAAACCATTGAAGAAATCCTCACTGAACACCCACTTTTTCAGGGGATGGAACAAAACTATTTGGAATGGATTAGTGGCTGCGCTTCCAACACACAATTTCGGGCGGGCGAATTCATCTTTCACGAAGGGGAAGATGCTCACTATTTCTATATTATTCGCCACGGGAAAGTAACAGTTGAGACTTTTGCGCCTGGCAGAGGCGCGATAACCTTTCAAGTCCTCAAGGAAAATGATGTTTTAGGTTGGTCTTGGCTTTTCCCACCCAATAAATGGGCTTTTGATGCTCGCGCTCTCGATCTTACTCGCGCTTTGATCTTTGATGGCCGCTGTTTACGTGGTAAATTCACTGAAGACCCGCGCCTCGGCTACGAATTGATGCAACGGTTTGCCAGCGTCATTACGCAGCGGCTCCAAGCCACACGGATGCAATTGATGGATCTGAAGTTTTAACAACAGAAGAATAGAGCTTTTGGAAGCAAGTAGGGGCATTTAATTGATTAAGTGCCCCTAAAGCTTTATTCTGGTTTTGTCATGATTAGGATATTTTCTCTTAAACAATATTTATGCGAGGAACTAGTTTTCATTTGCCATAGAATAATATGAGGATCAACAAAACCGACTTTTTCTCCGATCTCTCGGAGAATAACCGCTGTTTGAATATGTACCATTTTGAATGCGTGCGAATCACTTACCAAAAAGGCTATTTTTCCGCCAGGTCGAAGGACTTTCCAGCATTCAGCAAGTACCTTGTACATTCCCCCAAAATACTCCCGCACCAATTTAGTGTAAAGTCCCTCAAATCCACTTGTTGCGCTATCTTCATCTAAACGCCTTTGAATTAGATTTGTAATGGTCTGAATACTCCTTAAATCCTGGATTTTAGCTCCATCATTATCTTCACAATAAATGTTTGTCGTCGAAGCTCGCAGCAAACGTTTTTTTATAACTCTAAATTCACAAAGGTTGGTTGCAAAACCCCTGAAAATCAATTCAAGCCGAGTATGTTTTGTATATTCATGATCTCCAGGGTAGGGCGGTGAAGTAATGATTAGACTGACACTATTATCATCAAAGTAGGTGCTTAACTGTCTGCTATCACCGAGTAAGACTCTTGTGGGCACAATTCTTTGTTTGTGGTCAATACTTTCCAAATCTCTTAGCATTCGGTCTATTTTTGCTTGGAAAAGTTTGAAGACATCCACATCATCTTTCGCTTTAATGATCCCAAACCCTGGCCCATAGCGGACATTTGAAGTAGGTAAGAGAATTGAGGTCAAAGCTAAATCAAAGAGATCTTTTATGGGGCCAGGTTCAACTGTATCTCTTATGACCCTATCTATAATATGCAGTCGCACAAAAGGTTTATCAGAAACATATTTTCGCAAAAGCATTTTTGGTCTATTCTCTTGAGAATATATCAGCCAATCTTCTTCATGGGTTTCTCCGTAATTAAAGAGAGCTAGATTATGCGTTATTTTATGATTATCTATTTCTTGCCATCGGTAATGACTATATTTATTTCTAATTTTTACAAGAATTTCTTTATAATACGCTTTGATGGTAGTACAGTTAATATTCCAATGTAATTTTATTCTTGCAGAATAAGCCATAAAATCATTTCCATCTACTCCTATCGAAGGTATACCCTGCATTTTACAACATATTTGAGTTGTACCTGTACCTACAAAAGGGTCAAGAATGAGGTCTGTACTCACACTATTTTCGCGCTGGAGAATATAAATAGGAAACATTGGGGTATAACCCAGAACAAAATAAAACCAATTATGAAAGGGAAAATCGCTTGCAGATGAGGATTTGCCTTGTTGAACATGAATTATCGGTTGGTTGTCATCTGTCACAAGTAGTTGCTCACAAATGGGACAATCTCGTCCTGTTGGGGGGTGGTAGCTGAAAGGCATAGATAAAAATCCTTTTTGATATGTCACTTACTTCAGACATTCTACCATAAATTGGGAATTAGTGCCAGGAAGGAATGGGTGGCTCAAAGAGAATGCGAATGAACTTGTTTAATCTAAGAAAGTCGTCATGCTCTTCAAAAATAGCTAAGTTGATACCATTTTTAATCATTTGTACACCAAGTGGCACTAAGCGAAGCGTTCTCTGTTGTCCCTGAATAACACCTAATTTTGTAGCTAGAGTCTGATAAGCCCCAAACACTTGCTCAAGGTTAAGATCATCATGAGTACTCAAAGCTTTAGCTTCAACAGGAAAAAGCGTTTCATTAGCTTCGTAATCAGAGAAATACAACCCATCAACCTCATTTGGCTGCCATTTCATTGGATTTTGTACACGAACTACGGTATTAGGATGCTGGTAGATTGCTAATGAGAATAGATCACAATAATCTATAACCGAAAAGAGCGCACCTTCATCCTTTCCCAAGAATGGTATGACTTTTTGAGGTACTCGATTTATAATAATAAGCTCTTTGTCGGGTATAGGTGGCCAAACAAGCCACGATGAAAGAGCATTCCCTATGCCTACAAAGACAAATTCACCCTCATATTTTAGATTCTTTGAAATTGAACCAGTTTTCTTTCTTAGATCATATCCTTTTTCAATAAGAGATGGTGGTAAACGACTCTCTATATCAGAGTTTTTGCGTGTCAAATCCAGAATTGTGTTAGAGATAGTTCCTGGTCTCTGAATACCACATGCGTTATATGCTTCTATAATATCAGAGAGCGTAAAAGGGATATTTTCTCCAAGCTGTATGGGACCACTCAATATGTATTTATTGAAAATATATTCAAGTAGAGGATGTTTTTTTGAGCGATAGATTCTACCATTATGAACAAAAGACATAAATTAGGTTATCCTATTCAAAATCGAAAAGCTCTTTTAGACTAATTTGTAAATGTTGGGCTAACCTATGTAAGTTGAGTAGAGAGATATTTCGCTTCCCTGTCTCAATTTCAGTGTAATAGGAGCGGCTAAAACCTGCTTTTGCAGCAAGTTCTTCCTGGGTATATCCTTGGAGTAGGCGCAATGTGCGGAGACGGCTACCAAACCCCTTTAGCACTTTCTCCTCTTCGATTGATCTTAACTGCGACATAGTCGTATTATGCTCTATGTCACTTAAAACACAACCCGATTTAAGTGACATAGGTGAATTTTGCGAAAAAGAGAGATGTGCCTTTTTAGAAAAATCTTTTTTGGAAAATAACAAAACTTCTGTCTTGAACTAGGCGTGTGTTATAATGGCTGCCATGAATATGCAAGAAACAAAGCCCAATTGTTTCCCAAATCCTCTTCTCAAGGGGCAGCCGCCATACCCACTTTTCGTGGTGATTTCGGGCCCATCGGGGGTTGGGAAAGATTCGATTTTGATGCGGATGCGCGAATTAGGGTTTCCCTTTCATTTTGTGGTTACAGTTAGCAGCCGTCCCCAACGACCTGGCGAAATAGATGGTTTTGATTATCATTTTGTCAGCCCAAAACGCTTTGAAGAGATGATTGCCCAAGATGAATTAGTGGAATGGGCCCAAGTCTATGGTCAATACAAGGGAATTCCAAAGGCTGAAATTCGGCAAGCACTGGCGAGCGGGCGCGATGTCATTTTGCGCTTGAATGTGGATGGTGCGGCAACGATTAAGCAGCTTATTCCAGAGGCAATTCACATTTTCATTGCACCTGTTTCGATTGATGAGCTAAATCAGCGGCTTAAAGTGAGACGTACTGACTCTTTGGAAGATATTGAACGTCGTTTAGCCCAAGCCCAAACCGAAATGGCGCAGATTTCGCAGTTTGATTATCTAGTTGTCAATCAGGAAGATCGGTTGGATATTGCTGTAGGCCAGATTAGAGCAATTATCACCGCCGAAAAACAGCGAGTTTTTCCAAGACGAGTCAATTTATAGGTTTAGCGAAAGTAAGGATAAAGTAATGGACATTCAAGAACGGCTCCAAAATGATCTCAAAGCGGCCATGAAAGCGCGGGAAAAAGTGCGGGTGGATGTCATTCGCATGGCGCGGGCGGCTCTGCAAAAAGCGCAATTGGAAGCGGCCAAACAGCAGTATGACGCGGCGGCGCAAGAGATTCAGGCTAAATTTGCCCACGATTCTGCGGCGCGAGATGCTGCTTTGGCTGCCATTAGCGCTGACCCGCATACGCCTTTGAGTGCATCTGCCCAGGAGCAAGTTATCGCCAAAGAGGTCAAAATGCGCCAAGAAACGATGGAAATCTATCACAAAGCAGGTCGCATGGAGCAAGTCGCTGAACACGAGGCTGAAATTCAGATTTTAGCAGAATATCTACCTAAACAATTAAGTTCTGAAGACTTGCGGCCCCAAGTTGCTGCGTTTATCAATGAACTTGGCTTGCAAGGGCCCGCAGCTATCGGCAAAGTGATGCCGCTTTTGATGGAAAAGTTCAAAGGCCAAGCGGATGGGCGCATTTTAAGCCAACTGGCCCGCGAATTATTAACGAAATAGCAAAGTTAGAAAACTTATGGCAGAGCAACAAACGCTTTCCGTTACAGGAATGACCTGCGCTTCCTGTGCGCGGCGAGTTGAGCAGGCCTTGAAAAAAGTTCCTGGGGTGGTCGAGGCTTGTGTGAATTTGGCCGTTGATCAAGTAACGGTGACGTATGATTCGGAGACGGTAAACTTCAATAATTTCAAAGATGTTATTGAAAACGCAGGTTATGGAATCATTGAAACTACTGAAAGTGATACCGAAACGGCTGAGGATATAGAATTGACAGCGCGGGCGCATGAATTAGCGCGAAAACAACACCGCCTAATCGTTGGAATTATCTTTGGGCTGCCCCTTTTCCTCCTCTCAATGGGGCGGGATTTGGGGCTTATTCAACCCTGGTTCCTCGCCGAATCGCCGATTATGCTCACTGGGCAGCACCAAGCGAGTGCCGATTTACTTAATTGGCTTTTTCTCCTTTTAGCCACGCCCGTGCAGTTTTATAGCGGTTCAGATTACTATCTCCACACTTGGAAAGCTCTCAAAAATAAGACAGCAACGATGGATACCTTGGTTGCGCTTGGTTCAACCACGGCTTATCTCTATAGTTGCGCCATTTTATTTTCAAATAGCGCGCAACATCTCTATTTTGAAACTTCGGCCTTGATTATTACGCTCATTCTCGTTGGTAAATATCTGGAGACTCGGGCCAAAAGTCAGACCAGTTCAGCGCTTAGAGCGTTAATGGATTTGCGGCCAAAGACAGCCTGCGTTTTGCGAAGCGGTGAAGAGCAAAAGATCCCTGTTAGCGAGGTAAGAAAAGGTGAAATGCTGCTAGTTCGCCCAGGCGAAAAAGTGCCTGTTGATGGAATCATCGTTTCTGGGCATTCGAGCCTTGACGAAAGTCTGGTTACGGGCGAAAGTTTGCCTGTTGAAAAGGGCGAAGGCGACTCCGTAATTGGTGCAACCGTCAACACGACGGGCACATTTCAGTTTCGGGCGACGCGAGTCGGCAAGGAAACGGCGCTGGCACAAATCATTCGTTTGGTGCAAGAAGCTCAGGGAAGTCGCGCTCCTGTGCAACATTTAGTCGACCAAGTGGCAGCGATCTTCGTTCCCATCGTGATTAGCCTTGCGGTTTTGACCTTTTTGGGCTGGTACTTTATTGGAAAAAGTGATTTTACGCAGGCAATGATCTTTGCAGTCGCAGTTTTAGTCATTGCTTGTCCCTGTGCTTTAGGTTTAGCAACCCCTACAGCTATTATGGTTGGGACGGGAACAGGTGCAGAACACGGAATTTTGATAAAAAATGCAGAGAGCCTAGAGCGAGCAAATGCGATTCAGGTCGTTGTGCTTGATAAAACAGGAACAATCACAGCAGGAAAGCCTGTTGTTACAGATATTGTAGCTTTGCAGGCTTGGGAAAAGGTTTTGAACGCTGGCGCTCTGCGGCCTGAAGATTTGATTTTGCGCCTAGCGGCCAGCGCTGAACGGGGCAGCGAGCATCCGCTTGGGGCGGCGATTGTGCAAGCCGCGCAAGATCGCAGCCTCAAACTTGTCCAACCGCAACGTTTTCAAGCCCTTGCGGGGCAGGGAATTGAGGCTCAAATTGAGGGCCAAAAAGTCTTTTTGGGCAATTTGCGGCTGATGCAAACTCAAAAGATCACGCTGCTTGATAGTGAAAAAACGCTTATCAAATTGCAAAATGAGGGTAAAACGGCTATGCTTGTGGCCGTTGACGGCGAAGTGATAGGCATCGTGGCTGTGGCCGATACGGTCAAGCCGACTTCGGCTGCCGCAATTGCTCAATTACAGCGAATGGGCCTTCAAGTTGCAATGCTAACGGGCGATAATCAGCAAACCGCCCAAGCTATTGCGCGCCAAGTAGGGATTGAGCGTGTTTTAGCCGAGGTTTTGCCGCAAGATAAAGTTGCTGAAATTCGCCGAATTCAGCAAGAAGGCTCGCTTGTAGCAATGGTTGGCGATGGAATCAATGATGCTCCGGCGCTGGCTCAAGCTAATGTGGGGATTGCGCTGGGAACGGGAACTGACGTAGCAATGGAGGCTGCCGATATTACCCTGATGCGGGGCGATTTGCAAGGGGTTGCTCAAGCGATTACGCTGAGTAAACGGACTTTACAAACGATTCGGTGGAATCTCTTTTGGGCTTTTATCTATAATCTGATTGGGATTCCGCTGGCCGCAGGCCTTCTCTACCCTGCGTTTCATTTGCAATTAAGCCCGATTATCGCGGCGGGGGCGATGGCTTTTAGCTCAGTTTTCGTCGTGACTAACTCTTTACGCTTGCGCCAAATGCGGCTGGGGTAGGTTTTGGAAGTTTTAAGCCTTGAATTAGACAGCTAATGCGAAATATCAACTCAAAAAATGATGTTTTAGCTCTTCTTCAGGAGAATAAACCTGCTTTGCAAAGGGTTTTTCCCCTCCAGCGGATCGGTTTATTCGGCTCTTGGGCCCGCGATGAGCAAACTTCCCAGAGCGACATAGATATTTTGGTTGAGGTAGATTCCTCAATTGGCTTAGGTTTTGTCACGCTGGCCGACCAATTGGAAAAGGTTTTAGGGCGCAAGGTAGATCTGGTATCGCGGCGAGCAATAAAACCTCGTTTATGGGCCGAGATTGAAACGGATTTGATCTATATCTAAATGCAATTCGCCACAGCACCCAAAAAATAAGCCCTTTGGGTTTGGGCCCAAAGAGCTTCCCTGTTATTCTACTGGAACCCTAAAACTATCTCACAAAACTTCTATTGCGGGAATTAGAACTGAAAGAGGACATAGACGGCTTTGTTTGTTGTTGTAAAGCCCAACTAATGCCACTTTGCAAGGTATTTTGCGTGATAATTCCTTGCAAAGAAGCCCCAAGTTGCACGAATTTCATCGCTACATCGGGGCGAATCCCTGTCAAAACGACTTGCGTTCCGAGCAATCGCGCCATTTGAGCAATCGCCACCAAAGTATCCGCAACTTTTTCATCAACCAACGGTACGCCCGTAATATCCAAAAGCGCGATCTTAGCTTTATGTTGCTTGATGCCTTGCAACAAAGCTTCTTTTATTTGCAAGCTGCGGCGGGAATCAATCGTACCAATCAAAGGCATGACGACCACACTCGCGCTGAGAGGAATAAGTGGCGTAGACATTTCTACCAAAGCCTTCTCTTGCATCTGAATGATCTCTTCTTGCAGCTTTATGCGCTCCGTTTCAACTCGTTTTCGTTCGGCCAGTTCTTGTTGCGCGGCGGTGTGAAGGCGAGCATTCTCCAGCACCACTGAAACTAATTGGGCAAACCGATTTAGCGTTTCCAGGGTTTCGGGATTAAAATCGTGGTCTAGTTCGGGGTAAGCCATGCCCAATACCCCAATCACCGTATCGCCCGAAGTGAGCGGGGCCGCAGCCAAATTGCCCAAAGCACTTAGGTTGATTTGGGCCGAACGCTCGGCCCATTCCTCGTATCTCCCGACAGACATAGGGCAGCAAGCCTGCCAAACCCGACCCGCCAAACCCTCCCCAGGCCGCAGTTTAGCCCCCAAATATTCTTGAAAGACCCCAATTGTAATCTTTATCTCTAACACATTTTCTGCTTGATCAACTAAGCAGAGATAGCCATGGTTTGTATTCAGAAGCTGTCCTGCTCGCTCAATGATGTTTTTGAGCAGATCTGCTGAATCTAAATGATAGATTAGAGCTAAGGTGGTTCCATGCAAAGCATCTAAAAAGGCATTCTGGCGCTGTATGGCGATTTCTGCATTTTTACGTTCAGTAATATCGCGCAGGACAATAAAAAGAATTGGCTTCCCGTGCATTGGCACATTACTCATTGTAACTTCAACGAAAAAATCCTCGCCATCGAGTCGCCGATGGAGCCATTCAAAGCGGATACTACTACTTTGGTAGGCTTGGCCGATGATTTCGCTCGCTTTGGCCCCTGAAAGGCGGCCATCGGCTTGTCTTTCAGGCGATAAAAGCACGGGATTAAGCGCGAGAAGCTGCGCCTTATTTCGGCAGCGCATCATCTTGACCATTGCTTCATTGCAGGCCACAAATTTCAGGCCATCCAGTAAAGCCATGGCATCAGCAGCTTTTTCAAAGATGGGCCCGAAATCCTCAGCCGCTTGATCTTGTTCTCCAAAAAGTAACTCTAATGGACTAAACTGTTGAGTTACCAATTCTTCACTGGGGCTGAAATTAAAATTCATCACTTTCCTCATTCAAAACCACAAACAGAAATAAAGATAATGCTACTATTTTAGCAGATAAAAGTCAAGTTGTGATAAAACTTGTGCAAAGATTCGGTAAAAAGTTAGTTAATTCCTAAGAGAAGTAGTTTAGGGGTAGGGTAAAAAGCGGCGAGCGAACGGAAAATCTGGGGCCGCAGGCCAGGTCGGCAAACGTTTCTTGATAGCCTAACCACTTCGTGCTAGAATGGTCAGAGAATCTGGATTAGCTGGGCCTCGCAAAAGCTGTCGCCCCATCAGATTAAGGGGTCGTGGTGAGTGAAGACCTTGTGAGGGCGGTGCGGCAACGGTTGCTCCAGCGCAAACGCCCCACCTTAGCCCAAAGTGAAGCGCTCTTGCAACGAATTTATTTGGCCGAATTAGAAGTTTCGCTCTTGCAAGCCGCGCTCGCTGAGACTCAGGCGGCGGTGGAAGCAGTCCTCCAGAGCGTGCTCACTTTAGAGATTTCGCCGCAAGAGGAAGCCCACCCTTGAAGAAAGCTACTTTGGTTTTGTGGGGCTTGATTTTATTTGGCGCAGAAAGGAAACAGGCAGAATGATCATTGAAGAAGAGACCTCTTACCCGCAATGGGAAACGAACGAACATGGCTGGCACGCAGTGGTTACGCACAATCTTACTTCAAATCAATGGACGGCCTACATTGAATATGCTGATGCTCCATTTTGGCGAATTTGGGCGGGGTGTATGTTTGAGCGGTTGCGCCAGGGCCAAGAATGGTGTCGGGCTGAAATTGCCCACCAGATGGGCAAGGGGAATCTGACTCCTCCTCCCCTGAAAGAAGAACCTACTGAACCTCCCGCGTGGCGCTGGTTGTGGGAAACGCTGGAAAATGAAGTTGGGTTAAGTCGGACAAACGAGATTCGGGCTGAGATGCTTCAGCGGTTAAGTGAAACCGAAGAAGTGGTGAATTCCTGATTCCCAACCTGCCTGAAGGATAATTTAGGCCAAGAGCGCCTTGACGCGCTCCCGCGTCGCTTTGTCGGCGTAAGCTTTTGGTTCCCGCGTCCCGATGCAAAAGCAATAGACTCCCGCGGTAGGGCCGCGCACCTCCACGAGATAGCCTCCACCCGCAAGGGTGGGGGCTGCTTGTTGGGTGCGCTGATAGGAAGTTGTCCCCTTTCGCGCCCCCGCATCGCCAGCAGGAAAGAGAAGCCCCGTGGGGGGCAAGCCTGGCCCGTAGAGCGTGATGGTCGGCAGAAAGCCAGCCTCGTGGTGGTGGGTTGGAATAAGCATCGAAAATGGCACTTCAGTCTCTGGGGCCACTTCGAAGCTATAGTAATCGGCAGCAGCAGGAGCCAATTGGCCATAAAAGGCCTGCGAAAGCTCCACATCCGTAATCGCAAAGGCCGTTTCAGGGGTCGGTGAACCTTCATTGATCACCTGAAAATGAGCTAAGATAATTTGGCGCAGCAGAGCCATTAAACTGCCAAGGAGAAACAAAAACCGTCCCAAAGCTTGTTCCTTTCTGGTTGTCAATCATAAAAACCAACGACGGGCCCTAAGATAGGGCACGATGCGCTGCTCAAGGGGCCAGGTCGTCAAGACCTGAGCATATTTAGCCCCATGGCGAGCGCAGGTCAAGGCGAGGTTTTCTTGCCAAGCAGCAACATTTTGGCGATAAAGCGCTAACAAATCCTCGTCAAGCGCAAAAGGTAAGCGTTGCCCCGTTTCAATATCCTCTAATTCCAAAGCTCCCTGAAGGCGAGGATTGATTTCATGGGGATCAATCAGGTGTAAAACTAAAACTTGCCACCGGGGAGGGGGTAAAGCGCGCAAACCCTCCGCCAACCCCGTAGCAACCAACAAATCTGAAGAGAGAACCAATAAGCCTCCCCGCCGATAGTTGCGGGCATGATTCTGTAAAACCTGGCCCAAATCGGTCTGTTGCTGAAGGGGGATGGCGGTGAGGTAGCGAAACAACTCTACTAAGCGCCCTTTGCCCGAAGCAGGCCCAAAAGGTCGCCCTGGAGCGGCCCCAAAGGGGAAAACCGAGAGCCGATCACTGTGGGCCAGCGACAAGTAGCCCAAAGCCGCGACCATCCGCTGGGCCGCTCGCAGCTTGGGCGGCTGGCCCCAAGCCATACTCCGCGAAGCATCGAGGAGAAGGTGAACATCTACATCTTGTTCAGCTTCGCCCAGCTTGAGGAAGACCGTATCGTGGCGTGCGTAGGCGTTCCAATCAACATATCGCAAATCATCGCCGATAGTATAGGGGCGATGTTCACTAAAGATGCTGGCGGGCAAATGGCGCAGACTTTGATGTTCCCCCGCCGAAGGATTGCCCCGCAACGTGCGCTGGTCCTGGATACTAAGCCGCTCCAGCCGCCGCAGGAAGTTCTCATCAAAAAGGGGCCCATCTTCGGCGGGGCGGCGTTTGGAAACTACTTTAGGGCGCGGGCGAAAAATATTCTTGAACCACATCTCGTAAATCCGCTGGAATTCGAAGCGGGTCTTGGCCCGCCTGCACATTTTCGGTACTTGGGGAACTAGCAGCTTGCTGAAAACCCCCCGCCCCTCCTGCCGCATCTTTCCCCCCATCAGCGGCAGAGGTTGACCCGTCGCCCGAACCTTCGGCGGCCAAATCGAGCGGGACACCTTCAACTCCCAGGCGTTCAGAAGGTTGATGCTGCCGTTGGTCGCTTGGGGGCCGAGGAGCAGCACTTGGTGCGCCATCACCTTGCCCTTGACCCTGCTCAGGGGTTTTAGCCTGTTGCTTTTGACCCTGGCCTCCTAGGTTTTCAAGCGCTCCAGCTACCCCTTCTAAGGCTTGAGCAACTTTTTCGTCGTCGCGCTGGAGGTTGGTCGCATTTTCCCGCAATTGGGCAGCTAAATCAGGAAGGTTCTGATCCAACCCCTTCGCGGCTTCCCAGAGCGATTCGCCCAGACTACGGCGGGTTTCAGGCGAAATTTGCCCTGCTTGATCCGCCAAACCCCGTAACTTCTGGGCCGCTTCTTCAGGTTTGCCTTGATCTAAAGCTTCGGCGGCAGGGCGCGTGACACTCTGGTCGCGCAAGGCATCCGCCAAAGTTTGCAAAGCTTGCTGTTCCAGAGGCGCTGGCGAATTTGAGGCCGCTGGCGCAGGCGACGGCTCAGGCTGCGGCTCATTATTCTCCTTCAACTCTTCTTCGGGAAATTGCTCATCGGTTAGAGGTGGCGCAAGTTGGGGTAACGACTCTTGCGGAGCTGAAAGCTCAAGGGGAGCATCTAAGCCCGCCAAAAGCAAGATTCCGCAGCCCAAAAAGATCACGGAGATCATCCCGCTAAGGTCGGCCCAGGGAAATTTGCGCCGCTTCTGAACATAGGTTTGAACGTGGCTGGTCGTTTGGTTGGCCTGTTCCAAAAGATAGCCCGCCACGCCCTCAACCTGGTTGCTTTTGCTCACTTCCAAAGCCGTGACCAATTGTTCATGCAAGTTGAAGCGACGGTCAAGGCGTTCGGCAACTTTGCGGATTGGCTTGCGAGGCTGGATTAGAAGTAAAAAGCCAAAAGCTGTGCCGGCCAAGCCAAGGGCTATCTCGATATTGAGTTCTATGGGCCAGCCCAGCCCATACTTGAAGCCCAAGCCCCCTGCACAGCTCAACAAACTAAAAACTAGAGCTTGGAAACCTTTATGGAGCGTCTGGCGGGCTCCATCCCAGCGATTATTTAGCAATTGTTCTAAGCGTTGTTGGAAAGATTCTTGGCGCATATCTCATCCTTAAATGGCCCATTGGTTCCTGAAGCTCTGCCGAAGG
>DCSM01000012.1 GCA_002325605.1 Chloroflexaceae bacterium UBA1466
AGCGGTACTGAATCGACTTCCCAGATCAAAGCCTTTGAAGATACTTGGCACTGGAGCTATGAAACAGAAGATCAATATCGGGCTTTGACAGCACGAGGAGATAAGCTAGGGGCTTTATTGGAAGCTTTAGTGGGCGCGATGGGGCGCAACCAAATGACGGCTTACCTGGTCATGATGGCTATTCGGTTGGTGGAGTTGCATCGGGTGCTGAAACCAACAGGTAGTTTGTATTTGCACTGCGACCCTACGGCCAGCCATTATCTCAAGCTGCTTTTGGATATGATCTTTGGGGCAAAGCAATTTAGGAATGAGATGATTTGGATTTATTCCAGAATGGCTGCTAAAGGACAAAAACAATTAAGCCGGTGTCATGATGTCATATTTTGGTATTCTAAGAGTCAAAGCTGGGTTTTCAATGTAGATGAAATAAGGCTTCCCTATTCAGAAAAGAGTAAAGCACGGGCGGGATATAAGAAAACTAACTTAGGCGGTGGAAGTCCAAAGAGTCAAATCTGTGAATTGAACGAATTAGGTAAATTCCCAGAAGATTGGATTCAAATCCCATTCATAAGAGGAAAAGAGTATTTGGGATACCCTACTCAAAAACCCCTTACGCTGCTAGAGCGCATTCTCCAAGCCAGCAGCAATCCTGGCGACGTGGTTTTAGACCCATTTTGCGGTTGTGGGACAGCAATTCATGCCGCATACAAATTAGAACGCATCTGGGTCGGCATAGATATTACCCCTTTAGCGACCACTTTGATCAAAAGTCGCTTGTATAGTGCTTTCAAGATCGAGGCTAAGAAAGATTATGAACTGCTTGGGGAGCCGACAACGCTCACCGATGCTCATCACCTTGCCCAACAAGATCGCTATCAATTCCAATGGTGGGCCTTAGGGCTTTTGCCTGCTTTTCCCTATGGTGGACAAGGCGATAGCAAACAGGGCAAAAAGGGGAGTGATAAAGGCATTGACGGCATTATGACATTTCGAGATAGCGGGGAAGATCATGAGAAGCGAATTATCGTGCAAGTCAAAAGCGGGAAAGTCAGCAGCCGCGATATTCGGGATTTGAATGGCACAGTTGACCGTGAAAAGAATGCGGTTATCGGGGTCTTTATCACCTTGGAACCGCCAAGTCGTAATATGGTACTGGAAGCCTTAGAATTAGGGCGGTATAAATCAGTGGTTTTCAAGCGCGAATATCCTAAAATCCAGATTCTAACGCTTGAAGAGCTTTTGAATGGAGCGAAAGTACAGTTTCCAGGGACTGATACGACGCTTAAACAGGCCCAGCGGGAGGAGCCAAACCTCGGTGAGCAGAAGCCTTTGCTTTGAAAGCAACTTGTAAATGGAAGATAGGCATCTTGCCTGTCTTACCCAGACTTTGTGGAAAAGAAAAGAGACGTAAAAAATACGTCCCTTTAAGAGATTTCTAATTTGGAGCGGGCGACCGGACTTGAACCGGCGACAGCCTGCTTGGAAGGCAGACGCTCTACCAACTGAGCTACACCCGCGCCTTGTTGGCCTATTCTACCACAAAATTATTGCACTTGCAAGCCTAAAAAATATGTACGACGACACAATTGCAGCGATTGCCACCCCACCTGGCGAAGGGGGGATTGGGATTGTCCGCCTTAGCGGCCCGCAAGCCGTAGCGATTGCCCAAAAGGTTTTTCAACCTAAGAAGCCCGGCCCTTTGCGCTCCCACCATGTTCGTTATGGGCACATTGTTGACTCTAAAGGCAAAATTGTCGATGAGGCGCTGACCACGTTGATGCGTTCGCCCCATAGCTTTACCCGCGAAGACGTGGTCGAATTCGCTTGTCATGGCGGCCCATTGCCCGTCCAGCTAATTTTGGAATTGGTTTTAGCGGCGGGAGCTAGGCTGGCTAATCCTGGCGAATTTACGTTGCGAGCCTTTCTCAATGGGCGGCTTGATTTGAGTCAGGCCGAAGCGGTACTTGACATTATTCACGCCCAAACCGCCACCGGCCTCGCGCTGGCGGAAGCCCAATTAAGTGGTTGGCTGGCGCAAACCGTCGGGCGCATCCGCGCTGATTTGCTGAATGCGCTGGCTTACGTCACGGTAACTTTAGATTTTCCTGAAGATGAAGTGGCGGTGGAAGACATTGGCCCGAATCTTACGGCCAATCTCGCGGCGGTGGAGCAACTTTTGGCGACAGCGGCCCAGGGGATGGTCTATCGGCAAGGGGCCCGCGCAGTTTTGGTTGGCCGCCCAAATGTGGGCAAATCAAGCCTTTTGAACGCCTTGCTGCGAGCCAATCGGGCCATTGTCACGCCTGTGCCTGGGACAACCCGTGATACTTTGGAAGAAACTGCGAACCTCGCTGGCATTCCCGTAGTCTTGATTGACACGGCGGGCATCACAGCAAGCAGCGATCTGGTTGAGCAATTGGGCATTGAGCGTAGTCGAGCCGCGCTGCTGAGTGCCGATTTAGCTTTGCTGGTGCTTGAAAACCACCAAGAAATTTCGGCTGCCGACGCAGAAATTGCTCAATTGACCTTCGCCAAGCCGACTTTGCTCATTTGGAACAAAGTTGACACAAGTGCTAAAATAGAACCACCAACCTTACCTTTTACTCATCCGCGCCTCGTGGGAACGGTTCAAACGTCGGCGCATACGGGCGCAGGGATTGATAATTTAGTGCAAACGATTGCTAAAACGTTGGTCGGTGATCAACGGGTGGTCGCCAGTGCCGCGCATTTGGTCACAAATCCACGCCACCGCGATGCGCTTCAGCGAGCGACAGCGAGCCTGCAGGCAGCAGTAGAAAGCCAGAATTTAGCTTTACCGCCCGAATTTTTGGCCAGCGATTTGCTTATCGCGCTCAACGCTTTGGGCGAGCTAACAGGCGAAACCGTGGGCGAAGATCTATTAGAGACAATTTTCAGTCGTTTTTGTCTTGGAAAGTAGTTTCCAGAAAGTTTCCAATTTCGGCGCTAACTTCGATTGGCTTCTCTAAAGGGAGCATGTGGCCAGCTTCAGGAATTATGACGAGTTTCGCTCGCGGAATATGCTTTTGCAGATAGAGACTAAATTTAGGCGGTGTTACCTCATCCTCTTCCCCACATAAAATAAGGGTTGGGCAAGTAATTCGCCCTAATTTATCCATAACATTAAATTCATTACATGCCAGAAAATCCCCATAAAAAACGGTAGGCTTAACTTGCTTAAAGTCTTGGCTGCCCGCCAAAACTAGTTCAGGAGCTGCCTTTTTGCCATAACCGCGCTGGACAATCGTTTGAACGGTCAGATTAAGGCCACCATTGGCGAGGTTTTCCAACAAAAGCGGCAAAATCTTTAGGCGGGCCCCCGTACTCGTGAGAATTAGGCCGGCCACTCGCTCTGGGGCATGGAGCGCGACCCAAAGCGCAATCATGCCGCCCATTGAATGCCCTGCAATGAACGTTTGTTCAATATCAAGGATGTCCAAAGCCGTCAGAAGCCAATTTCCATAATCTTCAATCCGTTTGCAACCTGGCTCTGGCGAACGCCCATGCCCTGGGAGATCAAAGGTTAAGATGCGCCTTTTAGGGCAAAGGTCACGCAACTGATAACCCCAGTGGCGGTGATTCCCTCCCGCTCCGTGCAAACAGACCAGCGGCGGCGAACTCGTGCCCCGCCCAGCATAAACCAGTTTCCCTTGCGTAGTTTGAAGCAATGGCATCCGCGACTTGCTCCTTTCTAGGTTTTCAAAAAATCCTGGAGTGCCTAAAGATACCTTTCTAGTATGAAACCTAAGTTATTTTCCCCCGGAGGCCCCAGCTTTAAGTTGGTGGATCACGGCTAAAGCTGGGGAATCCAAGGGCGAAAGCTCCTCCGTGACCTTGGAATCAACGGCTTTAGCCGTTGCTCAGATCGCTGGCTAGAGCCAGCGGCTTCCAAAGCAAAAGGGTTTCATTGCTATGGGGGATGGCTCTTGAAAAGAGGCCTTCTTGGCTTCTTTCTCTAGCCTTTTGGCTTGGGAAAGGGCATTCGCTTGAATGCCCCTCCCCCCATTTCAACCTTGGCAAAGGCCTTCAAACCGCTGAAGCTTAAAGCACAATATCAGCTTTGCCCCGAAAGAGATTTTCGATGACTTGGCTGACCCCAACCAAAAACGTCTCTATGGCCTGCCCGATCACGCGCAAAAGGGCCCAAATCAACTCGCCCATTTTTAAGATTTTGCTCCTTTGGTTACTAATTTGCGACTCAGCGCTCAAATCCTGGCGATTCTAGTATAGGAAACCCAAAGATGCAAATTGCCAACCGCCAGGGGTTCCGCAAGCAAGCGCCATTTCTGCGGTAGAATAGAGGAAAGCTATCCCAGCGCGTCTTGCGGGAAGCAGGTTTTAGGCCGCGCCGGAGGAAAGTGTAAAATTTGCCTAACCTTTTTTATTAAGCCCAGAAAGCGAGTATGTTCCTTATGAAAGCCTCAATTCGTTTGAAGTTAATCGCCGTTTTCACGCTCAATCTAGTCTTTATGTTGGCCATCGGTGCTTTTGCCATCTTTGAAATCAGTGAAATCGGCCAAAAATCACGCTATATCGGCGAATTCGTTGTTAAGCCCTTGATCTATACCGATGACATCAACCTTGTGGTGACAAAATATCGGGTTCTCCAGATCAAACATGCAGCTACGCAAGATGTGAAGGATATGGACAAAATTGAGGACGAAATGCACCTGCTTGAGGCCCAGATGGTGACCAGCCTTCAGAAATACGATCTAGTCCGCGAAATTAGTGAAGAAGAAATCGACTGGAGAGTACTCAATGTTGAATGGCCAAAATTCGTTGAGGCTAATAATGAAGATTTTCTTGTTATTAGTCACAA
The DNA here is from genome assembly GCA_002325605.1 of Chloroflexaceae bacterium UBA1466. Taxonomy (GTDB): domain Bacteria; phylum Chloroflexota; class Chloroflexia; order Chloroflexales; family Chloroflexaceae; genus UBA1466. The sequence goes on from DCSM01000012.1 coordinate 4,838, forward strand.
AAATAATATCCAAGAATCACTTCTTGCGCTTAAACAATCAGAACCAATCTATACACGCTTGCAAGAAGCAGGTAATAATCTCAAGACCATCAATCAAGATCAATCCAAAGAACAACTTTTGTTGGTTGAAGGGATGCTAAGTATGTCAAAAAACCTTATTTTAGTTGGGACTATTCTGGCCTTTCTCCTCTCAGCCAGTTTAGGCGTAATTCTTTCAGCCAACATCAAGCGCAAAATCGATCAACTTGTGACTTCAACAACTGTTGTGGCCCGTGGGGATTTAGACAATGAAGTTCACATGTCGCCAGGAGACGAATTCGGGGTTTTAGCCATAGAGTTCAACAAAATGGTCGCCAACTTGCGAACGAGTCGGGACGCGCTGCTGGCCGAAATTGCCGAGCGCAAACGCACGGAAGAGACAATTCGGGCCCAATCGGCGACGATTCGGGAATTGGGCACGCCGCTCATTCCGTTGGTTGATGGCGTTGTGCTTATGCCGCTCATTGGTACGATTGATAGCTTGCGGGCGGATGAAGTGATGCAGACTTTGCTGACAGGGGTCGCTCAAAACCGCGCCAAAATTGCGATTTTAGACATTACGGGTGTGCCTGTAGTCGACACGCAAGTCGCCAATGCGCTGATTCAAGCGGCCCAAGCAGTCAAATTGCTTGGAGCCCAAGTCGTTCTGACAGGAATTCACGCCGATGTGGCCCAGATGTTAGTTCAATTAGGCATCGATCTGCGCGGAATTATCACTTATAACCTGTTGCAAAGTGGGATTACTTATGCTTTGGATCGAGAATAGGAAAAGGCTTCTAAATGATGAAGAGGAAACTTTGGCTTCGCTGGAGCATTCTTTTAGGTTTGCTCCTAATAACGGTATCTAGTCTTGCAGCTTCCCAGCTAAATGCTGCTTCGGTAAGTTTTCTGGGCACAAGATTGATCAAAGAAGGTGATTTCTCTGGCAACCAGGATTGGCAGAATAATGTTTCGCTGCCGCTGGGCTTAGACTTAGGCGGCAGACTCAAAGTCTTTTTGCGAAATACTGCGGCTATCTCGCTGACCATAACCAATTTTACGCTCAATGGGAAGGCTTTTGAGCAACTTACCACCATCCCAATCGGTAATCCACCAGGAATAACCGACACAAAATGGTGGTTTGCCTGGCCCAATCCTGTTCCACCAGGCGAGACCGCAACTTTGTCCCTTCGGGTCGCTAATCTGGCCCAAGATATTCCCGCAGGCGCGACTTTTGCCCTTCAAACTAACCAGGGAACCGTCTCTTATTCGCAATTTAAGCCCCAAACCTCACCGCTTTGGATGCCTTCGCTGAATTTTGCAGCTGATTTAAGTAGTTTAACGCTTTTTGTGGCCAACCAAGGCTCAAAAACGCTAACCTTGAAAAACGATGGGGGCGTGAGCATTGATGGCGTAAATTTCGCAGGAACTTTGCCTCAAACAACTTTGAACCCTGGCGATGCGATTCCTATTCAAGTTTCTCTGCCTGCTAAAACGCTGACCCAAGCGAAACATGCTGTTTTTGCAGTTACGGCTGCTGATGGGACAGAGGCTTTTGCTGGTTTGCGAGTTTATCCCTATCATTTCACGATTCAAAGCCACATGCAAGGCAGTAATTATGATCCGCAAGACCGGGCAAAACATTTTGTAAGCGATTGGGACCAGTCATTTTATGCGGTAATTGATGAGCCTGCGGGCCACAAAGTTCAGCCGATGCGAGTCGTAGAAATGGTGCAAACAGGGCTGACCGAAGCTAAAACAAAAGAGCGACCAGGCGAAATTCATAATACAAGCTACATTGAAGGGCTAGTTTACAACGATATTGCCGACATCAATACCACGCATTTCGGCAATACCATTCAAGAATTACAGCTTTCTACGACTTGGCCTAAGCCAAATTGGTATATGCCGCAAGATACTTGGGCCCAATATGAAGGTTTATTCAAGCATGAAACGTGGTATCCGCTAGAGGATTTGCAATTTCAAGGGTATCAAGCGGTAGCACGAGGGGCAAAAGCGGTGCAATGGTTTTTGTATATGAATCATTGGCAACAAGGCTGGGGCCGCCAGGAGGGCCAAGATTTCGCTCGCATTTTCCAGGATAAATATCGCAGTGGCCATGTGGCAAATCCTGTTTTATGGCATCGGATTGGGCGGATTTCGGGCGCTTTGACCATGCTTGAACCCTATTTGACTAAGAGTGCGCCCTTTACTCACACTTTGGAAGCTAACATTGCTGTTGAGACCCTCGTAAATAGCGATAAAAAAGCGGTAACTATCGTGCTAGATTATCGTACTCCCCACAATTTTCATGGAGGCTATCCCTTTCGCTATGGTTTGCCCGATTGGAATCAGCAAGTTTTGTATGATTTTAAGGTAAAAACCAAGCTTCCAGCCTACGTTTTTACAAACATAACCAAGGCTTATGTCATTGATCCCTGGACCGGATTCACTGAAATTGCGTTGCAAAAGCTGGACACAAACGAAGTTGAGTTGACCATTCCTGAGCTTCGGGTTGGAACGCTAGTCGTCTTAGGCGATGCCAGCGATGGTGTGGCGCTAAATAATAAGTGGGCGCAGCAGATGAATGGCGCTTTTAGCGAATATGGTGATCTGAAAGCTGCAATGCTGGCCGGTGCAAAAAACAATCCTTCAGCAACATGGGCCTTTCCAAACTACAATTATCGCCAAACCATAACTACCAAGAACAATACCACTAATGATCTCACGGTTTTAGCTCTACCAATTAACTTAGGAATTGAGCGTACCTATAGTTCAGCAGATTTTCGGGCCGTAGAAAACAATGGTTCGACAACGGAAGTGCCTTTTTTCCTTGATTCAAATCAAGTCTATGAGGCTTTTGCTTCAACCGACACGGTAGCACGGTTGCGGAAAGATGGCATTCCTTCTTCATCACCCACTAGTTGGTATAGTTTAGAATATGATAACACCGAGAAGGCTGTAAAGCTTATTTCAGACGTGAATGACCAATCAAAAGTAGCAGGTTTTGCTTGGAGTACAAGTATTGGAACCAAAGCTTTACCCTGGACAACAATATTTGCGGATAATAATATCCCTGCCCGCTTTGATACATTTGCGATAGATGCTAAAATTGATACCTTTCCCTTCTGGTATTACAATAAAGTTGTCTTTTATTTCGATCCAGATGGTGATGGTTATGGCGTAAATGATAAAAGTAGAGGTTTTCAACTTGTCAACGATATTGATGTGCCTGCGGTGCAATTTGAGCTTGGGGGGGGTTGGAAACGCTATGTCTTCGATGTGCAAAAGATTTTCAATTATTTCTCGCTTTATCCTGGGCAAAAGTTGCGCGGCCAGTATAAGTTTGCGCTGCAATCGCAAATTTTGGCGGGAGCGCAACCAGCAGGAAAATACTTTTGGGCTGTGCGCCAAATTCAGGTTTCTCCGCACAAAAACCTTTTTGTGAAGCCTTCAGTCGCTTTATTTCCTGGGGCCACAAAGACTTATCAAGTTTATTACGACGTGCAAGATAATACCCGTAGCGATCCTTCGCCCAAACTTGATTCAACACTGGCTAATACAACGATTATCAGCACAACAACGCTTTCACAAACTACAGAAATCGCAGGAGCTTCGGTAAAGATAGCCGCTAAAGTTGTTACAATCACCACGCAAGCTAATGTTTCCAGCCTTATCTTACGGCACATTGGCAACGAGAATGCAATCGTTTCTAGCCAAAAAATCACAGCGACGGTGGCCCAGACCTTCAAAGCTACGCTCACTCGTGCTATGGCTGCGGGCGAAATGTTGGTGGTCATTCCTTTGCAAAAGGGGGGCGAAGGGCAAGTTTTCTGCTTTGATGCCCAAGGTGACTCATTTTCTAATGATTCTTCGCCAGCGAAAACCGTTAAAGCTGTTTGGAGTAAGGATGTTGCGTTTCGGCCCTACACAATGGATATGACCTCCGATGGGCAAAAAGTTGCGGTTGGCTTCACGACGGTGGCCGATGACCGCTCTTCCACGGCTGGTTATGTCCAGCTTTTGGATAGCACAGGCAAGTTGCTTTGGGAGAAAAGCTACAAAGGGCGCGTCTTTTTCGTGCGGTTTAGCCCCGATGGGACATCAATCTACGTTGCGGCCAACCTCAGCGCCGATGGCAAGCTTGATGATTCTACCTGGTTTTTCAGTGTTTATAGCGATTCGCAGATTGTGCGCTATGATCTTACGGGCACAGAAAAATGGCGACACAAAGTCGGTTCGGGCACAGATCTGCCTGCTGCTCAACAAGGACGCACAGTTTTTGCCATGGAAGTCTTCCCAAATGGTGATCTTCTCTATTCAGAGTGGAATACTTATGGCATAAAGCTCAGTAAAGATACGGGCAATGTTGTTTGGTATGCAAAAACGAGTACTTTGGCCTCTTACACGCCTGCCGTCATCCCACTAAACGATGGTGGGGGCATTTTGCACGGCATGTTCAATAAGCGCATTGCTGCTGATGGCACATTGGCCAGCGAAAATCAGGTTCGTGATGGCGAGCCGCTGGCCGCTGGAGCCGCGTCTGATGGGAGCCTTTTGGCTTATTCGGGCAATGTCGTGCGGCTTGTGGGGAAAGATGGCAAAGTTAAGGATGCTAACGGTGTTTATGCAGGCCAATATGTGCGTAAAATAGCAGTTTCGGCGGATGGGGCGTATGTTGCTACTGGAAGTATAAATGGCTTTTTCACGCTAATGGATAGTTCAGGGAAGATCTTGTGGCAAAAGCATGATGGCGGAGCTTCAATTAGCGATCTTCGCTTTTTGGCCAATGGGGCAGGCGTAGCTTTTGCCAAAGAGGTTTTTGATTATCAGCATGCGAATAACGTCGCCAAGAATGGCTGGCGCTATCGAGATCTTATTTTGGGCTATGATCTCCAGGGAAATCCCCTCTGGCGGCACGAGGGCCCCTGGCGTGATAACGATTCTTTTATGAGTCAATTTGTGATTAGCAGCGATAATCAGCGAATGGCGATTTTGAGTGGGGAAGATGTGCGCTTCGTTGATTTAACAAATGCCCCCAAACCCGACCCTGACCTCAGTCCTTACAACCCTGATAATCCGTCTACACCGACTCCCCTAGCGACTCTCCCGCCAACGAGTACGGTTTTCCCTTCCCCAACGACAAGTTCTAATTTCACGCCGACGAGGACGGTTTCTCCTTCCCCAACGACAAATACAAGTTCTACTTCGACTCCTGCTCGCAGTCCCACACCGACTACAACGCTGGGGCCGATTGAAGAAGGAGGTTATCGGGTTTTTCTGCCCTTGGTAAGGCGTTAAACGGAGAAAGAGGGGGAAGAAAGGGGGCGCGGGCGGCTATGCCGCCC
>DCSM01000057.1:0-8846 GCA_002325605.1 Chloroflexaceae bacterium UBA1466
ACTGTCCCCACCGCCAGCAATAAACCCAACCGATAACTAATGCGTTTCATGCGGGCATAAGCGATTGTCCCCGATAAGCTATTGATAAAAACTACGGCTAACGAAATACTTGTCAGAAATTCAGCTTTTTGTTGAGGATAGAGCAGAAGCAAAGTTGGTAAAAGAATAAAGCCGCCACCGATTCCGACCAGCGTTCCATAGAAACCAGTGAAAAAACCTAGCGGAATAAGCCAGAGATGTTCTAGCATGTTACTTTTAACTTATCTTATTTCATCAAAACCATAAACTAAACCACATGGCCAACGTCAAAAATAACCAAATCGCCACACCGCCGACGATATTGAGCATAAAAGCAAGGGTAGCTGCTTGGAGCAAAAGGCACTCAAGGCAAAAGACTTTTTCGTTTGCGCCCCGCAGACCGCAAACGAGGGCCGCCAACAGCACCAGCACGACAGCAAAACCTGCAAAAGGTTGCTGGCAAATGGGCCAGCTTGAGAAGGCCAGCACGCCGCCCATCTCCGTAAGTTTTTTGCCCACCTTTTCGGCCAAAAAGAACCCTACGAAATTTCCAGCCGCATTGCCCAAACCTGCGCCCAACCCCCCAGCGAGAAAACCACCCAACGTTCGGACGAGCATGCGGCCAATGAAGCCCCGGTCGACATCCTTAATCGCTTGCCCCATCCGCTGGAGCCTGGCCCCAAGCGACAAATCTTTCGCCCCCAGAGCGGGGGCGGTGGGCAAAAAAAACGGTTGTGCTGCCCCAAACCCTTCTTGGTTTTGCATGAGGGGCCCAGGCTGCGAGGCTATGAAAGTTACCTGATTGGGAGCAGAATCGCCATTTGGGATCGCCGAAGGTTGGGGAGCAACAGGCGGCGGAATTGAGCGTTTGAGCGCGGGCAAGGCTCCGCCACTGGGCTGCAATTCCCGGCCCAGCGGCCTATTGTCCGCCATGGTTGGCGCAGTCGGCTCAAAGCTGGGCGGGTTTGGCTCACTGAGTTGCTGCCCAAGAGAAATGCTCGGCGGCCCCTGGGGTTCTGAAAGAGGCCCTGCGCCTTGAGCCGCTAATTTTTGCGCTCTTAAAAAGGCCTGCTGGAGCTTAGGGCGTTGCAAGGCGGGAACTTGATCTTGCGTTACTTTGGTAAAGAAGGTTTCTGTTCCAGAGTCCATAAAGTCTGCTAAAGCTGCTGGCAAAGTTGCTTCCAAGAGCTTCAATCCGGCCTTAGCACTTGCGGGGCGTTCGTTAGGTTCAAGAGCCAACATTTGAACTAAAGCCTGTTCTAATTGCACTGCAACGCCAGGCTTGCGGGGAGGAGCCAGCGGAGTCCCTTGCAAACGGGCAAAAGCCAGCGTGGGGCAATAGCCCATCAAGAGATGATAAGCCGTCGCCGCCAGACTATAAAGATCGGTCCGCGCATCGCTCGGATGCCCGTTTAGCTGCTCCGGTGGCGCATAAGCTGGCGTACCTGATTTATTCACAATCGTCAGCGTTGAAGGCCCTTGTTTGGCAATCCCAAAATCTAACAAAATGTAATGCCCATTAGACCGTAGTTTGATATTTGCGGGCTTGAGGTCGCGGTGAATAATGCCTGCACTATGTAATTGCACCAGATTGCGTAACATTGCGCGTAAGAAACGTTCTGTCTCTTCGCCACTCCACGGTCCTGTTTGATTCAGATGGTCTTCCAGGGTCTCACCATCAATATATTCCATTACTAAGTAGGCCGTTAGCAGAGCATCATCTTTCCAACGATCATAGAGATGGGGAATAAATGCAAAATCCGAAGCATAATGCGCTAAAATCGCTACTTCATGCTCAATTAAGCTCCAATGAGTAACAGAAATTGCGTTAATTTCCTTGAGCGCTACATAACGATTAAGGTTCTGGTCAAAAGCCTGATAGACTTTCCCAAAACCCCCTTCGCCCAACTTGCGAACAATAAGATACCTTTCCTGTAGCAAAACTTCAGCAGTCATACTGCCCTTCCCTGCCTGCCAATAAGTGCAAACTTTTCAAATTACTTCTATCTAATTCATCTATCATAACAAAGTACTGAGAACAATGCAACGGGCGAGCGGTTTGCTTCGGCGGCCAGTTTGCAGAAACGGCGCAAGAATCGGTGCTTTAAGGCCTGCGTTTGAAGGGCCAAAGCAATTCTTGTCTTCTGAATGGTTTTAAGCTACAATAAGCGGTGGCTGGAGTTGGCTCCGCGAAGTTCTCCTGCGGAGGTTTAAGCCGCGCTCATTTGCTAAGTAGCAGCCCTTATGTCATTGACCATTCTGCCTGGCGCACCAGGCATCACAATTGGGAATTTGCTGGCCCAAAAGTTTCTGGAAGAGGCTTTGGCGACCAGCAATGGCTTCCTGTTGCTCAATTATCATTTTGGGTGGGCCGCTTCTTTGACGGCCTACGATTTGATTTTGATCAATGAGCAAGGCGTTTGGGTCTTGGAAATTTGGCATTGGGCAGGGTCAATCACGCTTGGCCCAGAGCCTTGGCTCCATCACGGGCGGGCTTACCCCAACCCGCTGGGCCTGGTACACCAGAAAGCTGTGCAATTGGAAGCTCGGTTGCAAGAGCTTGGGCTGGTGCAAATTCCTGTGACGGGATTAGTTCTGCTGTCACGGGCTGAAACCCAGTTAAAGCCAGTCGATTCGTCACAGCAAGGGATTTTCTCACTCAATTCAGCTTTAATTGCGACTTTGACTCAGCCTTCAAGCACCCTTAAACAGAGTTTTTCGAGATCGCTCCAGCAATGGCTTGTGGAGGCTTTGACCAATCAGCGCCAAGACCCACCGCCGCAGTTGGTGGATAACTATCATCTTTTGCGAGAGTTAGTTCCTAATGCAATTTGGCCGACTTATGAGGCGCAAAATGTGCGGTTTGAGTATCGACGGGCTTGGCTCAAACGTTACCAAATGTTAGGTTTTCAAGCCACAGCAGCTTTAGAAGCCGCTCAACAGCAATTTCAAAGGGCCATGGAGCCTGTTCTTCAGTTGCAAGCACATCCTAATCTGCTGCGAATCTATGGTTTTTGGCTCCGGCCCGAAGAAACGAACGTTACGTGGCTTGGGCTGGAATGGCTTGAAGGGCAAACTTTGGCAACTTACCTGAATCGCCCATATCCCTTTACTTTTGGCGAACAGTGTCAGATTCTCCATCCCGTAGCCAGCGCCTTAGCCTATTGTCATCGCCAAGGCGTGCTTCACGGCCAGCTAAACCCGTGGAGCGTTTTTCTGGTCGACGACGGGAGGGTCAAATTACGCAACTTTGAGCAAGCCCGCTTGCCCCCGTTGAGCAAAAACCTGGCCCAGCCCAACCATCCCGCCGCCGCCAGCTTCGTTGCGCCCGAAGCCCTTTCGCAGCCTGCCGCCGCCGATGAGCGCAGCGACCTTTATGCCCTGGGAATGATCTGGTCTGCTTTGCTCTGGCAAGCTCTCCCGCCAACCTCCGTAGATTTAGCGCGGGTGGCCCAAGCGGCCCTTCCGGCCCAAGCCAAAGACCTTTTGACTCGTTTGGTGGCTTTCGCGCCGAACGAACGACCTTCCAGGGCGCAAGAAGTGACGGCCTGGCTTGATCAATGCTAAATCCCCAGCTAATCTGTGGGCGGTCTCATAACTGTTGGAATCGCAAAGCTCGCTACCTTGTCGAGGAGTTTCGTCTATGTCTACTTCGATTGCTGTGGTTGCCTGCAATGCAAGCACGCGGGAAAGGCTTGTTGGGCTGATCCCAGCGGCTGCTTTTAGCATCACGGCTTTTCCGCCCCCGTCGCCTGATGCGCCCCTTCCCGCGACTCCGCAACTGTTCGTGCTGGCGCTGCCAGGCTTGGAAACGCCCGAAGAACAGCTTATTGAACGCCTTCGGGCTGCCGAAGCTACAGCCAATATCCCGATTGTGATTGCCAGTGCCCTGCCGATGATTGACCTCCAATCTGTGCCTTACGCCAGTGATTGGACGATTGCCATTGTCGAAGAACCAGTCAAAGCTGACATTCTCTTAGATACAATGCAGTTTCTGTTGAACCCTGAAGGTTAAACCGCTTTTTATCGCTCGGAATATCACGGGTCAAGCTTTTGACCCAAGGAGTTTTTCAAAATCATGTTGAGTAAAACCATCGAGACCGCGATCAATGCCCAGATCACCGCAGAATTTTCCTCTGCCCATGCCTATCTTGCCATTTCAGCCTATTTTGAAGCGCAAAGCTTGCCAGGGTTTGCCACTTGGATGCGTGTCCAAAGCCAAGAAGAGTCTTCCCATGCGATGAAACTCTTTAATTATCTCAATGACCGTGGAGGCCGGGTGGTTTTGCAAGCCCTTAGCCAGCCCACGAACGATTTTGCTTCGCCTTTGGCCGCTTTTGAGCAAGCCTTAGAAAGCGAATGTAAAGTAACGGCAGCGATTAACGAAATCTATGCGTTGGCCCTCAAGGAAAATGATTATCCGACGCAGATAATGCTTCAATGGTTTATTGAGGAACAAGTCGAAGAAGAAAAAACGGCTGGGGAAATTGTTACAACCCTCAAGCGGGTGGGAGATCATTGGAATTCAATCATTATGCTTGACCGCCAACTTGGCAGCCGTACAGCGTAACAAACGTTTTTAGCTTTTTCAAGCCTAAGAAAAAGGACATCTTCGCTCTTTTCAACTCAAAAAGAAACGAGATGTCCTTTTCTTTGTTTTTAATCGATCATTAAAGAAGGGAATCAGACTAAACAGATGATTATCGGTCTGCTTAAAGAGTCTTTTCCAGGTGAACGGCGGGTGGCGCTGGTCCCGCAGGATTTTGCGGCGCTGCAAAAAGCGCAACTTTCAGTGGTGGTCGAGGCTGGCGCGGGGGCTGCCGCAGGCTATCCCGATGCGGCTTACCAAAGCGCTGGAGCTAAATTGCTCACTCGCGCAGAGGTTTTTACTCAAGCGGATTTGTTAGTTCAAGTACGGGCTGGGGGCGCAAATCCTGCTTTTTGTGCCACTGATTTGGCCCAAATGCGCGCAGGTCAAGGTTTAATCGCTTTTTTAGAGCCGCTTTCTGAGCCAAAATTGATGCAAAGTCTCGCTGAAAAAGAGATCACTGCTTTTTCAATGGATTTAATCCCACGGATCACCCGGGCCCAGAGCATGGATGCGCTTTCGGCGATGGGAACCATCATCGGCTACAAAGCTGTCTTATTAGCGGCTTCGGCTTTGCCCAAAATGTTTCCCATGTTGATGACGGCAGCGGGCACGGTTCCACCCGCACGGGTTTTCGTAATTGGGGCCGGCGTGGCGGGATTGCAAGCCATCGCCACCGCCAAGCGGTTGGGCGCGAAAGTCCAAGCCTACGACGTGCGTTCTGCTGTCAAGGAGCAGGTCGAAAGCGTCGGCGCGAAATTTGTGGAATTGCCGCTGGAAACGGGCGAAGCTGAGGACAAAGGCGGCTATGCCAAAGAGCTTGCGGCAGCCAAAATTCAGCAGCAGCAAGAACTGATGGCCGAAGTTGTGGCGTATAACGACGTGGTGATCACGACGGCGCTGATTCCAGGCAAAAAGGCTCCGCTCCTGCTCACTGCCGCAATGGTCAAGCGGATGCAACCAAGCTCTGTGCTTGTAGATTTGGCTGCCGAACGCGGAGGGAATTGCGAACTGACGCGCCCTGGCGAAACGGTGGTGGTCAACGGCGTAACGATTTTGGGGCCTGTCAACTTGGCCAGCGAAGTGCCCTATCACGCCAGCCAAATGTACAGCCGTAATTTGACAACCTTCTTGCGTAACTTGGTTAAGGATGGGCAGATCATGTTGAATATATCTGACGAGATCATTGCCGAAACGCTTGTCACGCATAAAGGTGAGGTTGTTCAGGCACGGGTGAAAGATTTAATTGCAGCCTAAGTTGGGTAGAAAGGAACGCTTTTCAATGGAATCTGTGAATTTACTCATCGGGACTTTGACAATTTTTGTGTTGGCGATGTTTGTCGGCGCTGAGATCATCAATAAAGTTCCACCAACCTTACATACGCCGCTGATGTCTGGCTCAAATGCGATTTCAGGCATCACTATCGTTGGCTCACTCATCTCGGCGGGCAGCAAAATCACGCTTTTAACCACGATTTTAGGCTTACTTGCGATCATTTTTGCGATGATCAATGTCGTTGGGGGCTTTATGGTAACTCACCGAATGCTAGAGATGTTTCAACGAAAGGCTTAAAAAGCTAACTTATGAAAGTTGTGCTGATAAATTTAGCCTATTTAAGCGCGTCAATCCTTTTTATCTATGGTTTAAAAGGTTTAGCCCACCCGCGCACGGCTGTGCGGGCAAATCAAATGGGGGCGTTGGGGATGTTGCTGGCGATAGTGGCCACACTCTTTGATAAAAACATCCTCAGTTTTGAGATAATCCTTTTGGGCTTGGTGATTGGGTCGGCAATCGGGGTCTTTTTGGCGCTAAAAGTCAAAATGACGGAAATGCCGCAAATGGTTGCGCTGCTGAATGGCTTTGGAGGAGCAGCCTCGACGCTTGTGGGCGGCGCAGCGCTCATCGAAGCATTGAAAATGAATACGTTGGGCACAGGAATCGCCCAAACCCAGTTTACAGTTTCGACGGCAGCTTCGGGGCTAATTGGGGCTGTTACCTTTTGGGGCAGCCTTGTCGCCTACGCCAAACTCCAGGAGCTTGTCAAAGATAAAGATATTCCGCGCTTCGCGGGCCAGCAGATCTTCAATGCCGTGCTTTTTGGCCTTGTTTTAATCCTTTCAGCTTGGCTGGTGGCTGTCCCCAGCGCGACGCTTGCTTACTGGCTAATTGTGCTTGTCGCTTCGGTTTTAGGGGTTTCGCTGGTGATTAACATCGGTGGCGCAGATATGCCCGTCGTGATCGCCTTGCTCAATTCCTATTCAGGTTTAGCCGCTTGTGCCACAGGTTTCGTGCTAAACAACTATTCCTTAGTGATTACAGGCTCATTAGTGGGTGCTTCGGGCATTATCCTCTCTGACATTATGTGCAAAGCGATGAATCGCTCGTTGATAAATGTCTTATTTGGGGTTTGGGTTCCCGCTGAATCGGGCCCAAGCGGGGAGCAAGTCTACGCAGGGCGCATTAAATCCTCGTCAGCCGAAGAAATCGCTATGTTGTTAGATGGGGCTTCACGAGTTATCATCGTGCCAGGCTACGGGATGGCGGTGGCGCAAGCGCAACATGCCGTGCGCGATTTGGTTCAACTTTTGGAAACCAAAGGCGCAAACGTGGAGTTTGCGATTCACCCCGTCGCGGGGCGGATGCCTGGGCACATGAACGTGCTGCTGGCCGAAGCCAACATTCCCTACGAAAAGGTCAAGGAAATGGACGAGATCAATCCTTCCTTTGCCCAAACGGACGTAGCAATCGTGATTGGCGCGAATGACGTGGTCAACCCCGTCGCGCAAACGGACCCCAAAAGCCCGATTGCGGGGATGCCCGTTTTGGATGTGATTAGCGCGAAGAGCGTTGTAGTGATTAAGCGCAGCCTTAGTCCAGGCTTCGCGGGGATTCCCAATCCGCTTTTTGCGGCGGATAACACGGTCATGTTCTTCGCGGATGCCAAAAAGGGTGTGTTGGAATTGGTAAGTGCCTTGAAAGAAGCCTAAGCGCGGGAGCTAAAGCTATGACCTTTGGGCAAAAACAACTGCGACGGTGGCGACCTTTGCTGCTGGGGCTTATCCTTTTGGGGGGCCTTGGGGCTTGTACGGCCCCTTCCCCCAGACCTTCACCAACGTCCAGCCCTTTGACCTATCCTGCGCCCTATTATCCCGCTCCCGCACGGTCTACTTCTGTAGCACCTTAATAAGGTCTAAAGGGGAAGCAAGGGGGATGGGAAGTTTGTACCGCTCCCTAAGCTAAATCGCTAAGGGATGAGATCAGGAGTTCGATGGCTAAAGCTGTTGAACTCCTCTCTTTTTCCCGCTTCCCAGCGGCTAAAGCTGTTGATTCCAAGCCCAAACCTTTCCCTTACTGTTCCCTTTAGGAAGCTCAGGCAATGGCTGGCGCAGAAGTGGGCAATTGATGTTATAATAGGGCTATGCAAGACCTAACCAAACTTACCCGCTGGCATGAGTTATTTGCCCATTTGCAAGAACGCATCATTAGCCCAACAGGAGTTTTGGTGCAAACCAATGTTGATGTTAGTAGCACACCCCCTGAGATTGACATTGTGCTGTTACAGAATCTGAAGACCAGTCGCACTTGGACAACCGAACAATTAGCTTATCTGCCTGATGGGATTCGGCACAGTAGCTCACGGCACATTCTTATCGAGTTCAAATACACTGAATCGGTCACTCTCGACGCAGCGAAAGCCTTAGTGGGCTATGAATATTTCTTTCGGCGCTCCCGGAATCTCAAAGAGGATGATGTTCAAAGTTTCTTAGTGAGTGCCCATCAACCGCTGCTGAAAACGCGGGAATTATTAGGCTACACAAACCTCATTCATCCAGGGGTCTATAGCAGTTTGAATGTCTTTTTAGCTCAAACTCGTCTAATTGTATTGAGTGAGTTGTCTGATGCACCCCAGAATGCCTTTTTCAAACTGTTTGCTCACCAAAGTCAGGCTAAACAAGCAGCTTTAACTACTTTTGAGCAACATCATCGGGCTAAAATGAGCGCTGAAGTGGAATGGCTGATTCTAGGTTTGTTGAGATTATGGACAATTGCAGGAGGAACCATAATGCGGGCCATAACGAAAGAAGATTTGCTCAAGCACGGGAAAGAATTGCCCCGTCTGATCTTACCCCTGATCGCGGAAGAGGATTTTGTCGAGGTATTGGGTAACACATCCTTTATACAGCGGCTGCAAGAGAAATTTCTCTTGAAAGGTCGGGAAGAAGGTTTAGAACAGGGTTT